>DAOOVG010000017.1:0-29950 GCA_035369865.1 Paludibacteraceae bacterium | reverse complement strand
CCAGACCGGTCGGGTCAATGGCTCCATTGGTGAGCGGCAGGCGGGCTTGCTGATAGCCGCCGGTGATCATTTTTTGGTTATTCAAAATATTACTGGCACTTAAATTAAAATTTAAGGATCGTCTGTTTTTTAGATAAATTAATTTCCCAATTGATGCATCTAAAAGGAAGCCATTTTTGAGTTTTTCTTGGGTGCCTAGTGCTGCTAACACTTCTGGTGTAGTATATTTTGCCATATTGTTTTCAGTAAACCTGTTAGGAGCAAAGTCCAAATAGTTGTTGTCAAAGTAATTCAAAGTAATATCTGCAAACCACATTTTTGGGTGGAAATAGTCTAATGTAATGTTAGCTGCTAATTGAGGTCCATTGGCAATTTTTAATCCTTTTGTTAAAACTGTTTCAGTAATATCAGGAAACGAACCATTTTCAGGACTTTTAATTCCTTTTGCATTGTTGGCATAAGAGTAATCAGCATAAGTGCCGGCTATTGCCACAGAAAAATTACTATTTAATTTTATTGATGCTCCAGCTTCCACACCTTTATAAACTTTATTTACGTCTGCCAAAACATGATTAATAAAGGTTCGATATTCATCATCGTAATAACCCAACTTATCGGAGGTACCATAAACGTTCGTTTCAAACAAGCCAATTCTTCCTCTGATCACAGGAAAGCTGAAGTTGTAATTGATGTCAGCAGACCAAACTTTTTCAGATTTTAAATGCGGGATCAAGGTATCTTTGATTCGTTCTGAAATATAAGATTTGCTTGCCAGCGGAGCTCTTGTTTCGGCAATTCCATTGATGGACAATCTGTTTCGTCCATCGATTTTATAAGTAATACCAGCTTTTAATGACGGATCTACAAACCACCAAACTTTGCTTTTACCATAAGAATTTTGAGGAGCACGGCCATTTTGCATGAAACCATACCGATAAAATTGTGTGTAACTTAATTTTGCTGCATAAAAAATATCAAATTGAGGTAATGTCCATTCGTTTTGAATAAAAGCACCTACATAGAGAGTGTTAATATTGTAATGATAGCCAAAAATGTCATCTTTATGAATAACAGCATTTGGATTACGTAAATCATTTTGAATAATGTTTGGATCAGTTGGAAAATCACGTTCAGCAAACTGATCTATATCAATCCATTGATTTCCACCTAACAGATCATCCATTGTTTTGTAATGCATGCCTTTATTCATTTTTCCTTCAATACCGCCAGTAAGTTTAAGTTTTTTTGTAAACTGTTGACTATAAGTAGAATTCAAGACTATTTCCATTGCATTATTATGACGTCGTTCTACAGCGTACTTTGCTGTGCCAGAAGGATTTATAATATTATTTCGGTAATTTGCCAAATAAAGTTCTTCCCAATTGATTTGTGAAACATTTGGATCGGTTTTCCACAGAGAGATCATTTGATTTCTAATATCTTCATTTTGTTGAAAACTAGGCATATAACGGTAATAATCAGGACGAGGATCGGGAGCATTATAATAAGCAAGTGCAGAATTACTATAAAAATTATAATGGAAGGCTATTCCGGTTCTTAATAATTTTTTTTCGTCGATTTTAAATTCATGAGAAAGAATAGCAGCCGGGTCAAAACTTTTCACAATTCTTGAATTTCGTTTTTTCCCTTCCTGATATCCCCAATAAGGATTATAGTAAATGGAACCTACCAAATCAAAGGTTTCTTGCGTAGTAGCACCTTGTTGAGCTCGTTGGGTAGGAGCTCCAAAAGCCACAAATGATAAACTATGTTGCTTATTGAAGACTTTTTCGGCAGAAAAGAAAAATCCAGCAGAATTATAAAATGTTCCTTCAATAATTCCTTCATCTGCCCAACGTACTACTGCTGATCCAGCAAAAGCCCACCCGTTTTGCATCAATCCTGTTGCATAAGTAGCTTGTCCTCTAAGTTTGTAAGAACGATTACTGTAGGCAACATTTGCTTTTGTGCCAGTTGCATAAGTACTGGCTTTTGTAATAATATTGGTAACGCCTCCAAGATTGCCGTAACTAAAAGTAGCAGGACTAATTCCATAAGTTTTATCTTGATTTCGCATGGCATCATTCAAACCTCCTAAAGAAGAATAATTAAATAAACCTCTTTCAATGTCGTTAAAATAAACTCCATTTATGTATGTTGATTCATAATTTTGATCATAACCACGAAAACTAAAACGCATGGGACTGAATGAATAACTTGCCTGGGAAAGATACACATCGCCTTTACTTGCTAAAACAGGTGAAATATTTTGAGTAGCTCGTCCTTCTTCATTTTCTAATTGACTTTCGCTTAATTGAAGGATAATATCCTGTTTCATTTGCTGTGCAATGTCTTCACGCAAATAAATGACACCAAGATCATTTTCTGCATCCGCTTTTAAATGAATAAATTTAATTTGACTGAAATAACCGTCTTTGGTAAAACGAATTTCTTCGTCGCCTGCTTTTAAATAACTTAAAGAAAATTCTCCATTAGGATTGGTAATCGTAGAAATATTTTGTTTTAATAAAGTTACTTTAACGCCCGGCAAAGGCTTGTCAGTTTCTGCTATTTTAACTACTCCTTTTAATGAGGTTTGTGCAATTAAAATTGTAAAAGAGTGCATAACGATACATAAAACCACTGCTAATTTTCTCATAAGTAAAAAATTAATTTATGTAAAATATTTCATATAGAATTTTAAAAAGGGGTGACAAGGTAAAACTTTTTTTTGAATTATTGAATAAATTTTCAGAAAAAATTTATCCAAGAAATTTTTTCTTTTATTTTTAACAAAGAAATATTAGGATAAATTTGTATTAATCTAACTAAAAACTATTATTGAGAGAAAAAAATTTAAAAGAAAATTTAACATTTTACTGAAATACTTCAAACAATAAAAATTGTTTTAATAATGAATAAAATTGATTTTTTACGAAAAATGTTTTTTCTTTCAATTTTTTTCTACACTTTTGTTGTCTTTTAATAATAAATTAAAAATTTCTAGTTATGAAAAATCATCCATTATTCGTGTTACTTTTTTCAGTTATTCTAATATTAGGAATTTCTTTTCAGAATACTGTTGTTGCTTCATCATCCAATAAAGTCAATGTTCAGGTTGCATGCGTTGCTTTTTATAATTTAGAAAATTTATTTGACACGATTGACAATGAAAATGTGAACGATGAAGAATTTTTGCCTAATGGACCTTATCGATGGAATTCTATGAAATATTATTCAAAACTTGAACACCTTTCGTATACAATTTCTCAGATTGGATTGGATGTGACACCAGTTGGAGCGATTATAGTTGGTGTATCAGAGGTTGAAAATAGAGGTGTATTAGAAGATTTGGTTAAACAACCAACTTTAGTAAATCGTTCTTATGAAATTGTTCATCATGACAGTCCAGACCGACGTGGTATTGATGTGGCGCTATTATATAATCCCAGATATTTTATTGTGACCAATAGTAAATCATATCGATTATATACACAAGACACCACTTTCCGCACCCGAGATCAACTAATGGTAAGTGGTTATTTGTTTGATGAAAAAATTCATGTGATTGTCAATCATTGGCCTTCTCGATCAGGAGGTGAATTAGCTTCACGACCTAAACGAAATGCTGCGGCAGCTCTTACCCGTTCTATTGTTGATTCCCTATATAGAGTGGATCCAAAAGCAAAAATTATCATTATGGGTGACCTCAATGATGATCCTTTCAATGAAAGTTGTGCAAAAATTTTAGGTGCAAAAAAGAATCCTAAAGATGTAAAAGATGGCGATTTATATAATACTTTATGGAAAACTTTTGATAAGGGGATAGGTTCGCTCGCATACAACGATCAATGGAATTTATTTGATCAGCTTATTATTTCTGCCCCTTTACTTCATGCTTCTCCTAATGAATTGAGGTTTTGGAGAGCTGAAATTTTTAATCGTGATTTTTTAATTCAAAAAGAAGGACGTTATAAAGGTACTCCCTTACGTACTCATGCTGGTGGTGTGTGGTTAAATGGTTATAGTGACCATTTCCCCGTTCTACTCTATCTGATTAAGGAAATACAATAATTTTGCAATTCATATATTGGAAATTTATCTGTCTAACAAAAAATGTTTTGATAGAAATAAAATTGTGGTGATTATCCATAAAAGATATTTTTTGTAATTTTGCTATCGTTTTAAATTTTTGGCAGATAATTTCTTAACTATCATTTAATGCCTATAAAAAAGCATCTTGTTTTTTGTATTCTTTTTTTCTTTACTAATAGTATTTGGGGAACAATTCCTGTAAAACCTCGTCCGGTAAAGACATGGAAAATTTCTGATCCTTTTGCTGTGGTAGATACGATTCCAGTAGATACTTTACACCTTAATTTTCAGGATGCTAATCCCATTGATCGTTTCAGTATTGCCAATTCATATAATGGAAACTTGGGTTCTCCTATTGAACCAAAACTGTATTTTGATCGCCCTGAAAAAAGCGATTTTATTTTTTCAGAAGCTTTTTATCCTTACATAATGGATATAGAAAAAGCAACTTTTTATAATGTAAAAATGCCTTATACTCATATTGTTTACAATACGGGTGGATCCACATATCGCCAACAAGATCATATTAAATTCCTTTTTACTGCCAATGCCAATAAATCACTGAATTTTGGGACAAACCTGGATTATTTCTATGCGGTCGGCGAATATAATAATCAAGCAGCAAAACGCTTTAGCGGCTCATTATTTGGCAGTTATAATGGCAAACATTATAGTGCTACTGGCTTAGTGACTGTAAATAACATGTTCAATCATGAAAATGGAGGGATTGCTGATTCTTCTTATATATATGAACCCTTAGGAATAGCCACCAAAGATATTCCTACTCGAATTAATGGATATTCAGTTTACAGAAAGAATGTCTTTTTTTATAATCAACAATACACAATTGGATTTGAACGACCAGTTCATATTTCACCAGATTCAGTAAAAATGGAATATGTCCCTGTTACGCGATTTGCCCATACTATAAAATATGAAGATCCTCGAAAAAGATATTATGAACCTACAGTAGAAAAAGATTTTTACCAGAATACTTTTCTGCCTTTTACACAAACCAATGATACAGCTGCTTTGCAATCATTAACCAATACTGTATCTGTAAATATGGCTGAGGAATTTAATAAATGGTTGAAGTTTGGAATGACTGCTTTTTTACAGAATGAAGTTCAAAGATATACTTTTAAAATTGATTCAGTTTTAGAGCGAAAAAATATGTCGAGCACAAAGGTTGGCGGAATTCTTTCAAAATACAAAGGACCACGTTTTCGTTATGAAATTTTAGGCGAAATGGGATTGCTGGGATATAAAACTGGAGACTTTCAAATCAAAGGCAAATTGGGTGGCTATTTTAAATTGTTTAAAGATAGTATTATTTTAACGGCAGGTGGATTTGTAAAAAGTAATAAACCTTCTTATTTTTTACAACATTATCATTCTAACCATTTTTGCTGGGATAATAATTTTAACAAAACCTATCGTACCAATATTAATGGAACTTTTTCCATACCAACTCGCTATTTTTCACTAAATGTTTCTGTGGAAAATTTGACTGATTATATTTATTTTAATTCTCAAGCATTGCCGGTACAACACAATGGAAATGTACAAGTTCTGGCATTGAATTTAAAAAAGGATTTTCATTTTGGAAAATTTAATTTGGAGAACAATGTTGTCTATCAGCGAAGTTCTAATTCGGAAGTCATTCCGCTGCCTGCATTTGTCTTGTATCATAATTTATATTATAATGGCTTGTGGTTCAATGTGCTAAGTGCTCAATTAGGTGCTAATTTACGTTATTTTACAGAATATTATTCACCTTGTTATATGCCAGCTACAGCACAATTTTATAATCAGTCCACAACAAAAGTAGGAAATTTTCCAGTAATTAATGTATATGCCAACTTTCATTTGAAACAAGCTCGTTTTTTTGTAGAATATTACCATGTCAATCAGTTGTTTATGAAAACTGCTTATTTTTCTATGCCTAATTATCCCCTTTCTCCAGCAATTTTTAAAATTGGTGTTTCTACCAATTTTTATAATTAAAAGGAAAACCCAGTATTTTTAAAACTTTCGATTGATTTATTCATTTATAATGGTTACTTATTTATGAAAATTAAAAAGTATATTTACTTAACAATTGCTTTAGTATTATTAATTTTATTTATTAAACTATTGTTTTTCAGAGAAAAGACAGCACATGATTTGCCAGCCATCTTAAAATCGGGAAGGTTGGCTGTTGTCACTGATAGCAGCGTTCTTGGTTTTGCAATGAAAGGAGACAGTGTTTTTGGATTTCAATATGAAATTGCAAAAGCTTTTGCTGATAGTTTGAATCTTGAATTAATAATTAGTACTAATAATAATTTTAAAGAATGTTTGGAAGGTTTAAGGAAAGGCAATTATGATATTTATGCTGATTTTATTCCTATTACTTCCGAATGGCAAAATGAATATTTGTTTACTATTCCTCTTAAAACTTCCAGGCAAGTATTGATACAACGAAAAGATTCATCTGAAAAAATTATTAAAAATCAAGTGGATTTAGCTGGTGACACCATTTATATACCAAAAAAATCACCTCATAAACTACGCTTAAAAAATCTTTCTGATGAAATTGCTGATACAATTTATCTGGTTGAAGTAGATGATGTCAATTGTGAAGATTTAGTAAAATGGGTGGCTATGGGCAAAATCAAACAAACCATTTGTGATGAAAGAGATGCATTGAAGTGGAAATTACAATATCCAAACCTCGATATTTCTTTACCACTCGGTTTTGACCAGCAATATGGTTGGATGTTGTATAAAGAATCAAAACAATTGCAACAAAAATTGAATGATTTTCTGAATGATTTTATTGGAAGTGAAGCTTACTGGAAAATTTATCGTAAATATTATTAATTTTGAACTTTGTTTTTGTAAGGTTGTTTTAGTAATCAAACAATTACTAATCAGCTTATTTGAATAAAAAAATTTTTGAAAAAATAAAAATATGCCATTAAATATTCCTGCCTCGATGCCCGCTGTAGAAATTCTCAGAAAAGAAAACATTTTTGTAATGGATTCTGATAGAGCTTCTCATCAAGATATTCGTCCTCTTAAGATTGTGATATTAAACTTGATGCCTTTAAAAATTACTACTGAAACTGATTTGATACGGTTACTTTCGAATTCACCGCTTCAAATTGAAGTCGATTTTTTGCAATTGGAAAGTCATACTCCCAAAAATACGCCAATTGAGCACATGATGGCTTTTTACAAAAAATTTGATGTCATCAAGGAAAGCAATTATGATGGAATGATTATCACAGGCGCTCCAATTGAACATTTATCTTATGAGGAAGTGACTTACTGGGATGAAATCACGAAAATTTTCGATTGGGTGCGTACGCATGTCACTTCTACTATGTTTATATGTTGGGCAGCCCAGGCTGGTTTGTATTATTATTATGGCATTCCTAAATATCCATTGAAAGAAAAAATATTTGGCGTTTTCGAACATACGCTATATAATCCGCAAAACCCAATTTTTCGAGGTTTTGACGATGTGTTTTATGTTCCTCATAGTCGTTACACTGAAGTTCGTGCCGAAGATATTAAAAAAGTTCCAGAGCTTACTTTACTTTCAGAATCCGCAGAATCAGGTGTCTACATGGTGATGGGAAGAAATGGACGAGAGTTCTTTATTACTGGACATTCTGAATATTCAGTTCGAACACTGGATGATGAATATAAAAGAGATTTAGCAAAAGGGTTGCCAATAAAGATACCTAAAAATTACTATTTGAATGATAATCCAGAAAATGAACCTGTTGTTCGCTGGAGAAGTCATGCTAATTTGCTTTTTACAAACTGGCTTAATTACTTTGTTTATCAAGAAACACCGTACGATCTTAGTAAAATTCATTGAATTGAAATTCATCAGGGCAAATGAAAGGGAAAATATTTTTCATCTTGTGTTCCTTTAAAAGTTGCATTAATTGGTGGAATTTGCTTGAATTATGAGAATTATAAATAGCTAAGCTTATTGTAGTTATTTTTCCTTTTCTATATTATTTTCAAAATTCAGTAGATTTTTCACCACATATTCAGGTCTATCTTTCACTTCATCAAAAAGGGTTCCTATATAAGTTCCTAAAATTCCAATCGTAAGTAATTGAATCCCACCAAAAAACACGATGGTTACAAATAAGGATGTCCATCCAGGATCGGCATTCGTAAAACCAAATATTTTCCCAAATATCGACCACAAACCCAATAAAATAGCCAGTAAGGTTGTAAAAATTCCGAGATAAATAGCTATTTTTAATGGTTTTTTAGAGAAATACAGCATGGAAGTAGTTGCCAATTTAATCATTTTAGAAAGTGAATATTTTGTTTCCCCTGCAAAACGGGCTTCTCTTTCGTAATAAAAAGGTACTTGCTTAAATCCCATCCAGGCAATTAAACCACGAATATATTTCCCTTTTTCCCTCATTCGGTTGAATTCTCTAATAATATTTTTATCCACCAATCTGAAATCACCTGTATCAACGGGAAGTTTTATTTCGGACAAAAAATTCAAAAATCGATAAAATATTTTTGCTGAAAACCTTTTAAATAAATTTTCTCCCTTTCGAATTTTACGTACACAATACACTACTTGAGCCTGATTTTTTTTCAGTGTTTCTATCATTTGCGGGATTAGCTCGGGAGGGTCCTGTAAATCGGCATCAATAATTACAGCCAAATCAGAAGTACAATGATTTAAACCAGCCGTCACTGCATTTTGATGTCCGAAATTTCTTGAAAAGCTGATTACTTTTACATTTTTATCCGTTTTCGCTATTTCTGATAAAATCTGTTCAGTACGGTCGATACTTCCATCATTGATAAAAATGATATCTGTATCAAAATCTAATTTTTGTGAAACTTGCCTCAATCTTTTATAAGATTCAGTAATTACTTCTTCTTCATTATAGCAAGGAACGATTATGCTTAATGACTGATACATTTAAATTTAGATTTTAAAAGTATAATACTTGTTTAATAAAAAATTAATAATGGTATAAATCACCATTGCTATCAACTGACAAACGTAATTGTCTATTGTTGTATATTGGAGCAATAGATGTAAGCCGCCCAATTGTAATAAATAGGAAATAACAAAAGTAATGATAAATTTAAAAACTGTTACTGAAATTTTTCCATGGCTTTCAAAAGTCCATTTTCTGTTCCAGATAAAACTATTTATCAAACCTGCGAGATAGCCAATAATATTTGAAACATAATTAGAACAATGAAAAACCTTGAGCAACAACCAGATAACGAAAGCGGTAATGAGGGTGTTTAAAATACCCACTATCCCGAATTTAAAAAATTGTATCACAATTTTAGAATGGTTACTCATACAAAGGGTTTGAAAAAGTTTTCTGAAACAAAATTATTTTAACTGGCCATTTCTGAAAAGTTTGTATAGGTTTCCACTGAGTGGTGTCTTTCAACTGAAAGAGCCATTCATCAGCGATATTAGAAATATTGGAATAAATAAAATACTCATTATTGAATTGATCATTTACTTTTTTGCCTGCATGTTGGAGTTCTATGTAGCCTCTGTCGCCATACAAGCAAAAACCAGCAGAAATTTTTTCATAATTTATTTTCTGTTGATCAATATAATCGAAACATTTTTTTCTCAATTCATAATAAGGCAAATGAGCCAGCGTACTATCCCACGATTGAGCTATTTTTTCAGGATAGATCCAGAAATGTCCGGTTAATTCAAACAGCAGAATCACGACAAAAGTAATTTTAATTTTTCTATGGTCGAAAAAATGAATAATCCCTGATAGAGTGATTAAAGTCAACACAAAAAACAAGGGTATGAAATATCTTCCTGAAAAAGGCATTCGTGTTGTAAAAACCAGAACAAGGTATTCTGCCATTAAAAATAAAAAGCAAAAAATCAATACATTATCTTTGATACTGGTTTGTATTTTTCCTCGAATAATCAGTATAAACAAATAAAAAGCAACTCCCCAAACAACAATACGTCCGTTTTCTATAAGTCGGATAATAAATTCGAAAAAATGTTTTATTATCATGGAAAAATTAGCTGGTAAAGAATAATGTCCTGCCTCTGAAGAATCGGCGAAAAACCATCCATTGATTTTAAAATACAAGTAATAATATGCTATTAATAACAGAAGAGTGGGAAGAAAAGGGATAAAAGATTTTTTCAAACATTCAAAGGTATGTTTTTTCTCTGATTGTAAATACAAATAATAATAATTTGTGAAAAACAATGCAATTCCGGTTAACAAACCTCTGGCATTAATGCCACATAAAAAAATCAAGCCTACGGAAAGTAAAAATTTTTTTTGTTCTAAAATTGCTCGTAAACAAATCACAAATGCAGTTAATAAAATAAAGTCGGGCGAAGCAATAGCAAATTGAGTCAGTACTGTTGCTTCCAAAAGTACGATGATAAGTATCCAACTTGCATATTTTTGAGGGAAAATTAGTTGCAGCAATTTTATGGTTTGATAAAGCAAAATAAAAAACCAGCAAAAAACAAAAAAGTGAGAAACCCACAAATGATAACCAAAAATTTTCCATAAGACAGCCGTCATTATCCCCATCAAAGGTGGATGATATCCCGTGGCAATAGTTTCATTACCAGAATTTTGTATTGGGATTATTAGTGAAGAAAAATTGTTTTGATAAAACCAATGTGCTTCTTTTGAAATTTGTTGAATATTGTCCCAGAAGTAGCAATGATTCCAACATACAATTGTCAATAAAGTGTAAATGCTGATAATGAAAAAGATAAAAAGAAACTGTTTTTTTATTTTTAAAGACATGATGAAAAAATTTTTTGATAATTTTTGACAGGAAAGGTAAAAAGTTTTCTTACTTCTTCATAAAATTATTTCATTTGCTTTTGATAATGAACTGTTTGTTCGAATCCCTGAATAAAAATCAATGGAAATAAAGACTAAAATTAATAAATAAACAAAGAAAACTGGCTCCATTGGTAGAATTTCATTGAAGCGAGAGCAACGAATATAAGAATAAAGCGAAATCATCCAGACGGCTAATGGCAGATAAAATTTACGAGGGAAAATCATTAAATACACCACTCCCAGCACATCTGCCAGATAAAGATAACGTTCGTGCATACCTGGCAAGAAAAAAGGTATTACCGTCACGCTTAAAAAAGCAAGCTGAATCCAGTTTTCAAAAGTAAAATTTATTTTTTTGGAGCTTAATTTTATTCCACCAAACAAAGTAAATAAAAAAGTAAAAAGGATACCTATGTTTGAAATCAATTCATAATAATTATTGCTGAACCAGATATAAAGATTGGGGAAATTCAGCGTAAGTAATCGGTAATAATCGGCTTGGGAAAAATAAATGCTTATTAATTCTGAAAAAGGTCTACCAACTAACCATGCTGGAAAAATGCTAATAAAATAGACGGCTGGAATGAGAAAAAAATGATACCATTTAACATTGCCCCGTAAGAGCATCACAAAAAAGAATGGCAGGATAAAAGCTGTTTGTAATTTTAATGAAAAAGCTATTCCTAACATTAAAACTGAAAGAAAAGATTTGTTTTTTAATGCATAATAAATGCTGGCTACCGTAAACGAAGCATAAATAGCATCACATTGCGAGAGATAACTGCTATTAAGCATCACAGAAGGAAGCAGGGGAACAATTGCTAATGCAATGATAATTACCAGATTGTCTTTAAATTTCAACCATGCAATTTTTCCAATAAAATAGGCTGTTACGTATTCAAATAAAACAGAAATTCCTTTGATAAGAAACAAAGGATTTAAGCCTGTTTTAGCAATAAAAGTCAAAATATAAAGGTAAGTAGGTGTATAATTAGAGAAATCATATTTTAAAGCAGAAAAGTAGCCATGTGTTTTTATAAAATTAATCCAGGGTTCCAAATACACAACATAATCGCCGGTTTTTACTGGTAAAAGAAAAAATTTTATGAGTAGACTGATAAAAATCAGGAAAATCCACCATTGTTTTTTCAAATAAAACAAACGGAAATTTTTATAAGTCTGTGTGATTTTATTCAGCATATCTTAAATGTTATTTACTCAAAAATATCAAGATGCTTATCAATAAGAGAAGTTGGAATATTTCCAGCAGACAAGATACTGTGATATAAAAAATTTTACATAAATTTGTATATAGCCTTAAAGATCAGCATCCATAGCTCTATTAATTAAGCTTATACCACCTATTATAAAAGGTAAACTCATATTAAAATAGGTAATGTCATATCCAGAGTTAAATAATAAATCTACAAAATTTTCATTCGACAATCGAAATAAAAAATTAATTGCAACTAAGATAAATAATGAAAAAGAAATGAAAATGATAATTTTATAAAAATTATTTTTTGCTTTAAACGAAAAGTATATTGCTAATGCTATTATAATTATAATATCAATTCCAAAACCTTGTCTTGTTTGTAATATAAATGGATTATGATCAGTTAAAAATAAAGTTTTATAATCCCATAAAACAAAAGGTAAAAAAGATAAAATAAAAGTAACCAATCCTAAAACAATAAAAAGTATTTTCTTTTTTAAATTTATTGTCCAGAATTCATAAAAAAAATACAAGAATAAAGGAAGAAATACAGATAATCTGGTAGACATAAATAAGCCACAAACGATTCCTAAGCTAATTGTATTGTTTTGAAGATTAAAATTCTTTTTTTGTATAATCAGCAAGGCGATAAAAACCACAAAAAAATTATACATTAAATCGCTTCTTACTGAGACTTCGTACCAAAAAGCAGGAGACAAAGCCATAAGGGAAAGAAAAGTAAATGTTACTGTGTCTGATTTAGAATACCATTTTATACATAAAATCAAACAAACAAAACAAAAAATCATGCAAAGTCCCACATCTCCCAAAAAATAAAAAGGTATGTGAAAAATTTGCCAAACGGGGAATGGAGAACCATATCCTCCTAAATGAGTGTTAGCAGAGTAAGGTGATTTACCTTTAAATAAGTTAGATAAAAAATTATTAATTGCTGACCATCTATCAACTTTAAGTGTTAATGGATTGATTTTTATTTGAATAAAAATAATTAAAGCCAAACTAATTATGAAAAGAGCAATCAGAAAAAACTTTAAAAGTTTATCTTTTTTCTGGAGTTTTTGATTTATAATGAAAAAAGTTAATATAAGTAAAATATAAATAAAAAAAACGATAAGAGAATCAACAAAATTAAATCGTCTTATATATTTAAAAATAAATAAACCATTTATAATAAGATATATGATGCAAAGAAGTAATGTTTTACCGTTATATTTATAATTTTTGGTGATTAAATTATTCATAATTTCGATTGAAATTTATTTTTTGATTCTCATCTTTTTTCAAAAAATCGATGCTAATACAGATAATTTTAATAATGAGAAAATGAACAAAGGAGGTAAGAGGATATCACAAAACAATTAGCCTTATTTAAGTATTAGTTAAGCAAATGTTCCGGATAATGCTTAAATATTTTAAATGATATGACAACTTTTAAGAAAATATTTATCAAATAATTAAAAAACTTCTGATATCTTTTAAAATTACAAAAAGTTGTTCTAATTTAATATTATACATAAAGACTCCTTGTTATTTATTGACATAAAACAATGCATTTCTAACGACATCATATTATTTAAAGCATTATTCAGTTAATAAAATAGTTATCAATTAAATTTTTCTTTTATTTGAGTAATTCACGAAAAGTATTTTATTTTTTACGTTTATTAATTTATTACTAAAATTTTCGTAATAGCACTTTGACTTCCTTCAGAATTGGTGCATATAACCAGATATATTCCAGTGCTTACTCTGCGTCCATGTACATCTTTTCCATCCCAGGTAGCAATACTGCCATTCGATACCGTTTCACAAATCAAATTACCATTTAAATCAGTAATTTTAACATGTGATTTATCTACCAATCCTGTAATGGTAATTACTCCCTTATAATTTTCGCGCACTGGATTGGGATAAGCATATACATCGCCAAAAATATCACCGGCTTCAGCCGCATCACTTTGATAAGAAATAATACCATTACCAGTTCCAAAAAAAACTTCTCCTGTTACTGGATTAATGGCGATGGAAAGAATATTATTGGACAGCAAGGGACTATTGAAAGTGGTAAAATGATGAATGGTTTCCTGTCCATTTTCAGACATTAAGTAGACACCTGATGATTCTGTCCCAATCCATTTTCGATTGGCTCCATCAATCGCAATCGCTTTCACTTTTTCGTCTGCCAGCAAATAGTCGGCAAGATTGGTTCCATCATTTCTGGGAATTTTTACACGAGAAGCCATAAATTCAGTAGAATTAAAGGCATTGGTAGGATTATAAAAAAGTAAAGGTCCCATATCAGTTCCTACCCAAACAACTCCATTTTTATCCTGAGTGATACAATAAAAAGCTGTTGGTGAAATTCTTTCATCACTTGTTTGGAAAGAAGAATAAAAAATGTCTTTGTCATCGTTTTGTTCATCAAGCGTACCATTATCGTCAAAAATACCAATACCTGGTTCTGAACGAACAGACAACACCCATTTTTGTTGGGGTTTTTGTTTTAGTATCATTAGTTCTCCCAATGTGGGTTTTGAAGATAAAGAAGCATAAGTTAATTGTGACCAAGTATCATCAGATTTTCTAAATTTTATTCCATTAGGAACCAATGAATTGGTAAACCACACATTTCCTTCTGTGTCAAAAACTCCTCCATCCATACGCATATAAAGATAAGCACTATTAGGATTATCAGGGAAAATTGTTTCAATTGTACTATTGGTGAAATTGTGCCAGGTAGTGAATTGATTATTTTTAAACTCATAAACCCCTGTCCCATAAGAAGGAACATAAAAATGAGAAGGATCAGCTGGGTCTATGGCAATATCCATAAAATCCAGCACTTTTTTCCCTGTTTGAGCCTCGATATTTTTTCCATCAATGTTTGTCCATACACCATTTTCGTAAATCATAACATATCCTGGCTGATCATTCTGGTTTGACCAACGACCACCTGGAACCACAAAAAGTTTCTGACCCGAAAAACGCATTTTCCAGGGAATGTTTACAACTGGTCCTGAAGGTTTATAAGTAGAAATAATAGGCATTCCATCAGCATTTTCTTGATAGGAAATAACTCCCTGACTATTCGCAGCTAACCAGTATAAATTATTCACAGCATCATATTCAACGTCTAAAATTTTTCCCGGATAATTTATGGTTTTAAGATTCATTACCTCATCAACTACATAAACATTATTGTCTGTGTAAATAATCATTTTACCATTAGAAACACTTAAATTGGTAGCTGTAATTCCAGAGTTTTCAGAGAAAAAAGATGTCCATAAATTATTGCTATCTTTTTTATAAATTTCCCCATTTCTAAGAATAAAAAGTTGATTAGCAAAGGAAACTATCGATTGAAAATTACCACTTCCAGGAATGGTATTGTCAATGGTCCAGAATTCGTAATTCACTAAATTCGGTTCATTGACAGAAGCTTGATATATTGCATCTTTTGTTAAAGCATAAATAAAACCATTATGTACAGTAGTGTTTAATACCTGAACTTCCGATGCATTAGGACCAATATAATAAGTTTCAGCAATTTCATTTTTCTGAATATTTAATACGATGATACCAAAGTTACAGGATAAAAAAGCCTTATTTCCATAAAAGTAAATATGATTTACTCGTTTATCAGAAATTTGTGGTTTATTATACAAATCAGGAATATTAATAATGCCACCTGAACCCATAATGTCCATATTGCCATTGACATACACAATGAGTAATTGTTTAGAATTATTATCATATTCAAAATTTCCAACTACGTTATCATGAAGCCCAGAAATTTTACTGTAAAGTTCAATACTGCCATCTCGTTTATCTACTGAAAATAAAGCACTATCGCCAACTGCATAAATTTTCTGGTCAGACTGTGCAATGATGGAAACAGTATTATATGCAAGGTGAGTTCTCCACTTTCCCATAGCTAAATTGTCAGCCTGTAAAGTTTTAGCAAAGAATAACAATAGTAAAAAAAGAAAAATTGTATTTTTTTTCATTTTAATTGATGTGAGCTAATTAAAGAAATAATTTTCAAGGAGTTTTTTTATTATATATAAACAATCTTTTGTTTGTTTTATTTTATGATAGCAATCCAAAAAATTTCAGTTATTGATTTCTCTAAACAATACTTCGTTCAGTTTTAATATAAAATATTTGATAATCAATAAAATAAATATATAATTTTTGTTGAAACATTTTAGCATATCATTGAAAATCAGTATTTATGTATATTATTAAAAAACAAAAAATAGTTTACAAAATTCACTTTTCCCTAAAATGGCACATAATCTAAGTTGTGAATATTATTTTCTCCTATTAAAACCATTGAATAAATGGCATAAAGATTTTATAAAAGATGTTCTTTAACTTATTTTAAGCATACATGGAAAATTAATTTTTTACAATTATTCTGTTCCAGAAAATTTAGAAAACAACACTGCTATCGTCAGTTTGAAAAAGACTTTGATTTTCTTCGCTTCAACATAAATCTTATCAAAAAATATTGCTAAAAAAGGAAAGATAGCCATCTTTGTCGTCTATGTTTATTTTTGAAAACCAACTTTTTCAAAGAAAAGAAAAAATACCAAGATTTATTTTTTGACTGACTTGGAAATGATAAAATTGTCCACTGTATTCTATTTCTCCGCCACAAAATATTATATAAATTCTAATTTGCAAATACACAAATTTTTTTGAAAGGGATAAAACCCTTCGAATATTATGACATTTCCTCATCTTTTTTTAAAAAATGATAACCATTTATGCAATCAATTTTTAAACTTTATATAAAAACATTAATCACAATGTTTTACTGATCGAAATATTTTTCAATTTTTGTCATAAATTCAAATATACTTAAAATAACCAAAATATCAAAGAACTTTGTATTATATAGCACTATGCGATTAAAAATTAACGAACTATTGTAATAAGAAAAACTGTAATAATTTTAAATAAAAAAGAAAAACAAAAATCTTCCTCTTTGAAAATTTGGTATTTCATTGTTCTTTAGGCATCATTACTACCTCTATCACATTGTTTTGATCGACTAGTTTTTTCAGCGTAGTTTGAATGAATAGTGGTGTAATTTCTTCTACCGAAGACTTATAATCGGTTACTAAGTTCAAATGATCTTGATAATAAAGATAGATAGCATTTTGCCACCAGCCATTATTTTCTATATCTTCCGCATATTTTTTCAACATTGTTTCTTTTACTTTTTGCACATCATCTTTACGAGGTCCATTTTTTATTATATTGCTTATTTCATCGTAAATAATGCTCATCATTTTAGGTTGTTTTTCTGGATCGGTATCAAATTGTATTATTAGCATAGCCTCTTCAATGGGTTTATTGTCCAAACTTCCACGCACTCCAACGCCATAAGAACCACCTTCTTTTTCACGAACACTTTCCAGATAACGAATATTTAAAATATTTCCTATCGCACTCATAGCCGTTCTGTTTTGTAAATTAAAAGGCATCTGTCCATGATGAGCAATAAAATTTGAAGCCTTTTTTACTTTCATTTCTTTTGTGAAATGATTGTTTACTCTCCCTTCAGGTTTTCTTATCTGATCATCTGTAAATGTTTCCTTCATGTTGATAGTACGTAAACCTCCCAAATAAGTACAAATAAGTTTTTTCAATGATTCATTTTGTGGATCAATATTTCCTGTAAAGATGAAAGTAAAATCAGCAGGATTGGCAAATCGTTCAGCAAAAATGGACAATGCTTTATCTTGATTTACTTTTTCTATTGTGTTCAAATTTAACAAAATAGTACGTGGATGATGATTCGTGAGCATAACAGTAATGCTGTCTGAAAAAGCTTTGTTAGGATTTTTTTCACTATTAGATAAAATAGCTTTATACGTATTCATTAAAGCTGTAAAAGCATCATCATCCTTCCGCAAAGCTGTAAAATGCAAATAAATTAACTGTAACATAGTTTCAAAATCTGAAACGGAAGCATTCCCTGAGAAACCTTCTTCATAAGAAGATATATAAGGTCTAACACTCACAATTTTCCCTGTTAATAATTTTTTTAAATCTATTTGTGAAAATTCTGCTAAACCATTATTTGAAACAATTTCAGAGGCAAACACACCGGAAATTAAATCTTCATTATTTGTAATTTTTGCCAAACCTCCAATGCTATATGCATTCAGCAAAATCTCATCCTTTTTGAATTTAGTAGGTTTCCAAATCACTTTCACACCATTGCTCAGTAACCATTCGGTTGTTCCCAGCGTCGAATTTTTAGTTACTTTTTTTATTTTTCCAGCTTTAGGCACTTGATCTATCAATGGTTTATTAATTTGTTCATCAACTTTTGGTGCTAATTCAACAGTTTTGGTATTTTCGATCAATTGTCGGATTTGTTCTTCTGTAGGGATTTTAACAGATTCTTTTTCAGGAGCCATAATAGAAACAATCATATTTGTATCTGTAACATATGATTTTGCTAATTGATTTACCATGTCTACATTGACTTGTGGTAGTATCATCTGCAACGTTTGATATTCCCATTCGATACCTGGAATAGGTTCGTTGTTTAAGAAATGACCTATATATTCCTTGACAAACTCGCTATTTTTTAGATTTTCTCTTTCATTATATCGTTTTTCAACCTGCTTTATTAAATTTGCTTTTGCTCTTTCCAGTTCTGAATTGACGAAACCAAAACGCTTGATTTTTTCAGCTTCAAGGAGCAAAGCCTCTAATCCTTCCAATTCTTGTCCTTCTTTTGGAATAACTATTAATTGAAAAGCATCTTTCGATTTAACCAATTCTCCATAATTCGCATAACCTGCGACAAAAGGAGCATCGGGTTTCATTGTAATTTCATCAAAACGATCCTGCATAATATTGGAGATCAACGAATTAACAAGCTCAATCACATAACCATTCATTGAAAGTTTAATCTCTGCTGGTAGTTTATTATGCTTGTAATCCAATTCTATCTGAGTTTGAGGAGCTTCTGGATCTGTTACAATCGAGATAATAGGTTCTTCATTGTCAAAAATTGGATAAATTGGACGTTCTGGAGCATTTTCATTTTTCTTTATGTCTGTAAATAATTCTTTAATTTTTGCTTCAACTTTATCTACATCAACATCACCTACAATTATTATTGCCTGTAAATCTGGTCTATACCATTTATTGTAATATTCACGAAGCTCATCTGGTTTAAAATTTTTAATCACTGCTGTATCTCCAATTATATCCCGTTTAGCATATTGTGAATCAGGAAATTTTTTCTTATTCGATTCAGCCCACATTCGGCGGTAAGCATTCTGCCCTTGTCGCCATTCTTCTAAAATTACACCTCTTTCTGCTTCAATTTCATCATCTTCTAATAATATAAAATGTGACCAATCATGTAAAACCAACAAAGCACTGTCGATAATACTTTCACGAATAGTTGGTACATTCGAAAGGTGATACACTGTCTCATCAAGGGATGTATAGGCATTGATGTTTTGACCAAATTTAACACCGATGGATTCAAAATAATCAATAATTTTTTTCCCAGGAAAATGAACAGTTCCATTAAATGCCATATGTTCAAGAAAATGTGCAAGACCATTTTGATGATCTTCTTCCAAAATTGCACCTACATTTTGCACAATATAAAAATCAGCTCTTTGCTTGGGTTCTTGATTAGCACGGATGTAATAAGTAAGACCATTTTCTAATTTGCCATACCTTACTTTCGGATCAATAGGAAGAGGCTGAAATTGTTGTTGTGAAAATAACGAAAGAGATAAAAGCGTCAGTGCAGTTAATAAAATAATCCTTTTAACTCTAAAATCTTTATTTATCATAATAAAAAAAAATTTAAAAAATGAACTTTAAAAAAACAATTTTAACTCACAAAGTAACAGATAAATTTTAGAAAGTACAACAAATTAATTTGCTTTTTCTTAAAAATGTTAAATCTTGTAATTACTATATTCTCAAATGAAACTAAGAATTGAAATAACTCTCAGAAAAGATTTTTTTAATGTAATTTTGTAGTAGAAATGTAAATACATAATTTTTTATGAGTGAAAATTTATTTATTCCGATAAATGAAACAAAAGAGGAGATTTATAATAATCTATTACCTCAAGTGGCTGCTTTGATAGAAGGAGAAAATGATTTTATTGCAAATTTAGCAAATGTTTCTGCTGCTTTGCATGAAACTTTTCATTGGCTTTGGGTGGGTTTTTATCTGATAAAAAATGATGAATTGGTACTTGGACCTTTTCAAGGTTCTATTGCCTGTACACGAATTGGTTACGGGAAAGGTGCATGTGGAACAGCTTGGAAAGAAAAGAAAAGTTTATTGATACCGAATGTTAAAAATTTTCCTGGACATATTATCTGCAATCAACTTTCTGTCGCAGAAATTGTTGTTCCAATATTTGATGCTAATCAAAATATTGTTGGTGTTTTAGATATTGACAGTGATAAATTTGATGAATTGACAGAGGTAGATGTATTTTATTTAGAAAAAATTTGTCAATTGATTACGAATAAATTATCTAATTTTTTTCATGTTTAAAAAAAATATTAACAAGAAACAATTTTTTACTAAAAATTCATATTGGTTGTTATGATATTTTTTAATTTTTTGAGATAAATGGACTTTAAATACGATATAGTAGTTGTTGGGAGTGGACACGCAGGCAATGAAGCAGCCTGTGCTGCAGCCAATATGGGTTCAAAGACTTTGCTGATTACAATGGACATGAACAAAATCGGTCAGATGAGCTGTAATCCTGCAGTAGGCGGTATTGCCAAAGGACAGATTGTTCGTGAAATTGATGCATTGGGTGGTCAAATGGGAATTGTTGCAGATCGTTCAGCAATTCAATTCCGGATGTTAAATCGTTCTAAAGGTCCTGCTATGTGGAGCCCACGTTCACAAAGCGATCGTCATCAATTTATTCGTGAATGGATAAAAGTAATTAGTAATACACCTAATTTATATCTTTGGCAAGACACGGTAAAGGAATTAATAATTGAAGATGACACGGTAAAAGGTGTTATTACTGCTTTGGGAGTGAAAATATCTGCTAAATGTGTAATTCTTGCTTCTGGAACTTTTTTAAACGGATTAATTCATGTCGGAAAAACCCAAATGAGAGGAGGACGAATTTCAGAACCTGCCTCACTTGGTTTGACAGAGCAACTTGTTTCTTCGGGTTTCGAAGCTGGAAGAATGAAAACAGGAACACCTGCCAGAATTGATGGTCGTACCATTGATTTTTCTCAACTTAAAGAACAAGTAGGCGATAATGATTTTCATAAATTTTCCTTTTTAGAAGAAATACATCGTGAATTAAAACAAATGAGTTGCTGGATTACTTATACCAATTCCATAACTCATGAAGAATTACGTAAAGGATTACCGGATTCTCCACTTTACAATGGACAGATTAAAAGTATTGGTCCCCGTTATTGTCCGAGCATTGAAACTAAAATTATTACATTTGCTGAAAAGCAGAGTCACCAAATTTTTCTTGAACCTGAAGGTGTGGATTCTCAAGAGTATTATGTGAATGGATTTTCTTCTTCACTTCCGTATCCCATTCAAATTAAAGCTCTTCATACCATTGCTGGTCTTGAAAACGCTCAACTTTACAGACCGGGTTATGCCATTGAATATGATTTTTTTGATCCGACACAATTAAAACATACACTGGAAACAAAGAAAATCAAAAATCTTTTTTTTGCCGGGCAAATTAATGGAACAACTGGATATGAAGAAGCAGCAGGTCAAGGTTTGATTGCAGGCATCAACGCTCACATGAGATGTCATGGCGATGCTGAATTTACTTTGGCTCGTGATGAATCCTATATAGGAGTATTAATTGATGATTTAGTTACAAAAGGAGTAGATGAACCTTATCGTATGTTCACTTCACGAGCTGAACATCGTTTACTTCTTCGTCAGGATGATGCTGACGCTCGTTTAACTGAAAAAGGTTATCAAATAGGATTGGCTTCACAAAATCGCTATTATCAGTATCAAAGAAAAAAAGAAGAACAAACAAAACTTATACAATTTATTCAAAATTATTCAGTAAAACCTCAAGAAGTAAATGCTTATCTTTCACAAAAAGGTTTATCAGAATTAAAACATGGTTGTAAATTATCTGATTTAATTTTAAGACCTCAACTAAACATTAATGATTTGGTTTCTGTTATCCCTGCTTTAAAACAAAAAATTGATGAGATTCCCTCACGGAGAGAAGAAATTATTGAATCTATTGAAATTATTTTGAAATACAGTGGCTACATAGAACGTGAAAAAACGATTGCAGAAAAGCTTCAACGATTAGAACATTTAAACATTCGTGGACGTTTTGATTATGATTCTATCTTATCTTTATCAACCGAAGCTCGGCAAAAACTGATGCGAGTCGATCCTGAAACTATTGGGCAAGCAAGCCGAATTCCAGGAATTTCTCCAAATGACATTAACGTGCTATTGGTTTTAATGGGAAGATAATTTTAATGTTCCACGTGAAACATTATTTTGCAAAATGGCTCAACAAGATTTATTGTTACAACAACTGGATATGCTTCCTGAAAAGCCAGGAGTGTATCAATTTTATAATAATAAAGAAGAAATAATTTATGTTGGCAAAGCAAAAAATCTTAAGAAAAGAGTTTCATCTTACTTTAATAAAACGCATGAATCGCCACGAACGAATGTTTTAGTTAAAAATATTGCCTCCCTAAAATATATTGTAGTGGATACAGAAGAAGATGCGTTGTTGCTCGAAAACAATTTAATAAAACAATATCAACCACGATATAATGTTCAATTAAAAGACGACAAAACCTATCCAAGCATCTGTATAACCAATGAAGAATTTCCAAGGGTTTTCAAAACCAGAAATATTATTCAAAATGGTTCTCAATATTTTGGTCCTTATAGTTCGGTAAGTGCTTTAAATTCATTACTTGATACCATTCGTGAACTTTATCCCATTCGAACTTGCAAACTTCCATTGACCAGAGAAAATATAAAAGCAGGTAAATTTAAAGTTTGCTTGCAATATCACATTCACAAATGCAACGGTCCGTGCGAAGGGAAGGAAACCGTTGAAGAATATCAAAAAAATATCCAACAAATTCGTCAGATTATTCAAGGCGATGCGAACGAAATCAGTAAAATGCTCTGGAACGAAATGCAACAACTTGCTGCTGAATATAAATTTGAAGAAGCTTATACAATAAAACAGAAATATGACTTGATTGAAAACTATAAAGCAAAATCAATTATTGCCAACACGATAGTTGAAAATACAGATATTTTTGCTTATGATGAAACTGAAAATGTTGCTTACATTACTATTTTAAGAGTTTCAAAAGGTGCTGTCATTCAAGGATATACAATAGAATATCAAAAAAAGCTGGAAGAAGATAAAGCCGATTTGCTCTCGACAGCCATCATAGAACTTCGACAAAAATTAAATAGCAATTCAAAAGAAATTGTTGTCCCTTTTGAAATTAATTACAAACCAAAAGATACACAAGTAATTATTCCTCAGCGAGGAGACAGAAAAAAATTACTTGATCTTGCTATACAAAATGTTCAACAATACAAGCTGGAAAAACTCAAACAAGCTGAAAAATTAAATCCAGAACAGAGACAAATCCAACTGTTGAAAAACTTGCAAGAAAAATTGCATTTAGATAAAATTCCCATGGTGATTGAATGCTTTGACAATTCAAATATTCAAGGGTCAAATGCTGTAGCAGCATGTGTGGTTTATAAAAAAGGCAAACCTTCGAAAAATGATTACAGGAAATATGACATTAAAACTGTTGAAGGTCCTGACGATTATTCTTCCATGAAAGAAGTGGTAAGACGAAGATATACCAGAATGCTAAACGAAGAAAAGCCTTTACCTGATTTAATCATTGCTGATGGCGGTATTGGGCAAATGAATGTTATCAGAGAAGTACTGGAGGATGAACTACAAATTCATATTCCGATTGTTGGACTGGTAAAGGACAATAAACATAACACGCGTGGCTTGCTTTATAGTTTTCCTCCAAAAGAAGTAGGATTAAATCCAAACGATTCCTTGTTCAGATTTATGGCAGCAATGCAGGAAGAAGTACATCGGTTTGCCATAACTTTTCATCGCAACAAACGAAGTAAAAAACAAATTGCTTCAGAACTGGACGAAATTAAAGGAATTGGAGAAAAAACAAAAAATGAACTTTTAAGACATTTCAAAAGCGTAAAACGCATTAAAAATGCATCGAAGGATGAACTCTCTAAAATTATAGGAAAAAACAGGGCATCAATCATTTATAATCATTTTCATAGCAATTTGAGCTTGTGAGAATAAGATATTTCAAAAATATTGATAGATTATACGTAAATATGAGCATCTTGTAAAGATTAACAAAAATCAAAATAATGAAACAACCTATTACTTTAAAAATTTCTTCACTTTCTTCTATTCATGAAGTAGCCAAACAATTTATCAAGCAAATGGGCAATGATAAAATATTTGCTTTTTATGGAAAATTAGGAGCAGGGAAAACAACTTTTATTAAAGCCATTTGCGAGGAGTTAGGCGTAAAAGATATGGTCAACAGTCCCACTTTTTCCATCATCAACGAGTATGAAACAAACGAAGGAGAAATAATTTACCATCTTGATTGTTACAGAATTAATAAAATACAGGAAGCTTTGGATATTGGTGTAGAGGATTATTTTTACAGTGGAAAACTTTGTTTCATTGAATGGTCAGAAAATATTGAGCAGATTTTACCAGATTTTACTATAAACGTTTACATTGAAGAAAAAGAAAATCAGGAAAGAGAAGTGAAAATAATTAAACCTACAAAAGATAAAAATTAAGCCTAATTAATTAGAAATATTCAAACATACGGATTACACGTCTAACACACATCAAGAAAAGGCAAACCAGAACTGTATTTGCCTTTTCTTGATAGTATTTGCTATTAAAAAAATTATTGAATAACTAATTTAAAAGGTAAAAGGGCGTGAATTCCATTGATTTTATTCAAATTTGCTATTTCTTCGAATAATTGATATTGTTCTCCAAGTTTAGATTTTATAAAATGTATTTCCGGGTCAGAGGAAAAACTTTTCATTATTTTTTCAGCAAAACTTTCTTTCTTAGGATATTCAACTATTTGATAAGAAATTAAATTTGCTTTTTTAGCAGCCATCACAACAGCTTCATCAATACCGCCAATTTTATCTACCAAACCAATTTTCAATGCTTCTTTACCTGACCAAACTCTACCCTCTGCAATTGCTTTAATTTGATCAATTTTCATTCTTCGACCATCAGCACAACGTTTGACAAATAACTCATAACCTCGGTTGACATAATTTTGCATTAAATCTTTTTCTTCAGGAGTAAACGGGCGATTTATAGAAATAGCATCGCTTAACTTATTGGTTTTGACGCCATCAAAAGTTAAACCGATTTTATCATTCAGTCCTTTTACATTAGGTATCAAACCAAAAATTCCAATTGAACCTGTTAGTGTATTAGGTTGAGCTACAATACTATCAGCCATACATGAAATATAGTATCCTCCTGAAGCAGCGTAATCACCCATAGATACGATCAATGGCTTTTTTTCTTTTAATAGAGTGAGAGCATGCCATATTTGTTCAGAAGCATAAGCACTCCCTCCTGGAGAATTTACTCTGAAAACAACTGCTTTAATGGAATTGTCTTTTGCAATTTTATTAATAGTTTTTACAAATTCTTCTGATTGGATGCCTACACTACTTCCCATATCAATTTCTCCAACTCCGTAGAGGATTGCTACCTTGTTCCTTTCAAATTTTACATTATCCGGAACTTTACACATAGCAGCATGTTTCACATAATTCAGCTCTTTTAAAGTGGTATCCTTTATCAAAGATTTCAACAGGTTTTCTACTTGTTCCACATACAATAATGAGTCAATTAGTTGATATTCTAAAGTTTTTTCGACAGGCTGAAAAGTTATCAATTCGTCCGCATAAGCATTTAATTTATCTACTGGGATTTTACGTGATAATGACACTTCTGATAAAACTGTATTCCAAATAGATTGGGTATAAGCAGTGACTTGTTGCCGATTGGCATCGCTCATTTTGGTATTTACATAAGGTTCAACAGCCGATTTAAAAGTTCCGACTTTAACTACCTGCATTTCAACACCTAATTTATCTAAGGTGTTTTTAAAGAAAACTACTTGTGCAGCCAATCCTTTCCAATCAAGCATGCCTTGTGGATTTAAAAGTACTTGGTCAGCTACTGAGGCTAAATAATATATTTTTTGAGAATAATTATCAGCATAGGCAATAATAAATTTTCCGGATTTTTTAAAATCAACTAAAGCATCCCGAATTTCTTTTAGAGAAGCAAAGCCAGCCACCATTGGCCCGCAATTCAAATATATTCCAACAATATCAGGATTATTTTTTGCCTTTTGGATATTTTTTAAAATATCATCTAATCCCAGCGTTTGATAATCACTTGCTCCAAAAACTTGCGATAAAGCAATTGAAAAAGGTTCTTCTTGTGATCGTTCGAGTAATTCACCTTTTAAATTCAATTGATAAATAGAATTTGGTTTTAATTTGGGTGCTTTTTCTTTTGAGCTTGCTAATCCACTAATAATGCTGAAAAAAATGACAAAACAAAGCAAACTTGCAATAAGCACTCCCAAAATAGAAGCAAGTGTAAATTTAAAAAATTGTTTCATAATGTTTTGTTTAATATAGATTTATTAAAGTTGGTTATTATCAGCTTACAAAGAAAGAGAATATTTTTTACTTTTTAACAACTGAAACGATTTTTTTGGAATAATCTCTCTAACGAATTTTTATAGGTGTATACTAACAGTAAAAATCCACTTATTTTCTTATATTATTAACTGTTTCTTCTTTGATATTGAATATTTTATCAATTATCTTTCAAAATGAGTTTAATTTTGTTTCTTCAATAGAATTTCATTAATAGCTTTTATAAACGATTCTTTTGGCATCGCACCTAAAGCCATATGAGGATCTCCATTCAGAGGGCAAAAAAGTAATGTTGGAATGCTGCGGATACCAAAAGCTGCTGACAGTTCTTGTTCTTCATCTGTATTTATTTTGTAAATATAAATTTGTCCATTATATTCATTAGCCAATTCTTCCAAAATAGGAGCAATTACCTTACAAGGTCCACACCAATCTGCATAAAAATCTATAATACAAGGTTTATCCCCTAAATATTTCCACTCGTTAGGGTTGGTTTCGTAATTAACTACCTTTTTTAAAAATTCTTCTTTTGTTAAATGAATTGTTCCCATCGTTTTTTCTTTTGTGTAATTGTTTTTTTGTGTTTCTTCTTTATTGTTGCCAGCACAAGCATTAAAAGTGATTAATGCCAGAATAAGGCTTAACTGAATAAAATTTTTCATATTTCTCTTGTTTGATTTTTTAAGTTTTTTTTTCCTTGTAAAGATAATTATTTTTTTTTGCTACTAATAAAGCAAGCGCAAATAATTATTTATTTTTATTTTTCGTTTTTTCTTGCTGCGGAAAGGTAGAAAACAATAAAAAACTAATAATTGTTCCATAAATAATACTACAGAAAGGATTTGGAATTATGGGACATGTTTCTGAACTGCATCCTATAAAAAATAAAAGTTTCACACTTCAGAAAGTATTGAAAAAGTAAAAAGGGGAACAGCGCTAAAACACGAAAAAGAAAATAAAGTAAATTTGTAAAACTCTTTTACAGTTTTGATAAAATTAGGAATGCATTTTTTTATTCAACTTTGATTTTCTGAAAGTAAAATATTATTTTTGTTTGATTTTGCAATGAATTTTAATAAACAATTTAATCTTAAATTAGTTATGGCATTACAAGTTGGAGATAAAATTCCTGATTATTTGGGGGTTGATCAAAACGAAAAAAAAATTTATAGCTCGAATTTTAAAGGGAAAAAATTGATATTGTATTTTTATCCTAAGGATAATACTCCTGGTTGTACGTCAGAAGCCTGTAGTTTTCGGGATAATTATGCCGAGTTGCGTCGCAGAAATTTTGAAATAATTGGCATTAGTACAGATGATATTCTTTCCCATCAAAAATTCATTCTCAAAAATAATCTTCCTTTTACATTGATTACTGATACCGATCATCGGTTGGGTGAACTGTTTGGAACTTTTAAAGAGAAAAAACGTTTTGGAAGAAAATATTTTGGAATTGAGAGAACCACTTTTATAATTGATGAAAATGGTATCATAACGCATATTATTCCTCAGGAAGAAATTGACACCAAAAAACATGCTCAACAAATTCTTGAAAGGGTAGGTGGTGAAGAAAAGTAAAGAAAGTCAAATTTTTAACATCAAACACTATTAATAAAAAATTTGAAAGGTTATTCCATTTTTTGAAATAACCTTTTTGCAAATGGTTCATGTAATATCTTTGAACATTGAGTACAAATAAGTGTTAAGTACTGATTTGGCAATTAAATTTAAAATATTATTTTTAATTTTTTCCACTGTTTGAGATTCATTGCAAGTTTGCTGTAATGAATTCAAACTGACTTCATTAAGTCGTGATTGCAAGAGCGACTCAATTTCAAAGCACGACATGTTTTTGTTTTTTAACCGAACAATCCACTTTTCAATATCAGGCTGGAATTGAGTAATTATCTTTTGGGCATCTTCTTTTATAGCCTCCCTGTAAATTTCTGGAAGTAAATGAGTCATTGAATTTACTTCACGCTTAAATCGAAGATTGATTTCATTAAATTCGATGTTGGACATAGTAGTAAGATTTTAGAAGTAAACATCCCATTTGTATTTTTTAAACATTTCTATAATCAAAAAAGTTTACTAATAATACTTAAAATTTAGAAAAATATTTTGTTTTTTCTACTGAAAAAGTTTTAAAGGGGAAATATACTGCTTAAAAAATAATTTACTACTATTTTTCTATCAAAGAAAATTAGACGAAATAAAATAAATAAATATCTTTGCAGCGAATTTTTCATAGTTAGAAGTATTAAAAAATTTAATTCGCAAAATGCTAAGTACCTATAAAACTATTGCTAATAAATCAGAAGGAATTTATAAAGATAAAGGGAGCAAATTCATTTCCTTTGCAGTTCCCACTCGAAGCGTGGACGAAGTTAAAGAACTGGTAAAAAATTTCAAGGAAGAATTTCATGATGCTCGTCATATTTGTTATGCTTATGTGATTGGTATTGAACATAAAGAATGGAGAGCCAATGATGATGGAGAACCTGCTGGAACTGCTGGACGACCTATTTTAGGACAAATTAATTCACGAGGATTGACTAATATATTAGTAGTGGTGGTTCGTTATTTTGGTGGGATATTATTGGGAACACGTGGCTTGGCAACAGCATATCGGGAAGCGGCTGCTGATGCCTTGAATCATGCTGAAATTGTTGAAAAAACCATTGATAATTTTTTTACTATTCGGTTTAATTATTCTAAAATAAATGAAGTGATACGACTCTTAAAAGAATTTAATGGAGAAATTTTCAATAAAAATTACGATAAGAATGAATATATAATTGAATTTTCCATTCCTAAAAAAGATGCGGATTTTTTAATTTCAAAACTGAAGAATATTACAGGGTTAACCGTTGAACAGCAATAAATTTTCAATGTCGATTAATAAAAGATTTATGATTATCCGCAAAGTATCCTACTTTAAGAGGGATAAATTATGGTATATTT
>DAOOVG010000016.1:0-30599 GCA_035369865.1 Paludibacteraceae bacterium | reverse complement strand
GAAAAATATACCGTAATTTATCCCTCTTAAAGTAGGATACTTTGCGGATAATCATTAAAACAATAATAATTTGATTTTTTTTAGAAATATAAGTTAATGTTGATTTAAAAATGGACAATAAATTTCCACAAAATAAACCTCAAAATCCCAGCCCTAAGGCTCCAAAATTTAATATATCGTGGATTTATGCTATCATTATAGCTATACTGATTGGTTCCTACTTATTTACTGATACTTCGCCGGTGAAAGAAGTTCCTTATTCAGATTTTAAATCTTATATGAATACGCGAAAAATAGAAAAAATAGCCATTTATTCTTCGCGAAATGTTGCTGAAGCTCAAATTGTAAAAGATTCGCTTAAAGAAGTGTTTGGTGATAAATATGAAATGTATGCAAAAGAACGAAAAATAAGGACTCGTATTCCATCAGTGGAAGTTTTTTCTTCGGATTATCAGAAAGCCCAAGATGACTATGGTCTAAATGCTGTGGTAGAATATAAGGAAAGTAAAAATTATATTGATATTTTCTTGTATAGTATACTTCCATTTTTATTATTGATTCTTTTCTTCGTGTTTATGAATCGTCGTATGGCAAAGCAAATGGGAGGAAGTAACAGCGGAGGAGGAATTTTTAGTGTAGGTAAATCGAAAGCACAACTTTTTGATAAAAACACAAGCAACCGTATCACTTTTAAGGATGTGGCAGGACTTGCTGAAGCCAAACAAGAAGTGGAAGAAATTGTATCATTTTTGAAAAATCCAAGTAAGTATACCGAATTAGGAGGTAAAATTCCAAAGGGTGTTTTATTGGTAGGTCCTCCAGGAACAGGAAAAACATTATTGGCAAAAGCTGTAGCAGGCGAAGCAGATGTTCCTTTTTTCTCTATTTCAGGTTCTGAATTTGTGGAAATGTTTGTAGGAGTTGGAGCCTCCCGGGTACGTGATTTATTCAGGCAAGCAAAGGAAAAAGCTCCATGTATTATTTTTATTGATGAAATTGATGCTATTGGTAGAGCTCGTGGTAGAAATCCAAATTTTGGTGGTAACGATGAAAGAGAAAATACGCTGAATCAATTACTTACCGAAATGGATGGTTTTGCTTCCAATAGTGGTGTCATTCTTTTGGCAGCCACTAATCGTGCTGATGTCTTGGATAAAGCTTTATTAAGACCAGGACGTTTTGATAGGCAAATTCACGTTGATTTACCGGATGTAAATGACCGTAAAGAAATTTTTAAAGTCCATTTACGCCCTATTAAAATTAATAAAACAGTTGATGTTGACTTTTTAGCAAAACAAACACCGGGCTTTTCTGGTGCTGATATTGCAAATGTTTGTAACGAAGCGGCTTTGATTGCAGCGCGAAAAAATAAAACTTTTGTTGACAAACAAGATTTCCTTGATGCAGTAGACCGAATCATTGGTGGACTGGAAAAACGGAATAAAATCACCACAAAATCTGAAAAAAGATCAATCGCTTACCACGAAGCTGGACATGCTACTATCAGTTGGATGCTGGAACATGCGAACCCATTAGTTAAAGTAAGTATTGTGCCTCGTGGAGAAGCATTGGGAGCAGCGTGGTATCTTCCTGAAGAACGGCAATTAACCGTCCGTGAACACATGCTGGATGAAATGTGTGCAACCTTAGGCGGCAGAGCAGCCGAAGAAGTTTTTTTGAATCAAGTCTCAACAGGAGCCATTAATGACCTTGAACAAGTTACCAAACGCGCCTATGCTATGGTTACTTATTTCGGAATGAGTGAAAAATTACCTAATTTATGCTATTATGATTCCACGGGAAGCTCTGAATTTTCATTTACAAAGCCTTATAGCGAAAAAACAGCCGAATTGATTGATGCTGAGGTTAAAAAAATTGTCAATGAACAATATCTTCGTGCAAAAGAAATATTAAAAAAGTATGCTGAAGGGCATAATAAAGTGGCAGAATTACTGATTGAAAAGGAAGTTATTTTTGCAGAGGATATGGAAAAAATCTTTGGTAAACGAATTTGGGCTTCAAGAAGCGATGAACTTCTTGCTCAAAATTCTGAAAATCAATCTTCTCAGAAAAACGAGGAGAGTAAATCTGATGAAAATCCAGAAGAAAACACAAAAGAAACTTCTACAAAAGCTTCTGCATTCCAACAAATCAAATAGTATATTTTCTTCAGGCAAAACTTTTGAAAAATAAAGGAAATAAAGCAAATCAGATCATTTTAAAAAATGAAATCTCGTTTCATTATAGCTGAATTCAAGTCACAAATGCAACTTTTTGGTTAGACAAATTTCGTAATGAAAATTCATTTGGCGTTAAGAAATTTAATTTTTTTCTTAGTCTGTTATTCAAAATATCTTCTATCCGCTTTATATCCTGATCAGAAAGATTTTCAAAAGAAGTTTTTTTTAGGGAAATCCTGACGAATAAGTCCGTTTGTATTTTCATTAGTTTCTCTTTCCCATGAATGGTAAAGTTTGGCAAAAAAGAAATCTACTTTCAATTTCGAACTGATCATTTTATGGTCGGCAAACTCTTTGCCGTTATTGGAAGTGATCGTCGATTATCAGAATTACGACTCGGTTCACACGATACAACCGATTTGTCTTTTCCGAGAGCTAACGCTATATCTTTTCGTTTCAATCCTTGTTGTACTATTACCCAAATTGTGTACCCTTGTTCTACGGTTAAATGTTTCATCTTTTTAACTTTTTTAAGGGGAAGAGACCAAAGTAAAGCACTTTATTCCATCAGAGCAAAGGGGAAAAGCTCTTTTTTCTCCTTTGTCTTGAAAAATAATTTTCCTTTACTTTTTATTTCCCCTGAAAAAGTTGCATTGATTACTTGAATTTACGCTTTGAAAAAATGAATCACTCGATAAAAACTTGATACCCCAAAGAAACAGAAAATTTTCAAAGTGAAATAATAAAATATCAAGATAAATTATACAAAATTGAGAACAAAAGAATTATTGAAAATGAAGATTTAAGTTTTGCAGTAATTCTGACAAAAAATAAAATCAACAAAGCTTTATAATTGTAATGATGTTTTAGGTTTAAAAATAATCTTTTTAGCTTTTTATCAAGATTTACAAAATCTATCTTTTCTACTTGTGAAGTTACATTTTTTGTTATTTTTGCAAAAGAATTGTTGTTTGATTTTAAAGTTAATTAGAGCATCGCATGAACAAAAAACTTATTTCTCCTTCAATATTAACAGCAGATTTTAGTAATCTGCAAGCAATATGCGAACTTATTAACCAGAGCGAAGCGGATTGGATTCATTTGGATGTGATGGATGGTGTATTTGTGCCCAACATCTCTTTTGGCTTTCCTGTAATTAAAGCTGTAAAAAAACATTGTAAAAAACCACTGGATGTCCACATCATGATTATTCATCCTGAAAAATATGTGCAACGTTTTGCAGAAGCAGGAGCTGGGATACTTACTTTTCATTATGAAGCAGCAGAACACTCTGCTGAAATTATTGAACAAATTCACACAGCAGGAATGAAAGCAGGGATTACCATCAATCCTGATATTCCAGTAAAAGTGCTTGAACCTTTTATAGAAAAAGTAGATATGGTTTTGTTAATGAGTGTTTTTGCTGGTTATGGAGGTCAAAAATTCATTGAAGAAACTTATCAACGAATCAATGAATTGCAGTCAATAATCCAGCAGAAAAATCCTTCTTGTTTGCTGGAAGTAGATGGTGGCATAAATTTGGAAAATGCTCCAAAACTTTTTGCTCAAGGGGTGGATGTGTTGGTGGTTGGGAATACTGTTTTTAACTCAAATCAGCCTCTGGAAATTATCCACCAATTAAAAACAATAGCTTGATTTTTTCGATTTCATTCATTTGATGTATGGATTTTTTATATCGTACTCCTTTTGTAAGATTATTGTTTGCTCTAATAATTGGAATTATTATCTATCAATACATTGAATTATACACATTTACAAAATATGCCATTTATTTAATTGCTACTTTTCTAATTATTTCACCTTTTTTTATTCAAGATACAAAAAATCAATTTCGTTTCCGATGGCTATTTGGCGTAGGTTCTTTTTTATTTTTTGCCATGCTGGGGTACTCATTAAGTGTCCAACGTGAAAAATCAACTTCATTTTCTCCCTTAAATAAAAAGGGAATTTATCTTGTTGAATTAACTTCAGCTCCCACAGAAAAAGCAAAATCATTCTTTTATTCTGCTCGAGTAAAACAGTTTTTAAACGATAATCACTGGGAAACTGCTCACGGAAAAGCTTATCTGTATCTTCAGAAAGATAGTGCGGCTTCGTCTCTGATTATTGGCGACCAGTTATTGATAGAGGCTGAATTTAAAGCTCCAGAAAAAGCTTTGAATCCTGACGAATTTAATTATGCAGCCTATTTAAAAAGGCAAGGTGTTGGTGCAACTGCTTACATTCCAACTGGTTATTGGAAAAAAACAGGTGAAAATCATTCCTTCTCGCTCATTCGTTTTTCAGATCAATGTAGAAATTATCTGTTTAAAATCTATCAAAAATTTAATATTCAGGGTGATGAATTCAGTGTGTTGGCAGCATTGACTTTAGGATACAAAGACGACTTGAATCCTGATTTGAAAAAAAGTTATAGTGCGTCAGGAGCAATGCACATATTATCTGTAAGTGGTTTGCATGTGGGAACGGTTTATGCGGTGTTGCTTTTTCTGTTTGGTTTTTTACAAAATAAAAAGCCACAAAAGTTGCTAAAAAGTATCCTTCTCATTTTATCATTGTGGGGATATGCTTTTATTACAGGATTATCTCCTTCAGTGGTTCGAGCTACTTTGATGTTTACTTTTGTAGCAGTAGCTACCTGCCTTGACCGCAAATCTGAAATTTACAACACTATTTGCATGTCGGCTTTTTTCATGTTGCTGGTGAACCCCAATTATTTGTTTGATATTGGTTTCCAACTTAGTTATGCAGCAATATTCAGTATTATCTATTTTCAACCTTATTTTACTATTCTTATTCCTGTTAGCAATAAAATACTGAAAAGTTTACGCGATTTACTAACTGTTTCAGTAGCTGCACAAATTGGCACCGCACCTTTTACGTTATACTATTTTCAACAGTTCCCTAATTATTTCCTGTTTACCAATTTGATAGTGATTCCATTGTCCACTATTATTATTTACCTTGCTGTTGGACTTTTCGCTATTTCATTTGTTCCTTATGTTTCTAATCTTGTAGCTCTTTTATTAAATATTTCTGTTAAACTCCTCAATTTTTGCATTGTAAAAATTGAACAACTTCCTTACTCTATTTCTCAAGTTTCATTGGATAACAAACAAAGTTTCTTTATTATTCTTTTCATTTTTGGCATCTCGGCTTATTTCTATTATAAAAAATATATGCCTTTAATAATGGGATTGTTGTCTATCTTGTTTGTTTTTTCTATCGATCTTTATGCTCGATATCAAACCTTAAATACCAGTCAAATGATTGTATATGCTGGGCAAAGAAATACTCATGTAAATTTTATTGATCGAGGAAATAATTTTCTTTTTTCTACTGATGAAAAAGAAGCAGAACGAGTGGCTACTTCTTATTGGAGAAAACACAAACTAAAACCCCCTATCGAAGTACAAAATACTTCCTGGTTTACAAATGGCTTTGCGTGTTTTCAGGGGCAACGCATATGTATTCTTATTAATGATGAATTAAAAAATAAAATAGCTCAAAAACCTCTCGAAGTAGATTATCTAATTATTGGGAATGGACAAAAAATACGTATGGAACAACTTTTATCGTGCATTCATCCTCGCAAAGTAATTGTAGATAAAACCATTTCAAAATGGTACGCTGACAACATTCAACAAACTTGTAAAAAACAAAAAATTGAATTTTATTCCATAGCCAATGAAGGAGCTTTTATTTTAAATTTTTAGTGTTTTTTGGGGCATTCCCGTTTTTTTAACATTCATTAGATGGGGTGAGAAATTATTTTTTCTTTTTCTCGGTTGTGTTTGTAAATACCATTCTATTTATTTATTTTTGTCAGATAATCTTTTCTTTTTTGTAGATTTATAAGGAGAAGTTGTCAAAAAATTAAAAATATTTTATATGCTGCTTTATAAACGAATTTTGTTGAAACTGAGCGGTGAATCTTTGATGGGAACAAAACAATACGGTCTTGATGAAAGTCGGTTGCAGGAATATGCAACTCAAATTGCTGAAATTTCGTCAATTGGAGTAGAGGTAGGGATAGTAATTGGCGGGGGGAATATTTTTCGTGGACTAAGTGGTGAATCAAAAGGTTTTGATCGTGTTTTAGGTGACCAGATGGGAATGTTGGCAACGGTCATTAATAGCTTGGCGCTGTGTTCGGCTTTGCAAGTGATTGGAGCAAAATCACGGGTACTGACAGCCATAAGGATGGAACCGATAGGAGAATTTTATAGCAAACAAAAAGCTGTTTCTTGCCTTCAACAGGGAGAAATTGTAATTATTTCAGGAGGTACAGGGAATCCGTTTTTTACCACCGATACTGCTTCCTCATTACGAGCAATAGAGATAGGAGCTGATGTTATGTTAAAAGGAACACGTGTAGATGGTGTATATACTGCCGATCCAGAAAAAGATGCCAATGCTGTAAAATTTGACGAAATTACTTACGATGAAATTTATCGCCGAAATTTGAAAGTAATGGATTTGACAGCAACAACCCTTTGCAAGGAAAATAACATGCCTATTTATGTCTTTAATATGGATAAACCTGGCAATTTGAAAAAAGTAGTTTTGGGTGAAAAAATAGGCACTTTAGTAAAAAAATAGTTTTTTGAAAAAATTTAGAGAATATTTTTAATTATTTCATTTATAAATAATAAACTTAATTAACCACACTAATTTCTGTTATGCAGAATTAAGTGATAAAAACTACCATTATGATGACAGAAGAGATTAAACCAATTCTGGATGAGGCAAAAAAGAAAATGGAAGAAACCATTCATTTTTTAGAAAGTTCGCTAGCGCGTATTCGTGCAGGAAAAGCTAATCCTCACATTTTAGATGTGGTGAAAGTGGAATATTACGGAAATCATGTACCATTAAGCAATGTAGCTTCTATTACTACACCTGATGCTAAAACTATTTTGATTCAACCGTGGGAAAAAACAATGATAAAAGCTATCGAAAAAGCAATTTTAAATGCCAATATAGGTTTTACTCCAACTGATAACGGAGAGGTTATTCGTTTAACTTTACCGCCAATGACGGAAGAACGTCGCAAAGAATTAGTAAAACAAGTTCGCATAGAAGCAGAGGAAGCCAGAATAACTATTCGTAATGCTCGCCGAGATGTGATTGAACAAATTAAGAAAAAAGTAAAAGAAGGGTTATCAGAAGATATTGAAGCTGTTGGTACAGAAGAAGCCCAAAAGCTTCATGATAACTATGTTAAAAAAATAGATGATTTGCTTGCTGCCAAAGAAAAAGAAATTATGACAGTTTAGATATTGGTGCTGATATAATTTTATAAGGTTCAATTGATAGAATTCTTCCTCCCTCAAAAGAATTTTATCAATTGATTTTTTATTTTTCCAAAACAAAAAAATTACCTTTCTCTTTTAATTTTTTCATTTATTTCTGAATGCTTACCTAATAAATTTTCAATTGAATTATTCATGAAAGGTCTTGTAGTAAAAAATACGGGGAGTTGGTATGAGGTGAAAACTAACGATGGTAAACGAATTAATTGTAAAATTAAAGGTAATTTTCGTTTAAAAGATATTCGTAGCACCAATCCTATTGCAGTAGGTGATTGGGTAGAATTCGAAATAAACAAAGAAGGTAAAGGAATAATTTATGATATCGGTGAAAGGAAAAATTATATTATTCGTCGTTCGTCCAATTTTTCAAAAGAAGTTAGCATTTTAGCTGCTAATCTGGATACTGCAGCTTTAGTGGTGACGGTAAATTATCCTGAAACTTCAACCGTTTTTATTGACCGTTTTTTAGCTGTAGCTGAGGCTTACAGTGTCCCAGCTTGCTTGATATTTAACAAAATTGATTTATATTCTGAGGAAGAAAAGGAATATCTTGATGCTATTACTTATTTGTATGAAAGCATTGGCTATCCTGTTTTTCAAGTTTCGGCTTTATATGCTATCAATTTAGCTCCCTTAATAGATTTTTTAAAAGATAAAATTACTCTTTTTGCTGGTAATTCAGGGGTCGGGAAATCGGCACTTATTAATGCACTTTCACCCACAGCTAATGCGAAAACGTCTGAAATATCTTCTTACCATCGTAAAGGAGTTCATACTACTACTTTTTCAGAAATGTATGAATTGCCTTTTGGTGGTCACGTCATTGATATCCCCGGCATAAAAGGATTTGGATTGATTGATATGAAAGAAGATGAAATTGACCATTATTTTAAAGAAATTTTTGCAATATCTTCTCAATGCAGATTTGATAATTGCTTGCATCTTAATGAACCAGGTTGTGCAGTTATTCAAGCTGTAGAAAATAGAACTATTAGTTTGTCAAGATATCAAAGTTATCTCAATATATTAGAAGATGTTCACGGAGGAAAATATAGAAAAGATGAGTATCTTTAATTTCTGGTGATAACGCGAATCAAGAGTAAAAAAACCTTTCATTTGTATTTTAAAATTGTTTTTTAACAAAATAATTGTCTAAAAATTTGCTTAATTCACTGTAAATTATTGTCTTAGAAAATAATTCTATAAATCATTCTAAATATGATTTTTAAGGAAAAAGAGCTTAAATTAATTACTATATATTTTTTATATATATATATGCGATTCTATATGAAAAAAACTTCGTTTCACTTGTCAACGATTCAGTAATAATGCCAATCCTCTATTCACTGATCAAGAAATTATGACTATTTATCTTTTTGCCGCATTTGAACAACACCATTCACAAAATTACTTGTTCAAGTAAAATCACATCAGTAAAGTTACACCTGACATTACTTCAAAAAAATATTATTCTTCCAGATGTAAATTTCACACTTTGAATTTTCAGAGAAGAAAAACTATTCATTTCCCTGAAAGCTTGAGAATTACAAATGCAGCAGAGAAAATGATCTTTCTGTCTTTAAACTCTTTTGGGATGATACAATTACTTTTAGACTTATCTTTGGAGACAAAAAACATACTCAGATAAAAAAAACTCTAAAAAACAACTCAAATATTGAAATGCTTACTCCCATAAAAAATGTCAAAGACCGGCTTGAGGTAATTAAACAACGTGACAGGTTTTTTAATGATTTTTTCTCTTCTGCTGTTTTCTAAATCAGATAACCCTATTGAAGCTTTTAATTCTTGATTGGCATTATTATATTATAAACTAATCACGCTTTGCCAGCACTTCCCAAAACGTTTTGGGTTTTATGCATGTAAAGTTTTTTCAATTCATCACGAGCAGGGCCCAAATATTTACGTGGATCAAATTCTGCTGGTTGTGTCCATAATATTCTTCGGATAGCTGCAGTCATAGCTAAACGACCGTCAGAATCAATATTAATCTTACAAACTGCTGATTTGGCTGCTTCGCGAAGTTGGTCTTCTGGAACACCAATAGAATCTTTTAATTGACCACCATAACGGTTGATTTCGTCCACATATTCTTGAGGCACCGAAGAAGCTCCATGAAGTACAATAGGGAATCCGGGAATACGTCTTTCAATTTCTTTTAAAATATCAAAACGCAAAGGTGGTGGTACCAATTTTCCATTAGCATCACGTGTGCATTGTTCAGGTTTGAATTTATAAGCTCCGTGAGATGTTCCAATAGAAATTGCCAATGAATCGACGCCAGTACGACTTACAAAATCAACTACTTGATCTGGATCAGTATAAGTATGATGTTCTGCTTTCACATCGTCTTCAATCCCTGCCAAAACACCTAATTCGCCTTCGACTGTAACATCAAATTGATGAGCATAATCAACTACTTTTTTGGTCAATGCTACATTTTCTTCGTAAGAAAGATGTGAACCATCAATCATGACAGACGAAAATCCAAATTCAATACAACTTTTACACAGTTCAAAGCTATCGCCATGATCAAGATGAAGCACAATAGGAATTGGATAACCTAATTCTTTTGCATACTCTACTGCACCTTGAGCCATATAACGCAATAAGGTCTGATTAGCGTATTTACGTGCTCCACTTGATACTTGTAAAATCACTGGTGATTTTGTTTCAACACAAGCAGAAATAATGGCTTGCAATTGTTCCATATTATTGAAATTAAATGCTGGAATTGCATAGCCGCCTTCAATAGCTTTTTTAAACAATTCTCTTGAATTTACAAGACCTAATTCTTTATAACTTACCATTTTCTTGAATTTTATTGATTAATAATCTTATCTTACAAAAGTAGTATTTTTCTGTGAAATAGAAAAAAATCAAAAGAAAGCGTTAAAAATCATTTTTAAACAATATAAAGTCCTATTATTTAGGTTGTTATGCTAATTTTTTCATAGCTTCGATGGTATTTTCTTTGCTGCCAAAAGCGGAAAAACGAATATAACCTTCGCCACTGATACCGAAACCTGCACCAGGAGTAGTCACAATATTTTTTTCTTTTAACAGAAAATCAAAATAATCCCAACTGTTCATTCCTTGTGGTGTTTTTACCCATACATAAGGCGAATTGACTCCACCGTAAACAGCAAAACCATTTTTGGTCAATCCTTCTCGAATGATTCGAGCGTTTTCCAAATAATAATCAATAAGAGCTTTAACTTGTTTTCTTCCATCTGGAGTAAACGTTGCTTCCGCCCCACGTTGAACAACATAAGAAGTCCCGTTGAATTTCGTTGATTGTCTTCGTAGCCATAATTTATTAAGTGACACTGCTTCACCTTTTCGAGTATATCCCATAACTTGCTGTGGAATAATGGTATAACCGCAACGTGTACCTGTAAAACCAGCCGTTTTAGAAAAACTTCTGAATTCTATCGCTACTTCTGTTGCTCCTTCAATCTCATAAATACTGTGTGGAACATTGTTTTCAGTAATGAAAGCTTCGTAGGCTGCATCAAAAAGAATAATAGCTCGATTTTCCCTGGCATAATCTACCCAAACTTTCAATTGTTCTTTCGTTAAAGTTGTGCCTGTAGGATTATTTGGATAACACAGATAAATTAAATCTACTTTTTCTTTTGGCAAAGCGGGAACGAAATTATTCTCCTCATTACAAGGTAAATAAACAAGATTACTCCATTGATTGTATTCATTCGGTACACCAGCTCGACCTGCCATAGCGTTGGTATCTACGTAAACAGGATAGCTTGGATCGGTAACAGCCACTCGATTGTTAATATGAAAAATATCGCCAATGTTTCCTGTATCACTTTTTGCTCCATCAGAAATAAATATTTCACTCACCTCTATTTTTATTCCTTTTTCCTGAAAATCGTGCTGTGCAATAGCTTCTCTTAAAAATTCATATCCTTGTTCAGGTCCATAACCTCTGAAAGTTTCCTTATGACGTTGTTCTTCAGCAGCTTTTATCATAGCATCAACTACCACATCGGGAAGAGGAAGTGTTACATCACCAATTCCCATACGAATTATTTTGGCTGATGGATTTTTTGCTTTGTGTTCTGCTACTCGTTTTGCAATTTCTGAAAACAAATAATTTTCAGGGATTTTGAGAAAATTTTCATTAATGAATGCCATATTTCTATTTTGATTGAAAAATTCTATAAATTTTTAATATTAAATAATTGTAAAACAAATAATTACAAATCAATTTCACCTTCAAATACGGTTTCAGCAGGACCCGTTAAGTAAACATGATTATCATTATTATTCCATTCTATTTCAAGTTCACCGCCTAATAATTTAACAGTAGTTTTACGAGAAGATATTCCGTTCAGAACGCCCGCCACAACTGCAGCACAAGCTCCTGTTCCACAAGCCATTGTCTCACCTGAACCTCTCTCCCAAACACGCATTTTCAGAATATTTTCCGAAATTTTTTCCACAAATTCAACATTTATCCTTTTTGGAAAAATGGAACTGTTTTCAATAACAGAACCTATCGTTTTAATATCAAGTTGATCAATATTATCTGTAAAAATCACGGCATGCGGATTTCCCATTGAAACGCAAGTAATGGCATAATTAATTCCATTTCCAAAATCTACCGGTTCGTTCACAACAGGTGATTTTTGAAAAAGAACAGGAATTTGTTCTGCTTCAAGAAAAGGTTCACCCATATCTACCGTCACTTTTTCAACTTTTTGGTTATCATTTAAAAATAATTTGAGTTTTTTTATACCAGCTAACGTTTCCAGCGTCAACTCGGTTTTATCTGTCAATCCTTTTTCATAAACATATTTACCAATACATCGGGCTGCATTTCCGCACATTTCGCCTTCAGAACCGTCTGCGTTAAACATTTGCATCCTGAAATCAGCAACAGAGGAAGGCAAAATCAATACTAGCCCATCGGAGCCGATACCTTTATGACGATCGCTCAAACGAATAGAAAGTTCATTCGGATTTTCAATTTTTTCTTCAAAGCCATTGACATAAATATAATCGTTACCAATGCCATGCATTTTAGTAAACTTCATAATCTGTTGCTTTTAAACATATAGACAATTTTTCTTTTTTATAAAAATTCCTTCACAAGAAGGAGAAAAGATCAAGATTGCAAAAATACTCATTAATTTAAATAATTTTGTAAAATTTGGAATGATTTCCGAAAACACAATATTAAATTGTTGATTTTAAAGTTTTTAAGATTTGATTTTTTCAACTAATTGCTTTATGGTTTCAACAAAATCGTCAATTTCCTTTTCTGTAGTATCAAAGGAGCACATCCAGCGTAATTCGTTTGTTTGCTCATTCCAGGTGTAAAATTTATATTTCTTCCGCAATGGTTCAATTATTTTTTCAGGAATAATTACAAAAATCGAATTGGTTTGTACCGGTTGTGTAATTTTTATTTCAGGAATAATTTGTAATTTTTCTGCCATCATTTGTGCCATTTGGTTGGAATGTAATGCCAACTGTAACCATAAATTATTGGATAAGAAGGCAATAAATTGAGATGCAATAAAACGATTTTTCGAATAAAGTTGCATGGATTGCTTCTGATAAAAAGCAGCATTTTTTCTTAGTTCTCTATTAAAAATTAAGATGGCTTCCCCCAACATTAAACCATTTTTTGTACCGCCAAAACTCATAATATCTACGCCACAATCTACTGTAGCCTCTCTCAAACCCACATTTAACGCTGCAACAGCATTTGAAATCCTTGCTCCATCAATATGGACATAAAGATTGTTTTCATGGGCAAATTTGCATAATGTTTTTAATTCTGAAACTGAATAGATTGTTCCCAATTCTGTACTTTGACTGATAGAAATCACTTTTGGCTGAGAATTATGAACATTTCCAATTCGATACAAAAAAGGTTCAATCATTTCAGGAGTTAATTTGCCATCGGGAGTTGGAACTGTTAAAAGAGAGCAACCAATATTTTGAGCTACTGCACCACATTCATCCGTGTTAATATGAGCCGTTTCAGCACAAATAACTGCTTGAAAAGGCAAGGTACAACATTTCAAACTAACAATATTAGCTCCTGTTCCATTAAAAGCATATAACACATCAACATCGCCAAAGATGTTTTCAAAAACTTTTTGTGCTTGCTTGGTGTAACTATCTTCACCATACGAAATTTCATGATCAACATTGGCTTTGATAATGGCATTTAAGATTTCAGGATGAATTCCAGAATAATTATCGCTGGCAAAACATTTCATAATTAAATAATTTATTAAAAGTTTTGTAATTAATTCATTTACAGATAATTATATATATTTAATTGCCAAATAAACAGCAACTGCTGATAAAAAAACACCATAAACTTTTTTAAATATTTCAGATGAGATTCTAATCCCTATTTTTGATCCTAAAAAAGCTCCAACTACCATTCCACCAGCAATAAGTGCTGCAAACAGTAAATTCAAATATCCTTCTTTGGCATAAATAATTACACTGGGTAAACCTACTGGTAACTGTAAAGATGCCAATGAAGTGGCAACTGCTTTTTTTGCATCATATTGAAAAAAATGAATCAACAATGGAACAATGATGATACCGCCACCTTTCCCAAATAGTCCGGCAAAAATTCCAGCAGCTGCGCCAACTAAAATATACATCCAGAAAGACTTAGAAATGACAGGATATTCTTTTACAACAACTTGGTTTTTCTTATGAAAATATTTTGGCAAATCAAAATAGCTAACGGCTATACATAGTAAAATAAAAGCATAAAGTTGTGTCAGAAGTTTCTCATTGATGTTGACTGCAATTTCTCCTCCAACAAATGAACCTAAAAACAAACCCAATGCAATCCATAATGATTCTTTAATATTGATTTGACCTGCTTTGTAATATTCCCATACCCCTAAAATGCCGACAGGCAACAACATAGCAGTAAGTGAAGTGGCATTGGCTTGAAGAATGTCTAAACCAAAAATGACCAGCAAACAGGGCACTAATACAATGCCACCTCCAATACCAAATAAACCGGATAAAATCCCAGCAACAATTCCCAGAATCAATAAACCCGTTAAATACATCCTGATGATTTTATTTTGCAAAAGTACGAATAAAATGATAATTTTTTCGACAAACTATTTTTTGAATAGTACTACTAAATTATAATTTGCTTATTTGGAAAGTAAAATAACTAAAGTTTCGCACTTCGATTTAATAGTTTGAAAGACAGAAAATAAAGAAGTGTAATTTAATTATTATCTCTCTGATTACCAATACGTTAATAATTCAATTTTCGTCAAACTGCTTCCTGTAGCGGAAGAGTAAGCATTCTTGAAACCAATTCTGCTGTATTGGGACAATTCATGATCAACTCAAACAGTTCATCAATATCCTTTCTCCAATGCTTCGCATATTTCACGCAGCAATTCCAAAAATAATCCCCAAAGACATTTGTCAAGCGTCTGCTGCAAACATTCCGTATTCATTACCCTGAAAAGTTCTCCCATCGATTCATAGTGCTCATATCGATAACGAAAAGATAACAAAATATAAGTCATGCTTACAGTGGTATCTGCTATCTGGGCATCAAAATCATTAGATTGACATTCTCCCAGATTCAACAATTGTAAAATCCAACGTATCATTGACTTTCCATTCCCAATACAATCCCAATAATAACTTGGATCTCAATTTGAAAGCATTTGTTACATGATCATGCACCTTCCCAATCTTTTCTATCTTTTTACCTATCTTTTCAAGCAAGGTATCATCAAATATGAGGCATCGTTATATTCTCCTTCACTCTCCTCTGCCGTTATCCCGATAAACTTACAAGCAATTTGCCATAATATCTTCTGCCAATTGATCCCCCGATTATATTCTTCAAACGATACAATACCTCCTTACCCATCATGCTCCCTTTATCCCTTAATAGAGGCAAAAAAGATACTGATGTGTTACTCCCCAATGTCACTGCACAGATCATTGTTGACAATACCAATTGAAAACTGTAACCACTTCTTTTCAAATGCTTGAATTCTGAAAACTTTCCGTCAACTTCAACGCCTTAAAGTCTCTTAAAATATTTACACTCTCTAATTTATTTTCGTTGAAATCTATTTCAATTTCAGGATTTTTTTCTCTGATTTTCAAACATTATATTTTTAAATTTGATTACTTTTCAAAAGTATACTCCTAAAAGCATTTCTAAATTTTGTTGTTTGCGTTGCCAATCCATTTCAATATTTTTCCAAAAACCTCAGTATACCAAATCGCTATCAAAATATATTACCTATGAGATAAACAAACTGATTTTTTCGGCATCTGCTTATTTCTTAAAAAATTGTGACTTGATTTATAAAGCGATGGTTTTCAGGAAATTAGATAAATAAATTTAAAATAAATTTGTTGATTTTCAATTATTTAACTAAAAATACAACATATATAAGTATAAGAAAATGACTTAAAAAGAAAAATTTAAAAAAAATGATTATTTTTGTGAGATAAATGTTTATAATGCCATTGAAGTGAACAATAACAAACCAGAAATGGATTTTAAAGTCCCTGAGCCTACTTTGCGTCGTTTGCCGTGGTATTTAGCCTATGCAAAGTTGATGCTTGAAAAAGGGGAAACTTTTTTATCTTCTACGCAAATTGCCAATGATATTGCTATTGATGCTTCCATTGTAGCAAAGGATTTGTCATTTGTCAAGATTTCAGGTCGTACCCGTGTAGGTTATGATATCAAGGAACTTATCTATGTGCTGGAACGTTTTTTAGGGTTTAATGTTTCTCATAAAGCTTTCCTGTTTGGAGTAGGAAATTTAGGTGGTGCTTTGATGCATGATAACGGGTTAGAACAATTTGGTTTGAAAATCGTTGCAGGTTTTGATGTAAAATATGAATTAATAGGAACGAGCATTAATAAAATTCCTATTCATCATATTGACCATTTTCCAGAATTGCAAAAACAAACAGGAGTGATTATTGGAATTTTAACCGTACCTGTTGAAAAGGCTCAAAAAATGGCTGAATTAATAATACAAGGTGGCATAAAAGCTATCTGGAATTTTACTCCTTTTCGCATACGGGTTCCTGAAAATGTGGTGGTACAAAATACTTCTATTTATGCTCATTTGGCTGTCATGTTTAACAGATTGAATGCCATTTTGGAGAAATAAAATATAGAAATAAGAAATTAAAATGAAAATAATTTGTATCGGAGAAAATTATCCTGAACACAATAAGGAGCTTAACACTGCCAATCCAGGAGAGCCAGTTGTTTTCATAAAACCCGATACAGCAGTGTTGAAGAACAACAAACCTTTTTATATTCCAGATTTTACCAACGAGTTGCATTATGAAACGGAATTGATTGTGAAAATCAATCGTTTAGGTAAAAATATTGCAGTTAAATTTGCCTCTCGTTATTATGATGAAATTGGGTTAGGCGTAGATTTTACCGCTCGTGATTTACAACGAAAATTAAGAGCCGAAGGAAAACCATGGGAAATTTGCAAGGCTTTTGATAATGCGGCTGTTATTGGTAATTTTTTGCCTATCAGTTATTTTAAAAATTTACAAGATATTTCTTTTCATTTGAATATAAATGAGAAAACTGTTCAAAAAGGCAATTCAAAAGATATGATTTTTTCCATTGATGAATTGATTGCTTATGTAAGTCGGTTTTTTACCTTAAAAATCGGGGATATTTTATTCACGGGTACCCCTGCGGGAGTGGGAAAAGTTTCTGTAGGAGACCATTTGGAAGGTTATATTTTTGAGGAAAAAATGTTTGATTTTTTTGTTAAATAATTTCAAAATTCAGCTCAAATAATAAATAAATTTTTTTAGCGTTTCATATTTGTTAACTTTGTATTGTGAGGGATTTCTTTTTATGAGAATAAAACATTTTCTGTTTCTGTTTTTTCCTTTCCTACTTTTTATTGGAAAAAGTGAAGCTCAAACAACTTTTTCATTTGCTCAAAAAATCAACTGGATAGGCGTTCAAAAATGGTTTGCTGATTCAAGCTATATCAATGTTATTTCTTTTGAAAATGCTTGTTATCCTTCAGATAATTTTCTGCCATATTTTAACTATAAACAGGGAATGGAACCTTCCTTTTCCTACGAAGCTTCCATAGCAAATCCAGTATGGATTCCTGTTACACCTGAAGAACTAAAAATTGTTGAACAATATTCTTTTTCTCCCGAGGCAGAAGTAAAATCAAATATAGCTGTTGAAAAAGGAGTTTCTTTTTTCAATGTAAATATTTTGCCTTTTGTTGAACGGGAAGGGGAGTATTTTAAGTTGTTAAGTTTCGATTTGGTGATCAAAAAAACAAGTGCTCCGCAAAAAGCTAAGACATCTACTCTTCACACTTATGCAACTTCTTCAGTATTGGCTCAAGGGAAATTTATAAAAATAAGAGTTGCCAGTACTGGAGTTTATAAAATCACTTATGACGATTTATCAAAAATGGGGATTGATCCTGCTAATGTTCGTATTTTTGGATATGGCGGTGGAGTATTAGAACAAAGTTTTCTCAAAAATAAGATTGACGATTTGCCTGAAGTAGCCATCTGGATGGAAAAAGGGAAAGATGGCATTTTCAACAGCGGTGATTATATTTTATTTTATGCACAAGGACCTGTGAAATGGTATTATGATGATGCCAAATCAAAATTTGTACATGTAAATAATCCTTATTCTTTTTATGGTTATTATTTTATTACTTCTGATGCAGGAATTGGTAAAAAGATAGAAGAAAAAACCATTGAAATCCCTCCAGACGTTGTAACTCATCAAATTACAGAATTTACTGATTACCAGGTTTACGAAAAAGATCAAGTTAATTTGTGCAGTTCTGGAAAAGAATTTTATGGAGAAGTATTTAGTAATGTTACCAGCTATAGCTTTTCTTTTAAATTCCCGAATATCGTTTTTACAAATACTACAAAAGTAACAGTTGATGTAGCAGCAACTTCGTCAGCAAATTCTTCATTTTCAATTAGTTTAAATGATACTCAAACAAAGTCGCTAATAGTTCAAAAAGTATCAGGGGATCATTATGAAATGGGCAAGGCTGCTACAGGATCTTATACTTTCACGCCTAATAATGAAACATTAAATTTTAAAATTGATTATATTAAATCTACTTCTACTTCGGTAGGTTATTTGAATTACATTGAAATCAATGCCCGTCGAAGATTACAAATGAGTGGCTCTGTAATGCAATTTCAAAATATAGATTATCTGAATAAATCTTCGAATTATAATAATTATATTCTCAGTAATGTTAACAGTAATATTCAAATATGGGATATTACTGATCCACAAAATATTACACGAGTACCATTTACTATGGTGAATGATAATACTTTACAATTCACTGTTCCAGGTTACGAATTACATACCTATTTGGCTATTGATCCAGCTGCAGGTTCTTCTTTTAGTACGCCCGAAACAGTGGGTAAGGTTGTAAACCAGAATTTGCATGGGCTCCAGCCTGTTGATATGGTTATTATTGTTCATCCAAATTTCAAGTCACAAGCAGAAAATTTAGCCCAAACTCATCGTGAAAAAGATAATTTAAGAGTCGCTGTAGCTACTACCGAAGAGGTTTACAATGAATTTTCTTCCGGATCGCCAGATGCTACTGCTTATCGCTGGGTAATGAAAATGTTTTACGACAGAGCTTTGAATGCCAATCGACCTGATGATTTGCCTAAATATTTGTTACTTTTTGGGCGTGGCTCTTATGATAATCGAGGGATTATCACCAATTCAGGTGATAATTTGATATTGACTTATCAAGCTGATAATTCGCTTGTTATCACTTCTTCTTATATTACTGATGATTATTTTGGTTTCTTAGATGATAATGAAGGCGTAGAATTAACTTCAAATTTATTAGATATTGGAGTGGGACGTTTCCCTGTTTCGACAGAGCAACAAGCTACTGATATTGTAAATAAAACTGTTAATTATATTCAAAATAAAGGAAAGGGGATCTGGAAAAATCAACTTTGTTTTCTTGCTGATGATGGAGATTATGCTTTACATATGAACCAAGCTGACAGTATAGCTGTTTCGGTTGCTAAATTGTATCCTGGTTATCAGATTAATAAAATTTATTTAGATGCTTTCGTACAGGAAGTGAATGCAAGCGGGCAATCTTATCCCGTAGCTAAAAGTCGTTTTCAAAATTTATTACGTTCAGGTATGTTTTTGCTTGATTTTATGGGTCATGCTAATTCTGGTGGCTGGACAAATGAAACGATACTTACAACTGCTGATATAAAAAATTTAACTAATCAACATCTGGCTGTATGGATGGCAGCTACATGCGATTTTCTTCAATTTGATATCAAACCAATTTCTGCTGGTGAACATGTTGTTTTAAATCCTTCAGGAGGTGGTATTGGACTCCTTTCGGCCGCTCGACCTGTATATGCTTCTCAAAATTTTTATATTAATAAGTATTTTGTCGAAAGTTTATTTAAAAAAGAAAATGAAAATCACTTGCGTGTAGGGGATGCTGTAAGAATAGCTAAAAACAAAATTGGTACTGAAATTAATAAACTTTGTTTCGTATATGTAGGTGATCCTGCGGTACAGTTAAATTATCCAGATAAATTTTCAGTGGTGACTAATAAAATAAATGGAAATACCCAGTTAGGGAACGATACCTTAAAAGCTTTGTCTGTAACAACGATTGAAGGCTATATTAGTGATAATGTTGGCAATAAAATACCTGATTTCAATGGAAAAATTGAAGTAGTTGTTTATGATAAATTACAAAAAATCACCACTTTGAACAATGAAAAAGATGGGGCACTTACTTATTATGATCGTCCCAACACTTTGTTTGCAGGGAAAGCTGAAGTTAAAAATGGAGAATTTACCTTTACTTTCATGCTTCCCAAAGACATCAAATATAATTATGGAACCGGAAGAATTAATTATTATGCTTATGATGATGACCATGATTATGAAGCACAGGGCTATTTTGAAAATTTCTTTGTAGGAGGCAGTTCACAAAGTCATGTGAATGACACGATTGGTCCAGAGTTAACGATTTATTTGAATTCTCCCGAATTTGTTTCAGGCGGAAAAGTAAATGAAACTCCTTTGTTTGTGGCTCATCTGGAAGATGAACATGGTATCAATGCAGTAGGAAGTGGCATTGGTCATGACTTGGTATTAATTATCGATGAAAATCCTCTAACTTCTTATATCTTGAATGATTATTATCAATCAGAAGAAAATAGCTATATAAGTGGGAACGTTTCTTATAAACTTCCTGAATTGAAAGAAGGGAAACATACTTTAACTTTCAGGGCATGGGATTTATTAAATAATTCTTCTACGCAAACGCTTGAATTTGAAGTAGTAAAAGGCCTAAGACCTGTAATTTTCTCTGTTTATAATTATCCAAATCCTGTTCAGGAAAGAACAAAGATTGTTATCAATCATGATCGACCAGAAACGCAATTGATTACAACAGTAGAAATTTTTGATATTACGGGACGAAAAATTTGGTCATTCTCTCAATCTTCTATTGACGATATTACTTGGGACTTAAAAGGTCCCAATGGCAAACGGGTGCAAAATGGTATTTATTTATATCGAGTAAGTATTAAAACACCTGATAGTGAAATGACTTCAAAGACAAATAAAATCATTGTTGTTGGACAATAAAAATTAAAAATCACGTTTGTATAAAATACAATTTTTAAAATAATCTATTAGTAATTAAATAAATCAGAACAAATGAAGAAACGATGTTTAATTTTGAGTATTTGTTCCTTTTTAGCTTTTTATGGTTTTTCTCAGGAAAATAATCCTGTTATTACAGCAGTACCCTCATTGACTATTGCTCCCGATGCCCGAGCTGGTGCAATGGGTGATGTAGGAGCTGCTACGCAAGCCGATGTAAATTCCCAGTATTGGAATCCAGCCAAGTATGCTTTTATGGAAAATGCTGGAGGCGTAGCTTTTTCTTATACGCCGTGGTTGAGTAAATTGGTCAGTGATATTAATTTATACTATTTAGCTGGTTTTTGGAAATTCGATCCTCTTCAATCGGTAAGTGCATCCCTTCGTTATTTTTCTTTAGGTGATATTGAGTTAATGGATGAATTTGGTTATCCTCAAGGTTCTACACAACCTAATGAGTTTGCATTCGATATTGCCTATTCACGTTTGCTTTCAACTAAATTTTCAGGTTCAGTGGCTTTTCGTTATATTCGGTCAGATTTGAATAGTGGAGTAAATTTGAGTGGAGGTACAGAGATGTATCCAGGCAATGCTTTTGCTGCGGATATTGCTGGTTATTTTAAAACACCTGTACATATGTCAAGCGGAGATGGGAATTTAGCTTTTGGTTTTAATATTTCTAATATTGGTTCTAAAATCTCTTATGATGAAAAGGAAACCAGTTATTTTATTCCTACCAACCTTCGTTTAGGAGGCTCATTTGAATATCCGATTGATGACTATAATAAAATTAGTTTTAGTGCGGATATAAATAAGTTACTTGTTCCTACACAAGATACTATGTCTATAGCTGAGTATAGTGATATTTCATCAATCAGTGGCATTTTCAGGTCATTTAGTGATGCACCAGGTGGTTTTTCGGAAGAATTGCAAGAAGTAATGTGGTCAGTAGGCGCTGAATATGTATATAACAAGCAATTTTCGGTTCGTGCAGGTTATTTCCATGAAAGTCAAAATAAAGGCAATCGAAAATATTTTACCGTAGGAGCTGGCTTTAAGCTGAATGTGTTTGAACTTGATGCAGGTTATGTTATTGCTACCAATCAATCCAATCCTTTGGACCAAACATTGCGATTTACGTTAGCATTTGACATAAATGGATTGAAAAATTTAATAAAATAAATTTAGATCTTTGCGTTTTGTATTTATCTTTGCAGTTGTTCCCATATTATCCAATTCTATGGTTGAACAACTGTTTTTTTATAACTGATTGGTAATGAACTTTCGAGTTGGTTTTGGTTATGACGTCCATCCCTTTAAAGAAGGACGAGAATTATGGCTGGGAGGAATTAAGATTGATTATCCTTATGGTTTGGCAGGTCATTCTGATGCCGATGTCTTGATTCATGCTATTTGCGATGCTTTGTTAGGAGCGGCTTGTTTAGGTAATATTGGAATTCATTTTCCTGATACTTCTGATGAATTTAAAAATATTGACAGCAAAATCTTATTGGATAGAACATTACAATTAATCAGAAAAAATGGTTATGAAATTGGGAATATTGATTGCACCGTTTGTGCAGAAGAACCCAAACTCAATCCTTACATTCCAGCTATGCAAAAATGTTTATCTGAAATTATGAATATTAAAATAGATGATATTTCCATTAAAGCAACTACTTCTGAAAAAATGGGTTTTGTTGGACGAAAAGAAGGTATTGCAGTGTATGCAGTTACACTGATTTATAAAAAATAAAGAAAAGATTTTTAATACTAAACCTCAATGTGTTTAATGAATCAAACATTTTATTTTTAAATTTTCCTCATTTTCTCTTAGACGATGCTATAAATTTTCCGCAGGCTTTCCTTAGATATCATATAAACTTGGAAACTATATCTTATCGCTTCTATTTTTCTATATTTTTAACATTCCAATAAGTGTTTGAATATTAACATATTATAATAACATTAAAAATGTTAAAAACATTCCTTATTACTTACTTAGTCGCTCCTTAAATATGTTCTATTCGATTAAATATCAATAAATTGGAATTTGAAAAAATGATGGAAAAACTCAAAGAAAATTTTCTCATCTTTCGATTACTCTTCCACCAAAACTTTTATAAACTGTCCGTTTAAAAAGATAACTATCAAAAAAATCAATATGGTATCTTCTCTATGCGGCGTTGATGTCTTCCACCTTCAAAATCAGTTGTCAGAAAAATATCAATCATTTTTTTTGCTTCTTCTTGAGAAATAAAATGAGCAGGTAAAGAAATTACATTGGCATCATTGTGCTTTCGAGCTAAGAAAGCAATTTCTGACATCCAGCAAAGAGCGCCACGTATTCCTTTATGTTTATTTACTGTCATGTTAACACCATTACCACTTGCACAAAGGGCAATACCAAAATCAAACCCACCATTTTCTACCGCAGTTGCCAATGGATGGGCATAATCAGGATAATCGCAGCTTTCTGCACTGTAAGTACCAAAATCTTTTAAAGCAGCCAGCTTTTTCATTTTCAAATATTCAATCAGCTCGTTTTTTAATTCATAACCTGCATGATCGCTGCAAATGGCTATTTTTAATTCTGTCAATGGTTTCATAATTGATTTTGTTTAAATTCAAATATTTAAAAAATCAAACAAATAATTCTACATCTTCTTTGGTAATTTTAGATCCTCCTAAAATGATAAGACGTTCTACAATGTTCCGAAGTTCACGAACATTACCAGGCCAGTTTCTTTGCTGCAATAAAGATATAGCCTCTGGTTCAAACTCTTTGACCTGTCTTCCCTGTTCGGAACAAATCAGTTCACTGAAATGAGTAATCAAGAGTGGAATATCTTCTTTTCTCTCTTCCAGTGAAGGAACATGAATAGGAATAACATTTAAACGATGAAATAAATCTTCACGAAAATTACCCTTTTCAATTTCGTTTATCAGATTTTTGTTCGTAGCTGCAATAACCCTCACATTTACCTTAATGATTTTATCACCTCCTACACGTGTAAATTCGTTTTCCTGCAAAATTCGGAGCACTTTTGTCTGAGCTGATAAACTCATATCTCCAATTTCGTCTAAAAAAATAGTACCTTCATCGGCTTGTTCAAATTTTCCAATTCTTTGTTTGAGAGCTGAAGTAAAAGCTCCCTTTTCATGACCAAATAATTCACTTTCAATTAATTCAGAAGGAATTGCTGCACAATTTACCTCAATAAAAGGGGCGTTTGCTCGATTGCTTTTTTGATGCAGTTGCCTGGCAACCAATTCTTTTCCTGTCCCATTATCACCAGTGATTAAAACTCGTGCATCAGTTGAAGCAACACGATCAATCAGCTTTCTTACCTTTTCTATCGCAGGCGATTGACCGATAATTTGATATTTCTTTTCTGTATTTTTCTTTAATGTTTTCGATTCTGTTATAAGTTCTTTTCGCTCTAAAGCATTACGCACTGTGATTAATAAACGATTCAAATCAATAGGCTTTTCTATAAAATCAAATGCACCTTTTTTGATACATTCCACTGCGGTATCAATAGTGCCATGCCCAGAAATCATTACAATGGGAACTTCAATTTCCCTTTCTTTCAAAAGTGTTAACAATTCAATGCCATCTATTTCTGGCATTTTTATATCAGAAAAAATCAAGTCAAATGCTTCATTTTGAGCAATTTCTAAACCTTGTTTACCATTTTCAGCCAAAGATACTTTATGTTTTTCAAACTCCAGAATATCTTTTAGTGTATTACGGATACTGCGTTCATCATCAATTACTAATATTTTTGCCATGATAATATTTTCTATTACATTGTGCTTATTTTAAGCTCAATTAATTCAAAATTTTTAAGACTTAAAAATAAGAATTTTTTACAACATAATAACATTAAAATGCATCTAATGAAGTTGCGATTGAAAATTGATACGAATAATTTCCTACTTGAAAAGTATTAACCCCAAACCCGACCTGAAATTTATATAATTTTACGCCTCCTCCAAAAGAAAAACCTGCCATACTTTTGAAATCTTCAATTTTCATTTCCTTGCTCTGTCGATAATTGTAAGCAGCTATTAGGTAAAAATTATTCGAAGGAATAAATTCTAAACCAACAATAAAGTGACGAAAAAGATTATCAAAAAAATCTATTTTTTTCGTTCCAGTGGAAGAAAGATACTCCATATCCCAATTTTGCAAGTTATGTAAAGTGAATGAAAAACGCAACGGTGCATGAGCTAATTTCTTAGTAGCTCCCAATTGTATATCGAAAGGTAAAGCTTCGTAATGTTGTCCTTCTTCATCACTGTAATAACCTTTTAATTGTGTACCAACATTTCGTAAAACCAAACCAAGAGAAAACAGATTATTTATATCATTATAACTTATGCCTGCATCTAACGCCAGTCCAAAACTTGAATACCTTTCATATACGGAATAAACTGGCTTAAAAGTTCCTCCTACTGTAATTTTTTCATTTAACGGATAAGCATACATGATATAAAAAGCCATATCTTTTGCTGTAAATTCATCAATTATTTCATTTTGTTCGGTAGTTTCTTTAAAAGTTCCATAATCTACATACTGAATGCCATAGGCTGTATAATGCTTGTCTTTAAAATTTTCTCCAAAAATAACACTACCAAACTGAATGTCAGAAAGATAGTTTGCATAATTCAACGCTATTGAATGATGAGTGTTGGCTGTTAGTAAAGCTGGATTTCGAAAAGCAAAATTCAAATCATTGTCTCTGATAGAAACATTAGTGCCGCCTAAACCAGCTATTCGAGAAGAAACAGGTAAATCTAAAAACTTATAAACACCTTGTCCTGCTTGAGGATATATTAAGATATTGATATTTAGCCAGAAAAGTAGAGATAAACTTATTTTTCTTTTCATTCAAGAAATATTAATTCTAAAAAAATTAAGCTGCTTTTTAAAAAATTTTTAAAGGTACATTATTTTAATCATTTGGGAAAAATTTTTTATGATCGAGTTTACTCATAAAAACTATTTTTCTAATTACATTTAAAAATTTTATGGTGATATGCAATCTCTTACAAGCAACAAAATTATTTAATTTAATTTTTCAGAGTAAACTTACAGTTCAATTCTAAAAATATAAACGTTAAAAATAAAAAAAAGTACATCTAAAAATAAATATTTCAAGAGAAATGAATAATTTTGCTAAAAAGAAAAAAATAAATATTTTTTCTTTATTAATTATATAAACATTTTAAAAAAAAATTGTACATTTGCTCCATCTGAAAAATCTATAAAAAGACTTTATAATTATGGATATCAAAAAATCGTCTAAAGCTTCATTAGAAGACAAAAAATCAATTTTTATATTATTAGGCTTAGTAATAGCTTTATCCCTTCTTTATATAGGATTGGAATGGACACAACCTGAAATTAAAGTGTATGAAGATGTAAGTACCGAGTTAATTACCGAAGAAGAACTTGACATTATTCAAACAACCCAGCAAGAAACGCCTCCTCCACCTCCACCTCCTGCGCCAGAAGTAGTAGAAGTATTAAATGTGGTAGAAAACACTGCTGAAACTCAAACAATTAACATCCAAACCGAAGATATTAAAAATAAACCGATTGATATTGTGGCAGCACCTGTTGCAGCGCCTATACAAGAAGAAGAAGAACAAGTTATATTTCAGGTAGTAGAAGAAATGCCTCATTTCCCTGGTGGAGAAGAAGCTTTGATGAAATGGTTGAGTGAAAATATAAGATATCCTGTTATTGCTCAAGAAAATGGAATTCAAGGGCGGGTAATTTGCCAATTTGTGGTAAATAGTGATGGTTCAATAGTTGATATTCAGGTGGTAAGAGGTGTTCATCCAAGTCTGGATGAGGAAGCAGTACGGGTTATTAAATCTATGCCTAAATGGATTCCAGGAAAACAACGTGGAAAGCCAGTACGAGTAAGATTCACCCTTCCTATCAACTTTAGATTACAATAATTAATTCAGATAGCATGTTAGTGTCATGATTTAAACACTGACTTCGAGAAATTTAAAACCGTTTGGTGGTTCCAAACGGTTTTTTAATAAAGGAACTTCAACTTTGGAAAACGAAACAAATGAAGAAATAGCAGCGTTAGTCGGTCTCATAACTCCGACTCAAAATGAAGAAAAAGCACGCGAATACTTGGAGGAATTGGCATTTTTAACCGAAACAGCAGGAGCCAAGCCACAAAAACTTTTTTTTCAGCACCTTGATTATCCTGAACCAAATACTTTTGTGGGTCCAGGAAAACTGGTCGAAATAAAATCATATATTATTGAAAATAATATCAATGTAGTTATTTTTGATGATGAATTAAGCGCAAGACAACTCCGAAATCTGGAAAAAGAACTCAATGTAAAAATTTTAGACAGAACCAATTTAATTTTAGATATTTTTGCCAAACGTGCTAAAACAGCAGTTGCCAAAGCTCAAGTTGAATTGGCACAATATCAATATATGTTGCCTCGTTTAAAACGTATGTGGACACACCTGGAACGACAACAAGGAGGAATTGGCACTCGGGGTCCTGGTGAAACACAAATAGAAACTGATCGGCGGATCATTCTTTCAAAAATTGCCACTTTAAAGAAAAAATTAAAGGAGATTGAGCAACAAACCATAACTCAACGAAAAAATAGAGGAAAATTAGTACGTGTCGCTTTAGTAGGCTATACGAATGTAGGAAAATCAACTTTAATGAATTTGCTTAGCAAAACAGATCTTCTGGCAGAAGATAAACTTTTTGCTACTGTTGATACTACGGTACGCAAGGTAATTATTAATAATTTGCCTTTTTTATTAACTGATACCGTTGGATTTATCCGTAAATTACCTCATCAACTTATTGAATCGTTCAAATCAACTTTAGATGAAGTACGTGAAGCTGACTTGCTATTACATATTGTGGATATTTCCCATCCTAATTTTGAAGAACAAATTCAAATTGTTAACCAAACACTGAAAGAAATTTGCGGTGAGGAGAAACCCATGATTTTAGTCTTTAATAAAATCGATGCTTTTCCTTATAAGCCGAAAGAAGCTGACGACCTTTCACTTCTGCAACGTGAAAACATCAGTCTGGAAGAATTGGAAAAAAGCTGGATGGCAAAAATAAATGAAGATTGTGTATTTATTTCTGCAAAAGAAAAACAAAACATTGATAAGCTAAAGGAGCTAATGTACAAAAAGATAAAAGCTATTCATATTCAACGCTATCCGTACAATGATTTTTTATATCCAGATGATTTATCTGCAAACTAAAAAGTAACAAACCAATTCCTAAAAACTTTTAACTATGAAAACTTATCGTCAACTTACTGAAAAAGAGATTACTTCGCTTACCTTACAAGGTTGCCTTGCAGAAGATTGGAATCAAATAAAAGTTACTCCCGATTTCAATAGTCAATTTGTTGTAAATGTTCATTTTTCAGGAGAAATATTTTTGGAGGGTTTTCAGAAAATTTTTGAACTGCCCGGTGGAGTCAAAAAGCATGCTGGCATTTATAATTGTTGTCTTCACAATGTAACGGTTGAAAAAGATGTTTACATTAACAGAATTCATAATTACATTGCCAATTATACCATTGGTGAGAGTTCGTATATTGAAAATGTCAATTTATTAGTGGTAGATTGCTGGTCAACTTTTGGAAATGGTGTAAGAGTTCCTGTAATGAATGAAGGTGGAGGACGGGAAATTCCCATTTTTGATTATCTATCCGCTCCATTAGCTTATATTTTAACACTTTATCGTCATCGACCTGTCTTAATTCAGAATCTTCAGAAATTAATAGATGACTATGCTTCTTCAATCGGTTCCAGTAAAGGTTCAATAGGACAAAATGTTCATATCATAAATTGTGGCACCATTCGGCAAGTTAGAATAGGAAATTATGCCAACATTGAAGGAGCTTCAGTATTATTCAATGGAAGTATTAATAGCACCGCCTTAGCTCCTATCACTATTGGTGCAGGTGTTAAATGCAATGATTTTATCATTAGTTCTGGAGTTTCTATTACCGATTCTACGTTAGTTTCTCGCTGCTTTATAGGACAAGGCTGTATTTTGGGTAAACATTATTCAGCCCTTGATTCACTTTTCTTTTCAAACTGTCAAGGAATGCACGGTGAAGCAACTGCTATTTTTGCTGGACCTTATACTGTCTCCCATCACAAATCAACCCTTTTGATTGCTGGAATGTTTTCTTTTTTGAATGCAGGAAGTGGCTCCAATCAAAGCAATCACATGTATAAATTAGGTCCTATTCATCAAGGTATGGCTGAACGAGGAGCAAAAACAACGAGTGATTCCTATTTACTCTGGCCAGCTAAAATTGGTGTATTTACACTTGTCATGGGACGTCATACGAAGCATTCTGATACTTCTGATTTACCTTTCTCTTATCTAATTGAAAAAGGAACTGAAAGTATTTTGGTGCCAGCCATTAATTTGCGAAGCGTTGGTACGATAAGAGATGCTCAGAAATGGCCTAAGAGAGATAATCGAAAAGATACCAGAAAGTTAGATCCAATTAATTTCAATCTGTTGAGTCCTTATACCATTCAAAAAATGATAAAAGGTGTGGAAATTCTTAGAAAACTTCAGAAAATTTCAGGTGAAACAACTGAAATTTATACCTATCAAAATTGTACTATTAAAAAATTGGCTTTATTAAAAGGAATTGAGCTTTATAAAATGGGAATCTGTAAATTTCTAGGAAATTCTTTAATCAGCAGATTAAATAAAACAGAATTTAGTAATATAAAAGAAATCAGACAGCACCTTATTCCTAATACGCAAATTGGACAAGGTGAATGGATTGACTTGGCAGGTTTAATTGCTCCAAAAAGTGAAGTTGAAAACCTCATTAAAAAAATTGAAGTTGGAACAATAAATTTGTCGGAAATCCAATTAGAATTTGAAAAAATGCATCAAGAATATTATACCTATGAATGGACATGGGCAAAAGAAAAACTGGAAATTCATTGGGGGAAACCTATTGAAGAAGTTACTATTGATGAAATTATAAGTATGATTGAATTGTGGAAAAAATCAGTAATTACGTTGGACGAATTAATCTACGAAGATGCCAAAAAAGAATTCAACCTGAATGCAAAAACTGGTTTTGGCGTAGATGGGGATGAAGAACAAAAAAATCTTGATTTTGAATCAGTAAGAGGGAGTTTTGAAAATAATCCTTTTGTTCTGGAAGTTGTCAATCATATAAAAATTAAGAGGGAATTAGGTGATAGACTTATTTTACGTCTTGAAAAATGCAAATTATCTGACTCATTTTTTCAAGACTGAATTCAAGTCACAAATGCAA
>DAOOVG010000015.1:0-30643 GCA_035369865.1 Paludibacteraceae bacterium | reverse complement strand
GATAAAGCACATCTCCGGAGGTTCCTCGTACATCGACAATAATTTCTGTAAATCCTGCATCTTTTGTTTTTTCAAGGTAAAATTGAATATTTTCTTGACTGTTAGCAAAATACTTAAAATTAGCAGAGGCATCAATCCAGAGAATTTTAGGTTTTTTTTCTACTGGCAAAAGGGTATAAGTACTATCATCCCATTCCCATTCAGGTAAAGGATGTTCTGCATCCTTACACGAAAAAAATTGAATTATCAAAAACAAAATTAAACAAAAGCCACAATATTTCTTCATAAAATTATGGATATTACAAAGATAAATTAACATATCTCGTTTTAAAAAAACGAGATATGTTAATTACGATCGACTTATTCGCCAAAAATGTTATCTACATCAATACAATCAAATTCATACGCTCCTACACCAAAATTGGTAATAAGCATGTACATAATCATTTTATAACCATCATCCGAAACTTTAATTGCTACATCACCGGTTGCATTTGTATTGTCAGTTACTACATTCGGAGGAGAACTAAACACTAATAAACGTGGATCTTTAGGTGCCAATAAAAGGTTTGTTGGAATAGTGACATCATATAAATGACAATTATTAGCACCTCCATAAAGAGCTACAATAGTTTGAGCAAGATAATGAGCTCCATTAAAAATTGCATAATCCAATGACTGTGGAACGAAATTAGAGTTGTAACCCGCACCCTCCAGATCATAAAGTGCCAACACACTTCCATCGGCATTAACAGCCCCAAAACTACTTGGATAACCGCTAATAAATAAAATTGAAGGATAAGTAGCTAAGCGAGCTACTGCATCACTTTGTAAGGTCCAATCACTTGTAAAAGCCACTGAAATAGAACGGGTAGGACCTCCATCAGCTGCAGATTGAATTTCTCCATTTTTAACTTCCCAAATATGAACTATTTTTGAATTCATTTGAGTAACAGTAATTAAAGCATCGCCATCAAGATTACCTCTAACAGACATTTTTCTTCCCATAGCTATTCCACCGGTAGGCCAATTTATTAATAAAACTGGATTTGCATCATTTACGTTATTAAACTTATATACCTTGAAATTTGCTCCTGCATTAGGCACTAAATTGCAAATAAGAATATGTCCTACTGAATCACTTGTGGCAAAGAAATTTGTTAAAGAACCCTTAATAGGACCTAACTGCATTCTTCCTTTTGGTTCCCCAGAAAAACGATCTACATAGACATTATCTTGATTGCGGGTATTAATTACCAAATAATTACCACTCACAGCAATTGCCGTTGAATAATGGTCAGCAGGAGGTAACCCCATTTCTCCTAAACTTTTAAACCATAGTTGCCGCGCACTTGCTGGACGAATGCCATAAGCTACCTTTTTGGGTGTGAAAGGACTCACTGTGTAAGTTCGTTGAGTTCCATCAAAGGCTGTGACAGTGTAAATTACTGGTTCATTGAAATTTTGTGCTATAGAAGTATCGGGAGAAATGGTAGCGTGATATGAAATGGTTATTTTTGGTTTCTGATTTGATAAATCCATTCCTCCACTTACAATACCAATAAAATTTTGTTCTTCTAAAATAAAACCTTTTAATCCTACAGCGGGTAGTTCAAATTCTTTTATCATCGCTTCTGAACTTTTCTTACGAACCCCTGTAATATAAATAGTAATTTTCCTACCACTTGGAGAAGTAACTGTATATGGTGTTACTTTTGTTAAATCAATAATATCAAAAGGCGGTGATACGTAAACATTATTTGGCAAGCTCGCTTTTATTTTCATTTTATCAATGCTTGTCTCATTAGTACTTTCTGGTGGATAAAACCAAGGAACAATAATTTTTACTGTATCACCATCTTGAAATGGATACTTATTTATTGTGGTATCAACAGTAAACTCTCCGGTTCCATCCATAAAGGTACATACCAATTGCATAATACCCGAATTACTTTCTGTATCTATTCTTTGAATTTCTTCGGGTTCCTCACATGAATGAAAAAGACACATCAAGGTGAGGCTTGTAATAAATAAAAATATGTATTTTTTCATAATTTAAGTTTTTTACCATTCTCCAATTTGCCTAATTGCTAAATTATTTGCTATTTCATTTGATGGGATAGGAAGTATATACAATTTTTCAGGGAATTGCCTGTTGCGATCGTCACATTCCACATACTTATAGATAAATTGATTACCTGCTTTTTCTATCCGTAAACCATGAAAACGTACTCCCGTTAAAACTTGATGAGCAATTCTCCAGCGACGTAAATCCCAATAATATTTATCTTCAAAAGCTAATTCTATTTTTCGTTCATGCCTAATAGCTTCAATTAGATCATTACCTGTTTTTGTAGTATGGGGTAGTCCAACTCGTGCCCTTATAGTAGCGAGATCTTGATTTGCTAAATTACTTTCCCCTAACATGGCACAAGCTTCTGCATGATTTAAATATACTTCAGCTAAACGAATTTCAATCCATGGCTGTGTACTTCTAATATTTACTAAATCGGTATTGTTTTCATCAAGCCATTTTTTGAGGTAATATCCTGTGGTTGTTTTTCCTTTGGGATATTGTTCATCTCCATATTGTATAAAGCCATCCCTACCTCCCACATAGGGCTCAATAGTTCTTCCTTTCCAGCTGGCACCATTATACAAGATGGAAGCATGGAAACGAGGTTCTAATTGTGCATAAGGAGGTGTTTCGTTAGTACCATTAGGATCATGCCAATTATTCCAATTTGGTTTACCTCCTGTAGCTAATTCGTATTCTTCTACCATTTCTTGTGTAGGAGTGGCTTTCCCACCCATTTCAGCTTCGTCACCACCGGGTGCATATTGTCGGTCAAAGTTATGAGAAGGATTAGGTAAAGCATAATTAAATTCTAAAATAGATTCTTTATTTCCGGTTTTCATATAAGATGTAAATGCATCTTTATAAGTAGGAGCTAATTCATAAATATTTAAAGCAAAAACTGAATCAGCCGCTACTTTTGCTTTTTCCCAACGTTTGGCAAACAACATCGTACGGGATTTAAAAGCAAAAGCCGCACCTTTCGTAAGTCTGCCTTTATTTGCATTATCCCACTGAACCGGTAAATACCTGCTGGCAAAATCCAAATCGGCTTCAATAAAATTCCAACATTCTTCTTCCGAACTCAAAGGATTATTTTTATTGGTAGTGGGAGCATCGAGCAAAATAGCAGTTCCATGACGGATGACCAATTGATGATAAAGGTATGCCCTAAAAAAACGGGCTTGTGCTTCATATCGATTTTTTACATCGTCGGAGAAGGCAGCATATTTTTTAAGACCTTCAATAAATTCATTGACACGCCGGATTCTATTGTAAGCATCTCCCCATACACCTAATAAATTTTGATCGGGAGTTATTTTTGAAGGTTCAACAGCATAATCGTTTGGAGTCCCATCTCCGGCAGTATTTGAACCATATTTTAACATATCCGTTAAACCTTCTGTTAATAATCCGCCAAATTGTCCATTCCCAAAATTACCATAAGTATTAACATAGGTGTAAAAACCATTTAGATATAAATCAGCATTTTTTTCACTTTGCCATACCATCTTGTCTGAATATCTATCGGTTGGCACTGGATCAAGGTAATCCCAATCACTACAACCAGTTAAAAGTGCCATGAAGGATAGAATTGTTAATTTAAATATTTTCTTTTTCATATAGTGAATATTTTAAATGTCAAAAAATTAGAAAGTTAAGTTAATTCCGAAGGAATAAGTTTGTTGTTGCGGATAATAACCATTACAAACATCAGGTGCTTCAGGGTCGAGACCATTTAAACGTTTACTTGCCCAGGTATAGAGATTTGATCCTGATACAGAAACCCTTGCAGATTTCATTCCTATGGTGTTTACAAATTTTTGTGGGAGAGAATATCCGATTTGTAAATTTTTTATTCTCAAATAAGAGCCATCAACAATCCAGAAAGTAGAAGCCCAGTTATTATTCCATCTGGTTTGAGTAGATAATCGGGGAAATTTTGCATCAGGATTTTCATATGTCCAGGCATTTTCTACTAAACTTAATGGACTATTTCCATCATGATAAAAAGGACGTGTAAATTCCGTATTATCCCAGCCTATTCCTTCGTAATTACCCATTAAAGCGATGTCGCAAAAGGCTGCCCCTGAGAACAGAATAGAAAAATCAACGTTATTCCATGATCCATGTAAATCTAAACCTCCCATTAACTCAGGTATATTACTTTTTGCAATCCACGCTCTATCTTGGTCATAAGTAATTTTGCCGTCACCATTTAAATCTTTATAACGAATATCTCCTCCTTTTGCTCCTTCACGAACAGTGGGATACATCGCAGCTTCTTCATCAGATTTAAAAAGTCCTAAGGATACAAAACCATCTTTCATACCCACTTGTAAACCATTCCTTTTTAAGTAATCAGGTATATTAGGACTATCATCAATGTTTAAAATTCGATTTCTAGCCCAGTTTAAACTTAAACGTGCTCCGTAATTAAATTGGTTGATTTTATTTTCATGCGTTAAAACTAAATCAAATCCTCTTGCGTCAACTTTTCCTGCATTGATAACACTTGGGAAATTTCCACCTACTGATGGAGGCCAAATGCCGGCTTGACTTCTCAAAATATCAGTGGTCAATTTATAAAACCAATCAAATTCCATTCCCAGTAAGCCATTCCACATTAACAGATCGAATCCTGCATTATAAGTGGTCGTAACTTCCCATGTATTGTTGCTTGGTACTCCAGAAGTCATTAATGCTTTTTGAGGAATATCTCCAATTACTACCGAAGGATCTTCAGAAACCCAAGCCATGGTTCTAAGATAAGCAAATTCAGGAGAAGCAGCGTCATTACCTAATTGTCCTGCTGAAGCGCGTAATTTAAGATTGGTTACAAAAGGTGCAGCTTCTTTAAAAAAGTTTTCTTCAGAAATTCTCCAACCAATTGATGCTGCTGGAAACAATGACCATCGGGTTTCAGGTGAAAAACGATAAGAACCATCATATCTACCCGAAACTTCTAACAAATATTTTTGTTCATAAGCATAAGAGGCTCTAAACACTAAACCTGCTCGAGGTGAAGTTTTGCTTGACCCACTAAATTGATTTTGATCTGCAATTGATTTAGCATGATTTAGTTCGGCAAAATCATAAAAATCAAAATCTTTTACATTTACATTAAATTGCTTATATATATAATTAGATTGCTCCCACAATGCTAAAGCACTAATATCATGTTTCCCGAAAGTTTGAGCATAATTTATTTGCCCCTGGAAAGTGATTCGTGTAGCTTCAGCAAAACCTTCGTGCATAGTGGCTATGTTTCCGATAGCGACAGGATACATGGTTTCATATTTTAATGAAGGATAGGTTGGAGTAGGGCGAGAAGCCAAACTTACTTGAAAAGGCGTTTTGAAAATTTTGCTATGAGTATAATCTCTGTCAAAGCTACCCATTGCTCTTGCAGATAACCCTTTTAACCATGGAATTTCCCAATTTAATGCAAAGTTACTTTGAAAAACAGACATTTCACTGTCATTAAAACCAGATAAGTCTCTCGCAGCCACAGGACTTACTTGAGCACTTGCAGTCTTTGTAGCGGTAGGCAAACCATTATAAGTAAGAGGAACATAAGGATGAGCTCTGATGGCTTGTTGAATAATACTCATATACTCATTTTTCCCTGCTCCAAAATAAGGGCTATGACGATTTTCTTTACGAGCGCCAATATTGAAATTTGCAGTCAAACCTTTTACTATGTTTGCATCAATATTGGACCGAACATTGTAACGATTAAAATCAAAGTTTTTTACGTTTCCTTTTTGATCATAGTATCCTACCATCATATAATATTTAACATCTTTTGTTCCACCTGTTGCTGAAAGATTATGGTGTTGAGTTTGACCCGTTTGAAAGATTTCATCCACCCAATTGGTATTACCATAAATACCGTCAGGATCGCCATTGATCATTTTGTTAACCATTTCTTCGGTAAATACCGGAGCTTGTTCATCCATTTCTAATGCTTTATTCCAATAGTAAGCATATTGAGGTCCATCCATAAATTTTGGGAAAGAAGTATTTTGATTTATTTCAAAATTACCAGAATAAGTAATTTGAGGTTTCATTTCCACTCCTTTTTTGGTGGTAACTAAAATAACTCCATTAGCCCCTTGTATTCCATATACAGCCGCTGCTGCAGCATCCTTTAATATGGAAATACTTTCAATTTCGTTTGGATCTAACTGATTAAATGAACGAGGTACTCCATCTACAATAATCATAGGATCAGTAGCACCCGAAGTAGTTGTGATACCACGAATAACCATTGAAGCATCATCTGACCCGGGAATACCTGACGATTGGCGTGTTACCAATCCTGTCACTCGTCCTCCTAACATTTGAGAAAGATTGACAGGAGGCGCTTTTAACATTTCGGCACCCGAAATCTGAGAAATAGAACCTGTTACACTTACTTTTTTTTGTGTGCCATATCCAACCACAACTACTTCTTGAAGAAGTTTGGGTTCTTCTATCATGGTAATTGTCAATTGTCGGCTTGTTCCTACGGGAACTTCTTGCTTTTGATAGCCAACAAACGAAAAGACTAAAACAGCTTTTTGATCAGGAATCGATAGGGAAAAATTTCCATTTATATCCGTTATTGTCCCCATACTCGTTCCTTTTATCATCACCGTTACACCCGTTAGAGGTTCATTGTTTTGATCAATGACCTTTCCTTGAATGTTTATTTGTGCACTCATTGATAAAGTACAAATTAACATTCCTAAGAGCACGAAAACTTTTAAGCCTCGAAACTCTAATTTTGATAGATTTTTGTTTTTCATAGAATAAATTGATGTTTAATGTAAAAAGTTAATTAATCACTTGTTTTTAAAGTTATTTTTTAAATTATTTTTACCTATTTAAGCCCTCCATCTTATTTTTTTCTTCGTAGCTAAAGCAACGAGAAACATAACACAAAATACTAAAATAAAAGCCCTTAAAACACCTAACCAATGATATCCATCAGGATAAAGCCATTGATAAGGTATAATTAAAAGAGTAAGGTTCATTAGAGGAATTACAAACCAATTGGTAGCTACGTATGCTAAAAGTGGATTACTTCCTGCTCCTGCAAAAAGTTTGACAAAATGTGATTTCTCATTTGTTTGACAAACGTAATTGAAGAAAATTAACCATAATATACTGATTCCTCCTGTTATAAAAAGATAAGATGCTGTAACAGGGTCTTTTTTTATTCCTCCTTCAGCAGGTTCTAAAATTAATCCAACTAAAATCATATAGGCTGCTATCTTAAAAAAAGAAAGAGAAGAAGGGGAATATTTTTTTACTAAGTAATAAAAACATGCCAGCACAATAGGTGTTGAGATGTAAAGAAGTAATAACCATCGGTTGTATAAAGCTACTACAAACCATATTCCTAATAAAAAAATCGAGTGAGAAATAATTTTTTCTCCTTTCTTATCTGAATAAGAAGTATTTTTTGAATTTTCTGCTGTTAATTGCTGATAAATTATATCGCCCACTATAGTTGCTGGAATGATTAATAACATATAATGAGTCATTCTAAAAAGGAATAGCCACGACAAACCTGAAATTTGATTAAGGGCTTCATCAAAATGAGTAGTTTTGCACGTAATTTGTATAGCACCCCAGATCACTAACAGTAGCAAACGATTTAATTTATCACTTCTTGTAAAATACCAACTAAAAGCTCCAAACAAATAAACATTTGCTAAAAGAAGAATAATAATGTTACTTCTATGTAAAGAAAATTTTAAGCCATACATGTAATGTAGAAGTAATAATAATGAAACGATAGCAGTCCATCCTATTATTCTCCATTTCTTTTTTTGCTGTTGGTTTTCTATAATTACATAAATACTAAATAAAGAAAGAAACCCTATTATAGTGATAAGGAATAAATCATATCTTTTAATATAAGTCCCTAAAAAATGAAAATTAACAAAACTCTTTGGAATAGCAGATGTTTGAAAATGAGCAATCAGAATAGCAAATATTACCAACATGAAATAACGCTTTATAATACTTTGAGCAATGTTCCAGAAATTTTTGCCAGCTTCTATTTTTTTATTTAGTGCCAATGGAATGGCAACCCCCATACAAAAAATAAAAATAGGAAGAACTAAGTCAACCCAAGTAATGCCTGGTACATTCGGATTGAAAACATGAGAAGGTGGAGGTGTTTGTCTATGATACATCCATGCAGGTAATATTCCAAAAGGAATATTAGCAGAAAAAACCATCCCAAAAATAGATACTCCACGTAAGACATCTAAAGCGACTGCTCTTTTCATGAGACAAGTTAGTATTAGATTAAATAAGGCAAGGCAGTAATTTTTTGTTGATTTGTTTAAATTTTTTAGTAATAATTTTCTCTTTTTGAAATATATTTTATCAAAAAGATATTTTTTAAAAAATTTAAAAATAATTTTTAGAAAAAGCACTTTTTATAAGGATTGTCTTATAAAAAGTGCTTTACAAAGTTGATTTATTCAATTATTAAACGTTTGAATACCTTTTCTCCTCTTTGAGATTCTATTTCTAACAAATAAATACCATTTAATTCTTTTACATTGAGATAATCAACATTGTTGGCTTCTTTGAGCAATTGTCCTGAAATGCTAAATAATTTTACTTTTTTTGCTGCTTCTGTGAAATAAACTGTTTCTTTAGTTGGATTGGGATAAATATTCACTTCTGTTTTTTTAGGTGACATGGGTAACCCTGTTGTAATATCCAACCCTTCTACTTTGTAAGCCCCAAAGCCATTGTTTGTGGAAACTACATAAATAATGGGATTCCCATTTTGATCATAACGGACTTCAACATCGCCTGTTCCCCCGGCATTAGCATTGGTTCCTAACGTAGGAGTTCTGCCAATTATTTTACAAGTAGTAAGGTCACCCGGCGTCAAAGAAATAATTTCAGCACATTCTTTTAGTCCTCCGTAGGTAAATAATGCTATATAATCTAAATTATAGGTAGAACTATACCCTATGTATTTTACAGAATTAGAATACATAGAGATATCACCTGGTTCTGCCAATATGTTATCTGCAGTTACTAAATGAAGTTTTTGTCCTCCTGCTTTCCAGAATAAGTCTCCATTAGGTTTAACGCCAACACCCGGAGCAACTGCAGCCTTTGGCAATGGTAAACTTTTAACTAAAGTTCTTTCAGTTTTCCATTGACCAGCTTCCATTTCTAAAACATAAATGTCGGAAGGATTTGCAGCGGTAGCAGTATAAATTTTTGCTGTTCCTTTTGAATAATCACCTACCACAGTAAATAAATCGCCTGTTCTACCACCTGGTGCTGCATCTGGTATATGCAAAATCACCACCGGATCAGCAGTCAGGTTATCATACATATAAATTTTAAAATTGGTATTAGCTCCTAAATTGGCTGCAATTATTTTTCCGTCATCAGTGGCACCTACATCATTCAGCACAAAAGTGCCAAGTGTAAGTAAATCTGTTTTTAGAGCAGTAATTGAATCCCCATTAGCAGCATCATATACAAAAATATTTTTATCGCCCGCTCCATCTCTGGTAGCCACAAAAACGTATTCATTAGAAGCTCCTATACCGCGTGTTTTATTTGAAGTAGTTAAGAACCATGCAGGTAAGGTACCTGATGCTGCAGATTTTTCCCATAATGTAGTAACTGTGGGAGTGGGCTCAGTTTGGGCTTGTAATGCTGCTACAGCGAGACAAGCACCCATTAAAAAAGTAATTTTTTTCATGATTTTTGTTTTTTAGATTGTGAATGAATAAAATTAATTAAAAAAAATGTTTATTTTATACATATAAGAAAATTATTAAGAAAATGTGTTTACAAAGAAATAAAAAATTAATTATAAAGTCAATAGTTTTTTAAAAAAATTTTATAAATAATTTAGGTACGTGAAAATTTTTTTATTATATTTTTATTAAGAAAAATTTTTAATATATAATTCCCTTATTTTTTGAGGAATCTGATATCTTTTCTAAGATTTTCCAGCATTGATAAAGTCCTCTGGGTACGTGGAAACAACCTTTCCATTTTCCTCCTTTCAGATTCAAAAGCACTTCACCTTGGCGGTTAAGATAACCAAACCATTCCGGGTAGTGAGGATCTTTAAAATGTGACCAGGTATAATCATGGATTCTTTTAAACCATTGTAAGCATTCTTTGTTTCCAGTCAATTGATATCCTTTAATCATTGCAATAAGTGCTTCGATGTGAACCCACCATAACTTTTGATCATATTCTAATTGTTGAGGTGGATATCCTTTACGATCCATGTAATAAAAAATACCGTTATATTTTTTATCCCAGCCATAATTGACCATTTTAAGTGCTATCTCTACAGCTTTTTCGATAATTTCAGGGCGATTTAACCGTTCACCGACATCCATAAGGAACCACATAGCTTCCAAAGCATGACCAGGATTTACCAACCTTCCATCAAATGAATCAGATAATTCATTGGTTAACGTTACATTTTCAACCACAATCCCCAATTCCGGTCGATAAAACACTTCCAAAATTTCATGTGTAATATTTTCAAGAGTTTGTAATAGGAATTTTTCATCCAATAAGTGCTCTATTTCCATAGCAAGATTAGAAAGAATCATTGGAAGAGCGAAGTTTTTTAAATCTCGAGTTCCAGGATGAACTTTATTCCATTTCCCTTTTGGGTTATCTTTTTTTGATAATATTTTATCGAAAGTAGCTTTTGCAATTTGCTCGTATTCTTGGTTGCCAGTAGCCAAACTTAATTGACCGAAAGCCATAGCAGCAAATGTATAGGAGAAAATATTATATGGTTCAATTAAAGGTTTTCCTTCCCGTGTTAATGAAAAATACCAATTAAATTCACCATCATGTCCATATTTCTTTAAAAACTCAGCTCCTTGAATGGCACATTCGAGCCATTCTTGTTTCTTTTCAACTTTATTATATAAAGTAGAAAACATCCAAACTTCTCTCCCTTGCAACCAAATAAATTTATCAGTATCGAAAATATTGCCTTGTCCATCGAAACAAGTGAAATAACCACCACATTCTTTGTCTTGCGACTTATTAAGCCAAAATGGAATAACATTATTTAGTAATTCATTTTGGTATTGCTTCGCTAATTTACTAAAATTCATCATTTTATTTGATTTTAAATTATTTATTATAATAAAATTGAAATTTTAAATTTCTTTTTTGATAATAATTTTTTCTTACCTTTTATTTTTATAATTTACTTTTCTTGAGTATATAGAAAAATTTCAAATGTAAGTTTTATTTTTAATGAAATAATGTTCTAAAAAAATAATTATTGAATTTCGCGTCAAATATAAAATATATTTAATAACAATCCAAATAAAAATAAAAATATTTTATAAATATTTTTTGAAAAATATTTATTAATAAAAACAGAGAAAAATTTCTGAATTTTATTCTTAAAAAATTTATTTTTTAATAGAAGATTTTAAAAAAAGAATTAAATTTGTAAATGCATAAAAATTATTTTTTAAAAAGAAAAAAGCAATTCAATTTGTGAACAAATAAGTTTTTTAGTTGTAATTCTTAAGATAACTTAAATGTAAAAAATTAATAAAAAATTATGAGGTACAAACTTATCGACGAAATAGAGTTAGGCTCTAAAAATGCTCTATTAAAAATAAATATCTTACAATATTATATTAATAATGGTGAAAATAGTTTGGCTGACCTTGCCAAAGAAATGAATTTAAGTATTCCTACTGTGAGTAAACTTGTTAACGAATTAATTGATGAAGGATATGTAATTGATTTTGGCAAACAGGAAACCAATGGTGGAAGACGTCCCAGCATTTATGGATTGAATCCTGATTCGGGTTATTTTGTTGGCGCTGATTTAAAAAAATTTCGAATCAATCTGGCTCTTATCAATTTTAAAGGGGAAATGATGGATTCAAAACTGAGTATTCCTTTTAATTATGAAAATACACAGGAAAGTTTTGATAGTGTTTGTGAAATTATTGATGACTTTGTAAACCAGCTTTCTATTCCAAAATCGAAAATTTTAAGTGTAGGCATTAACATTTCTGGACGTGTAAATACGCAGACGGGCATGAGTTATAGTTATTACTTTTTTAAGGAAGAGCCATTGACAGAAATTTTTCAACAGCGATTAGGTTTACATGTTACAATAGATAATGATTCGCGTGCTATGGCTTATGGAGAATTTATGAAAGGGGACGTAAAAAATGAAAAAAATGTGTTGTTTGTCAATGTAAGTTGGGGGTTGGGGCTTGGCATTATTGTGGATGGTAAACTTTATTATGGAAAATCAGGTTTCTCTGGAGAATTTGGCCATATTAGTGCTTTCGAAAATGAAATTTTATGTCATTGTGGCAAAAAAGGTTGCCTGGAAACGCAAGCTTCAGGATCGTATATTTATAGAAAATTTATAGAAAAAGTGAAGGAAGGAAATTCTTCTATTCTTGCAGGAAGAATTAAAAAAGGAGAGAGCATCACCCAAGAAGATATATTGGAAGCTGTTTTAAATGAAGATATGCTGGCAATTGAATTAGTGGAAGAAGTAGGATATACATTAGGGAAACATATTGCTGGCTTAATTAACCTTTTTAACCCTGAATTGGTTATTATTGGTGGAGTAGTATCAATGACAGGCGATTATTTGTTGTTGCCCATCAAAAGTGCTGTAAAAAAATATTCTTTAAATCTGGTCAATAAAGATACCACCATCAAATTGAGCAAATTAGGTGATCTCGCAGGCGTAATTGGAGCATGTATGCTGGCACGAAGCAAAATGTTAGAATTAATTTAATCGAGGTATTACGAAAACTTATAGGTAATTTATAAATTTACTATAGAATCGTTTGGCTGAACCATTTCATAATTTTCTTCATTGCTTGGTTGCAAAAAAACATTTATCCTATTTTTAAATATTATATTGCTGATAATCAAAAGAATAATTATAAAAATAAATAGTCCGACTAATAATTTATTGCTTGTTTTCATTGTTGATTCTTTCTTAGTTTATTGAATAGATTGTTGCTGAATATATTCTTCATAAAGTTTTTTAATTTCTTCAAGGCTGATATCCAGTAGTTGCAAATTTTTAAAAAAAGCTGGCAATTCTTTTCCAATAAATTGTTTTCGCTTGTAATCTATAATTTTTTCGATAGCATTTTCTGTAACAAAATATCCGATACCTCGTTTGTTGTAGATAATTTCATTTCCTTGCAAAAAATCATAAGCTCGCATTACGGTGTTGGGATTCACCTCCAATAAAGCACTTAATTCTCGTACTGATGGCAATCGTTCTTCTTCTTTCCAGCGACGGAGCAAGATTTGTTCGCAAATATAATTTGCAATTTGCAGATAAATCGGCTGTGAATCAATAAATTCCATTATTTTATTTCTTTTTCTGTTAGACGAAAATAGCTAACTATCCAGCAGAAAGGAATCAGTAAATAGCCTATAATTTTCCAAACGAGTATCATTCCCTTTGGGAAAATAATTTCATTCCATGCTATTTGAAAACCGTCATACTGATTCAATACTGAAAGTAAAGAACCCATTGTCACTTTAAAAACCGTGTATTCAATTATTCCAAATAGAATGCTTATCATCATAAGTGTTAACAGGGTTTTTGCGATTGAATTTCGTTTGAAATAGAGAGAACCAAGCGTAAAAATAGCTTGTGAAGTAGCAAAAACTCCAAAATTTTTCAGCAAATAAGTTATGTCGAAATCAGAATTTAGTTTAGAATAGGGGAAGAAAAATTGTAAAGAAAAAGGAGTACTTATTCCATAAATCAAATTTCGCAAAATAGTTCCGATAAAATTTCCTATAGCCGAGGTAATCATTATCATTAAAAAGAAATAAAAGGTATTCAGCAGAAATACAGTGACTAATTTTTCAACCTGAGTGGCTGGTATCATTAAATAATGTGTACCATTGGAAGGATAGGCAAAAATTTTGAAAAAACGCGTAGCATATACTATGCCAACAATAAGCGTAATCAGTTGTGCAGTTCCTTCACTTCTGAAAAACATGAAAATTAACGTCAAAATACTCCAAAGATAAATTTCATAGTTTTGATTTTCAACGAAATATCTTTTTAGAAGTAAACCAATTCTTTTAAAGCTGAGTGTTTGAGACATAATTTTTTTATTTTAATCTTGTTTAAAATTATTCGGTTGATTTGAAAAAATTTTCTGCATTCGTTGTTTATTTTGTAAAATAGCATTAAACAAAAGTTCGATATCCAGTTTGCTTTCTTCACCTGTTTTGTTTTCAACAACCTGATAAGTACCGCGAAGATTTTCTTCCGAGTAAAGTACTTCCTCTTTTTCTTCCTTTTGATCACTTATTTTGAACAGTAGCTTTTTAGTGATATTTTCAGTCAATTCATTGAACACAATTTCGTGTCTGTCCATTATAACAATGCTGTCAATCAAGCTGTCTAAATCCCTTACTTGATGTGTAGAAATGATAATACATCGATTTTCTTCAACGGATAGAGCTGTCATTTTTCTGAATTGAGCTTTTGATGGAATATCAAGTCCATTGGTTGGCTCATCAAGTAAAATGATGCCGGTATTGCTGGCCAGCCCAAAAGCGATGAAGAACTTTTTTTTCTGTCCATAAGAAAGCTGGCTAATTTGTGTTTTTGCTGATTCTATTTCAAATTCAGTCAAATATTTATGAAATTGTTCCGAACTGAAATGAGGATAAAAAAGAGCATAGACTTTTTCATAATTCTCGATGCTCAAATTTACAGGTGGCAATTCTTCTGGAAGGAAAAATATTTCCTGCAACATTTCTGGATAACGTCTTCGTGGTTCCAGATTCATTACGCTGATTTCACCTTTTAAGGGAAAAACCAGTCCAGATATTATTTTCAATAAAGTACTTTTGCCTTCTCCGTTTTTCCCTAATAAACCGTGAATGTGTCCAGCGAACAATGATAGATTTAAGTTCTTGAACAGTTGAGAAGAATGACTGTAACTGAATTCCATATTTTTAATGAAGATCATAAGAATATTTTAATTGATTAGTGTATTAGTATAATAGTACACTACAAATGTAATATCAAAAATTATTATCATGCAAAAATATTTAGTTAAATCTTGTTAATTCTCAAAATATTTTTGTAATAAATTGATTTTCAATAAATAGTTTAATGGTAGATTTTGATAAAGATGGGAAATTATAATTGAAATAGGTCCTATTAAAGCAGAAGTTCATTTTATTCTAATTTAAATCGATACAGTGTTTTCACCTGTTTTTTTCTTTGATACCAGTCGTTAAAAACCAATTCCAATGTATCAACAGAAAAAGAGCCAAAATTATAATCTCTAAATTGTTCAATCGTTTTTAAAAATGTTTCTTTATCATTCAATCGTTTTTTGAATCTAAATACAGTTGAATGAGCTGCCTGTATTTTATACCTTTTATCAATGGATTGCTGTAAATTTGAATTTTTAAAGTTATTTCTGAGATTATTGCGAATTTGAGTTAGGTTGTTATTTTGAGGAAATCCTTGAATCATTACACACGAGGGCGAAGCAGTAATTCCTTTAAATTCGATATTAAATTTGCTGAATCCGTTTATACTTTTTTGAATAAGATCGATGTACTCTTGAATGTTGATTTGATGAAGATTAAACCCATTATAGCAGGTAATTATCGACATGATGGTTACATGTATGTCAGAAGTTGGATAATAATATTGTTCTGGCTCAATTTGTTTTAATTTTTCCAGAAATTTTTGAATTTTCTTTTTTACATTTTTGTCAGGCCTTGCCAAAAGGGTTATTCCAAATCTATTATCAGTATGAGAATCAATTAATTCATCCAATTCATAATCATCTGACTGTATTTTTTGAACGGCATCTTTGTATAATTCGTTATAATGATCAATCAAGTTCATTTTATTTCTTTAAGATGAAAAAATCAAATTTTTTCCTTTCTTATTAAGATTTCCCTCAAAGTAAGCCTGATTATTCAATGTCTTTGAATGTTTTTTATTTTTCTTGGTTTATGACAAAAATTTTATTTTAAACATTCTTTTGATAATCAAATAGCTATTTTTGTAGACTTGTCTCGTTACTTTAGAGTTTTATAAAATCGTCATCATAGATTTTTTTGTGCCTTGCTTGAAAAAGGAAACAATATTCTTACTTTTAATTAACTTATGGATAAATATTTGACATAACAATTTATGTTAAACCTCTATCAAAGGACATTTATAATTCAATAATATAAACAAACTGATTTTTTCTGTTTCTCTTTCCTATATTTATATTATATTGCTTTATATTGCTGGATAACATTGAAGATTTTTTATTTACTCACTCCAAGTACTTTTGCAAATTCTTTTACTGTCTTTCCATAATTTGTTTAAACAGAATAAATTATCTGCCAATCCTGAAATGCTCTTGTCTTAGATTGAGACCTTATTCTCTCTTTTTAACTTTGTATTTGTATAATGTGGATGAGTCTTTAATATTTTCATGGTTTTTTCTTGCAAAGATATATGATGGCTATTAGTTATTTTTCAAAATTTAAAACTACCGATTATCAACCAAATCCTTGCAAGCTTAATCTCAAAACCCATAGCTCGTAAACTTCTTTAATTTTTTAATATTTTTTGCTTTTTAATGAGCCAGCCACGGTTCAGGATTCAGTAAGGTTCGGCTTTTCCAGATTTGAAAATAGAGTTCAGTTTTATTATCCCGATCTCGGTCAGTATAAATTTTACCAATAGGTTGTTTTGCTTTTACTTTCTGTCCCACCGTAACAAATATTTCAGTCAAATTTGCATACACAGTACGGTATTCTCCGTGTTGGATTATTACAGCATTGTTGCTGCCCGGTACAGCAAAGCGTTGCGTGACAGTGCCATCAAAAACTGCCCTTGCATCGCTATTGGTAGTAGTTTGTATGTAAATTCCTTTATTATTGGTAGTTACATATTTTAAAATGGGGTGTTTTTGAATACCAAAGTGACCACTGATAAAACCGTTTGCTACTGGCCAGGGTAATCTTCCTTTGTTATTTTCAAAATTACCTGAAAGCAGTGCTTCTTCTTTGGTTAATGCAGCCGCTGCCGCTAACTTTGCTTGTTCTGCTGATTTTTCTTTGGCGGTTTTTTTAGAAGTTCCTTTGGCTGATTCTTGCCTTAATTTTTCTTCGGCTTTCCTTTTTGCTTCAGCTTTACGAATTTCTTCGGCAATCAAATATTCAATCCTTTTGTTCAGTTCATTGGCTTTCTTTTGCTGTGCAGTTATTTCAGATCGTAAATTCTTTTCTTTCTTTTTTAGGTCATTCAGCACGACATTTTCTTTCTTTTTCTCTTCGGAAAGTTTTTTAGTTTCAATTTCTTTTTGTTTTACAACTTGAGCCAACGTTTGTTTATGAGCAGATAGAGTATCATTTTTCTGTTGAATTTCTCTCTTAATTTTTTCCATTTCCCTTACCTGCAATTTTCGATAGTCACTGTATTCTTTCAAATATCTCAAACGCCGAATAGACTGATCAAATGTTTCAGCGGAAAGCACAAACATAATTTTTGAATAAATACTCCGATTAATATATGCTTCCTGAACCAACCTTGCATAATCATTTTTTAATCGTTGAAGTTTTTTTTCAAGTTCGGCTTTTTCCTGTGCCAATTTTTGCATTTCAATATCCAGTTGTTCTATTTCTTTGTTCATTGTGTTGACTAGTCGGCTACGTTCTTTGATGCTCTTATCAAGAATGGTCAACTTGTTCAATGAACTTTTTTGAGATCGTTTGGTTTCATTCAACAGTTTATTGGTCATCTCGAGCTGCTGCAAAGTTTGTTTTCGCTGTTCTTCGAGTTGTTTTACACTTTGTGATGAAACACAAATAGTAAAAGAAAAACTCAATAAGAAAACAAGTAAAAAAAACTTATGTTGAAATGAAAAATGCATGGAATTTTTTATTATAAATACCAAAGAATACTTATTTTTGTAACAATTGTTCAATGAATGCTCGTTTAAACCTTTTTTCGTCAGTTGGAACTAATTTTATTTCCTTATTAAAAGAAACTTTAGAAATAGTAATGTCACAATAAATATTTTTTCGGGGATGATTCACCTGAATGGAGACTTTTCGTGGATAAAGTACTCTATCTTGCGTGTCGAAATCATCATAAGTTGCCAACAGTTGTGAATTACTTTTCTTATCCAACAATAGAAGCTCGTGAATATAGAAATTAGGTATGACGGTCAAAGATTGTTTAAAATTTTCATTTTCAAATCCGAGATTAATTTTTTCTGGATTATTTGTCAAAATCCGACAACCATTTTCATTGTCAGCCAAGCAAAAATAACGGTTTGTCAATAAAGCCTGCAAATGATAAAAATCAATCTGAATTCCTAAACGATTACTCAAAAATTCATAATTGACAACATAATATTTCTGATTTATCTTATCGAAAATTTTAATTATTTGAGGAGTTATTTCAAGTTTGTACAACTCCAATCCCAAAAAAGGCTGAATAGAGATATGAATAGCAGAATCTTTAATCATAGAGAAAGAAGAAGTAACATTAAATTCTCTATTGTCTAATTTTAAATTCATTATAATTTTACTGGCATTCATACTTTGAATATTGTCCTGCAACTTTAAGTATTCAATTACTTTTTGTGTGTTTAAATCTTTTGGTAACTGTGTAACCGAGACCTGTTTAGTTGTTTTACAGGAGCTCAACAACAACAAAAAGAAAAAAAATATTTTAATCTTTTGTTTCATGAAAAGCAAAGTTTTAAAAATAACAAAGTAAAATTATTTGAAAGCAACGATTTTCTCATTTTTGTTCGTTTTCAGGCATAACTGAAAGTGCTTTTTGAATTTTTTGTTGAAGTTCCTCAGAATGATTTCCTTCTTCCAAAGCTTTCTTCCACATTTCCACAGCTTTTTTCTTATCAAAATCACACTCCCACAATATATCTCCGTAATGTTCATAAATTACTCCATTTTCTTGCTCTTTTTCGAGATTATCAATGGCACGTTCAATATAAAATTTTGCCAATGAACAATTTTTTTCCTGAAATAATACCCACGCATAAGTATCAAGAAAAGTACTATTTCGAGGCTGTAATTCTACTGTTTTAGCACTCATTCGTTCCGCTTTACTTAAATTTTCTTTCTCCAATGCTAAATAATACGCATAGTTATTCATTACATAAATATTTTCAGGATCGGCTTTCAAAGCTTCTTCATAAGCTATAAAAGCAGAATCTTTCTTGCTAAGTTTATAATAAGTATCGCCTATTTGAGAATAAATATCACATTTCAGTTTTTGTTGAATGTTGTCATCGGGGATAAGGGTGAGAGCAAACTGCAAACTTTTTAATGCCAACCGATAATTTTCCAATTGAAATTGAGCAATGCCGTGATAAAAATAAAATTGAGGATTTTCAGGAAGTTCTTTCATTGCTCGTTCAGCAACTTCTGCTATTTTCTCATAATTTTTTTGATCCCAATAAATATGGATTAATTGTAGCCATGTCTGTTCATTTTTTGGGTTGATGTTCAACATTGTTTCAAGTTCCGAAATTGCTTCATCGCTGCGTTTTTGATATTCTAAAAACAAGGCATAATATGCGTGAACTTGTTCTTCGAGAGGGTATCTTTCTACTAACAACTTAAAAAGATTGTCCATTTCATCCAATTTTTCCTTGTCCTGAATCAATTGATTCATATATTGACCCAAAATTGAAATTTTTGAATCAACGTCCAACTGATCACTTTTGAGAGCATTCACAATTGCTTCGAGCGATTTTTCTGGCTGATTTATCTTTTTATAATAGTCTGACAAAGAAACATATACATAAGGATTTTGAGGATCATCCTGGATAACTTTCATGTAAATTTGATAAGCTTTTTCAAGTTGACCTGTTTGAAGAAAAAGATCCCCTTTCAAAACTTGATAGCGACTTTCAGAAGGAAATTTGTCTATTAACTTATCAATTTCTGATATTGCCTTTTTATCCTTGTTCACTTGAAAATAAAGCTTTATTTTTTCAAACGAGATTGCTTCATTGAATCCCATGAGATTTTCAAGTTGATTATAAGTATTAATGGCTTTACCAATATTACCTGTTTGTTTATAAAGAAAAGATAAAACATTATAAATATCTTCCTTCTGAGGATATTTTTTTTGGACCACAGTAGCTAATTGAATAGCATTCTCCCACTTTTTTTGTTGTGAATACATATTAATGAGAGTCATATTGTACCACCAGTTATTCGACTGCAAATTAACTGCTTTTTCCATAAATTGTATGGCTTCATTTGGCAAGCCAGCGGTGTTATAAAGCAAACCAAGTTGTGATTGGACCTCTGCATCCAACGGATTAAGGTATAAACACATTAAAAAATTTTCGATGGCTTCATCCAATTGCCCATTTTCTTTCAAGCGAATTGCTTCATAAAAAAAATAATCAAATTGCCGTTGTTCAATTGTATTGAGTGACTTCTTTTCAGAAATTTGCTTATCTGTATTTGGTTTCAGAATCGAACAAGACATAAAACTCAGCATCACAATAAGGTAAACAAAATAACGAAATTGATGTTGCATGAAAATTGTTTTTAAAATTATAAGAACAACGACATAAAAGGTTAATTATCAATAGCCTGTATGACCAAAACCGCCTTTGCCTCGTAAAGTGTGATTAAGTTCTTCTGTTTCTTCCCATTCTACTTGAGTGTACGGTGCAATAATCATTTGACAAATTCGATCTCCATTATTAACAACGAAATCTTCTGTTGACAAATTGATAAGAATCACACAAATTTCACCTCGATAATCAGCATCAATCGTGCCAGGAGAATTGAGTACGGTAATTCCTTTTTGAATCGATAGACCACTTCTTGGTCTTATTTGAGCTTCGTAACCTGCTGGCAATTCAACATATAGACCCGTAGGAATTAATTTTCGTTCGAAAGGTTTTAAGGTGACTGGTTCATCAAGATTTGCCTGTAAATCCATCCCTGCTGATAATATAGTTTTGTATGCCGGCAATGAATGTCTTGAGCGATTAACAATTTTTACTTTCATAAAGTTAATTTATAATGCTTTTATAAAATCTCAAAAATATATTTTTACCTCCCTAACATGAGGGATTATTACATTTTCTTCTTACCTTAACTTCTCTACAAAAATACAATTTTTATTCTAAAACGACTTGTCTTCCTTAATAAATATATGCTTTTTTCAATTTTTGAGGATTTTTTAAATCTAAATTCATAAAATTTTAATGGACAATAAAAATAATTTTTTGACTTTTTATTTTTGACAAAATGTTTAATGAATTGTTATATAAGTATAAGAAAGTTTATTTTATCCCTTTTAACCTATACATTTACCATAAAAAATGAAAAATGATTAAATTTTAGTCGCCAATTAAAGAATTTTTTCTTTAATTATATTGTTACATAAAAATTTTGTGGTAATTTTGCAAACTGAAAAATAAATTTTAAAAGATAATTAATCAACTTTTAAATTAAAAAAATGACAAAAATTGATGTAAGTAAATACGGAATTTCGAATAATATCGAAATCGTATACAATCCAACGTACGAACAGTTGTTTCGTGCAGAAACAGACCCTTCTAATAATGGTTTTGAAAGAGGTGTAGTTACCAATTTGGGAGCGGTAGCAGTTGATACTGGCATATTTACAGGTCGTTCTCCCAAAGACAAATTTTTTGTAAAAGATGAAGTTACTGAAAACACCATGTGGTGGGATGGAGAGATTAACAAACCTATTACTGTTGAAGCCTGGAATGATTGTAAAAAATTAGCAACTGACCATTTATCAAAGGCAAAAAAATTATACGTAGTAGATGCTTTTTGTGGCACAAACAAAGATACACGCATGAAAGTGCGTTTTATTATGGAAGTAGCCTGGCAAGCACATTTTGTTACCAATATGTTTATTCGTCCTTCTCATTATGAATTAGCAAATTTTGGAGAACCTGATTTTACTTTGATCAATGCTTCAAAAGTGACCGATCCAAATTGGAAAGAACATGGACTTCACTCAGAAGTATTTGTTTTATTCAATCTTTCACAACACATGGCAGTTATTGGAGGCACCTGGTATGGCGGCGAAATGAAAAAAGGTATTTTTTCTTTAATGAATTTCTATCTTCCTCAAAGAGGGATTGCTTCCATGCATTGCTCTGCTAATGTGGGTGAAGAGGGCGATGTGGCTATTTTTTTTGGACTCTCAGGAACAGGAAAAACTACCTTATCAGCCGATCCGAAACGTTATTTAATTGGTGATGATGAACATGGCTGGGACGATCATGGCATCTTTAATTACGAAGGTGGTTGTTATGCAAAAGTAATTGATCTTAAAGAGGAAAATGAACCTGATATATGGCGTGCTATCAGACGAGATGCTTTGCTGGAAAATGTTACAGTTTTGCCAGATGGAACTCCTGATTTTTCTAAAGCGGCATCAAAAACTGAAAATACCCGTGTCTCTTATCCAATTTATTATATTAATAAGATTGTTTTACCTTCAAAAGCTGGACACGCAAGTAAAATTATTTATCTTTCAGCTGATGCTTATGGAGTTTTGCCTCCTGTTTCTATTCTGGATGAAAGATCAGCTCAATATCATTTCCTTTGTGGATATACTTCAAAATTAGCTGGTACTGAAAGAGGTATTAATGAACCTGTTCCTTCTTTCTCACCTGCTTTTGGAGAAGCTTTTCTCACGCTTCATCCTACTATTTATGCTAAAGTGTTAGCTGAAAAAATGAAGAAGCACAATGCCAAGGCTTATCTGATAAATACTGGATGGAATGGTACAGGGAAACGTATTTCAATCAAGGATACGCGTGCTATTATTGATGCCATCATTGATGGCTCAATCGAAAAAGTTCCAACTACCCATATTCCTATTATGAATCTAACCATTCCAACTTCATTAAACAATGTAGATCCAAAAATTCTGGATCCAAGAAATACATATGCCAATTCAGGAGAATGGGAAGAAAAAGCAAAATCGTTAGCTAAACAGTATATTAAATATTTTGAACAATATTGTGATAATGAAGATGCTCGTGTTTTGCTTGCTTCAGGTCCACAATTATAATTTTTCAGAATAAAAATCCACTAATAAAGAATGAGCCCTTTAAAACAAAGACTCATTCTTTTTCATTTATTTCTTGATGAAAGTTGAGAAAAGATAATTAAACAAAAAAATTTCTAATGAAAATAGATATTTGTTTTTCTCCTGCTTTATATCCTTATTACCAAACGTCAGAGGCAAGAATTATAGTAATGGTAGATGTTTTTAGAGCTTCTACTACGATATGTGCTGCCTTTGCTGCTGGTGCCAATGCTATTATACCCGTGGCAACTATTGAAGAAGCTTTGCGATATAAAAATCAAGGCTGGATAGTAGGAGCTGAACGAAATGTAGAAAAATGTGATTTTGCCGATGCAGGCAATTCGCCGTTTGAATACACACCTGAAATGGTAAAAGGCAAAGAAATTGTTTTTACTACCACAAATGGGACACAGGCAATTAATTCAGCTTCCAGCGAATGGGAAGTAATAATTGGTTGTTTTTCTAACCTAACAGCAGTTACAAACTTTTGTCTGGCAAATAAAAAAGAGGTGTTGGTTCTTTGTGCTGGATGGAACAATCGCTTTAATCTCGAAGATGCTGTTTTTGGAGGAGCTCTGGCTGAACGATTGATAAAAGAAGGAAATTTTGAGCCTGGCTTAGATGCAGTGATAACAGCTCAATCCCTTTGGCAATTAGCTGGTAATGATCTTGAAAACTTTTTGAAAAATACAGAACACGCTCACCGATTATTTTCTCATCATTTGGAAGCAGATTATTATTTTTGTTTGCAAACGGACACAACAGATGTTTTACCGTATTATGATAAAACTTCTAAAAAATTGCTTATAAAGAAATAAAATCATAAAAATTTGATTTTTATAGCATCTTCCTGAAACGGTAAAACAGCAAGAAGCTTATAATTTACCTTCCTTATAAAAAATGATAGAATTTTCGAGGTACGAGGTTCAAGTTTGGAGTAAAAACATTTTGCAAATGTCTATAGTTCTGAGTAGCACCCGTTTCATGAAACGTCTGAATACACAAACAACAAAAAATCTCAGTGTTTCTCCGGCAATAAATTATTCATTTTCATAGAACTCCACAGAGAAGGTACAAAGATATACGGAAAAAATTTCTATTACAAAAAACAAAAAAATCGAACCTTATCTATCTCCAAACCTTAATAATTCAAAACCATCAATAAAATAAAAACCTTATTACCTTATTCAACTGGTTGTTTTTTAAAAAACGTATTAGCGACGCCGTTCAGAATTGTTGCCTGCAAGGTATATCAAAAAAAGTACGTAGCACCAATAGTTTTTTAGCCACTGCCAGCCATTTATTAAAAAATGGAATTCTAATTTAAGGCAAAGCCATTTTTTGAAAATAATGTTTAATCTTACTCCAGTTAATGAAGTTGGTATTATTATAAATTCAGATAAAAATCTGAAACCAGTGCATTAAATTCGGGCGTATATTGATGTCGGTTCCTGGTTTCTATTACCAATTTACTTACACGAGTCACAGCATCTTTTTTTGAAAAGTGAAGCAACAAGCGTTTTGCTGGAAGATCAACACGAGGATAAACAAATACCACTTGCTGACACCCCATGTTTAATTCCAAAGCATGCAAATAACATTTCAATCCTTCTTTTACAGGTAGAATAAGACAAATATTGCCGGTTGGTTTCAGAATTTGATTGCCCAATTCAATCAGTTCTGAATGAAAAAGTGTGTCAGCATGTCGTGCCTGTGTTCTTGACGCGGAAGGTGCTTTCAGTGAGTTCACAAAATAAGGTGGATTTGAAACAATCAAATCGTAGTTCGAAGCAGTTTTTTGAACATATTCTTGAAAAGAGATTTCAGATAATTGGATGCGATTTCGCCATGGTGAAGAATTAATATTTTGTTGTGCCTGTAAAATGGCTTGTTTATCAATATCAATGGCATCAATGAAAGCATTACTTCTTTGAGCCAGCATCATTGAAATTAAACCTGTTCCTGTACCAACGTCTAAAATATGTATAGAATTTTCAAGTGGTGTCCATGCTCCTAACAAAACGCCATCAACACCAACCTTCATGGCACATTTGTCCTGAAAAACTGTAAATTTTTTAAATTTGAAATAAGGATTAGCCATGTGTTATTGAAACAGTTTCTCTATTCTCTTTTTTATTTTCGAGGCGAATGCTTTGAAGAAGTATTTTTTTGCTTCATTCTGTTGCTGGAATTGTTTTCGATAGATTTTTTCTCATTTATAGGACGATAAGAAGGTGTAATATTCCTTATTCCTTCAGTAGTAGGTACTTGCATGGTGGAACGTTCATTACGTTTGTTCAGAAGCCGCTGATATTGGTCTCCACTTAATACTTCCTGAATTTCTACATCTTTTTTCTTGATGAGTTCCATTACCTCTGAACGTTTATTGCAAAGTTGACGTTGTTTGGCATATCGAAGATTAATTTCATAAATTTTTTTTGTTTGTTCAAGAGTCAAATTCAATTCCTGTTCAAGTTTTGCGGTTTGCTTGGCGGCTTCTTGCTCGGGTGAATTTTCAACAACAGTTTCCGGCAATTGAGCTTGCAAATAATTTACAAAACTCAACATTAAAATTATTATACAAATATAATTTTTAGCTTTCATTCCCAAAAAGAAATTTTTAATAGCTAATTTGGCAGGTTTTAAACAAATACTAAAAGCACTCATTCCTTTAATAAAAAATACAACAACGATTGTGCCACAATAAATGAAAACATAAAAAATTCTCAATGGATAAAAAAAGGTTTTTCATTTAAGTTCTTTATATCAATTTCTCAAAGTAATTTACTGAAGTTTCACATTTCGTTTTGAAGGGTTGAAAGACAAGAAATAAGGAAGCATAGTTTAACTCTTTTTTATTTGATTATCAATATATTAATGGTTCCATTTTTTTCATGCTGCTTCTTGAAAAGAAAAAGCAAGTATTCTTGAAACCTTTCAAAATATTCTACTTTCTAATTCATTTCATTGAAATCTGTTTCAATTTCAGAATTTTTTTTTCTAATTTTGTTTGATAGCATATTTTTCTGTTTTTTTATAATCATACAGCTATAATATTCATTTTTAATGAATTATTAGATAAAATATGCTACTTTTTTACTTTGTTCCTAGCACTTTTTAACTGCGAAACCTTAGCAATTAGTAATAAAATTACTGCTATTTCATTATTACTTGACTTGTTTGATCTTGAAGGCAGTATCGTAATAACCACGCCATTGGTCCCCAAACCAAGATAGCTAAAAAGATTATTGAAAATAGTGCAGATTATATTTTTACGGTAAAAAGGTAATCAGAAAAAACTGTTGGAGGAGATAGAAAGACGTTTCAAACATCTTATAATTATTGGAAAATTAAATGCATCGAGTTTGATTAGTTTATAGCTTTTAACAAATTATCGGTGTTTTTATTTATATTTGTATGAAGATTATGTTAGTAAAAAAATGAAACTGCATAAGAGAAAAATATTCTTTTTTCTTTTCTTTATCAGCCTTTTTTATTCCTGTGAAGACGACAATGAATATCGTGTGGACAGTGAGTTTTTACCTTACTTAACACGATTTGAAATAGAAGCAGGTAAACGAGGAAAGAATTTTAACTTCCAAAGGGATGGAATAATTATTGAATTTGCCAATTTGAAGGAAAGCACAGCAGGCTTAACTTATAAGGAACATCCTATTCGCATACAGATTGATAAAAAATATTGGGAAGATATTTCTTCCTCAGCTGGAGCAGATATAATGAAAGAAAATTTGCTTTTTCATGAATTGGGACATGGCATATTAGGTCGAAAACATTTGAATACTGTTCTTGAAAATGGCGATTGGAAATCTATCATGTGTGGTGGAGAGAAAATAAACAATCGCTCCTGGAATATCAATTATAGAGGCTTCAGGAGAAATTATTACATTGATGAATTGTTTGATGAAAGTACTACGCCACCTTTTCTTTTGACTTCTACTTTTAATATTGATACTTTAGCTTATAGTTTAATGATTGAAAGAAATTTTGATGATATGCAACATGTTGGCTGGACGATAAAAAATACAACTACTTATGAAACCTCTATAGATAATAGACGTTTAAAATTTCAATCAAAAATTGATTCACTTTATTTTGTTTTTGCCAAAACCAACGTAAATATTCAAAGTGATTTCAAATATAAACTGACTTTAGAGTGCCAAAATTGCCAGAGTAATGATCAGTATGGAATAATTTTTGGAACTCTTCCAGATCCTTTTTCGCTGCAGGGAAAAAAATCTATTGAATATTTTATTATTAATCAGGAACAACAAATGTTTATGGGGAATAGTAACTGGTATAGCTTTTATACTCAATTATTCAAATCAGCAATTCAAATTGATGGACAAAATAAGTTAGAAATCGTTAAATCAGGGCAAATGTTATATTATTTTATCAATGAAAGGTACACATATTGTTCTGAAATAGAGGTAAGCGAAGATGGTTTTTATTTTGGTTTTATAGTACCACCAAAAGGTACGATGTTGGTAGATAATTTTTTAATTTATGAAAAAATATCAGGAGATGTTTCTGCAGCAAAGATAAAAGGAACTACAATTTCTGAATTTAAAGTTTTATCTTGTCCCGTAGAAAATTTCAGACCTGATATGAATAAGTAAAAATGATTTTCAGTTAAATTCATATTTTAGATTTCAACTATGGCTAAATTCGTAATTTATGAAGTACTTCCAAGATTGTTTGGAAACTATAATACAATGAATAAATACAATGGCAGCATTGAAGAAAACGGTTGTGGAAAATTCGACAGTTTTACCGACAAAGCCCTCCAGGAAATCAAATCGTTAGGCGTTACACATATATGGTACACTGGCATCCTTGAACATGCTACCCAAACCGATTATTCTGCTTATGGGATTAAAAAAGATTTTCCGTGCATTGTGAAAGGGAAAGCAGGTTCACCTTATGCCGTAAAGGATTATTATGATGTGGATCCTGATTTGGCTGAATATGTTCCTGAAAGAATGAAAGAATTTGAAAATTTGATTGATCGTACGCATGCTGCGGGTTTGAAAGTTATTATTGATTTTGTTCCCAATCATGTGGCACGTCAATACTATTCAGATGCTAAACCAAAAGGTGTTGAAGATTTTGGAGAAAGAGATCATCCAGAGTGGGCATTTTCGCCTTTAAATAATTTTTATTACATTCCACGTCAGCCATTTGCACCTCAATTTGATATTGATGGTTATTATGAATTTCCTGCCAAAGCCACAGGAAACGACCAGTTCACACCTTCGCCTACTATTTATGATTGGTACGATACTGTTAAGTTGAATTATGGAGTTAATTATATGGAAGGGATGCAAAAGCAATTTGATCCTATACCCGACACATGGTTCAAAATGCTGGATATTTTGCTGTTTTGGGTAGGAAAAGGAATTGATGGTTTTCGTTGTGATATGGCAGAAATGATTCCAGTAGAATTTTGGAATTGGGCTCTCGTTCAGGTAAAAGAGAAATATCCCGACATTATTTTTATTGCTGAAATTTATAAATTTCCTGAATACAGAAATTATCTTTGTAATGGTAAATTTGATTATTTGTATGATAAAATTGGTCTTTACGAAACGCTTCGGAATGTAACGACGCGAAATTATCCGGCACGAAATATTACTTATGCTTGGCAACAATTGAACGGCATTGAAAATTATATGCTCAATTTTTTAGAAAATCATGATGAACAACGAATTGCTTCTGGATTTTTTGCTGGTGATGGCATGTATGCTCAACCAGCTATGATTGTAGCGGCTACTTTAACTAAAGCCCCGGTGCTGATTTATTTTGGTCAAGAATTGGGTGAATTAGGAATGGATATTGAAGGTTTCAGTGGACTTGACGGAAAAACATCTATATTTGACTATTGGGGAGTTAAATCTATACAAGCATGGGCGAATAATGGCAAATTTGATGGAGCAAAATTAACAAAGAAACAAAAGGAGCTTAGAAATTTCTATCAGAAATTATTGAATATTACCCTTCGTGAAAAAGCCATCACAGACGGTGTCATGTACGATCTGGAATATGCCAATTTTAATAATCCTAACTTTAATACACATGAACAGTTTTCTTATATTCGAAAATACGAAGATGAATTGCTTTTATTTGTGTTGAATTTTGACGACAAGGAACTGTACACGGAGGTAAGAATTCCATTAGAGGCTTTTCAATTTCTTGATTTATCTGTCGATCAACATTATAGCGGAATAAATTTATTGGATGAATCTGAAAAAATTAGCCATATTTTTCTTTCGCCTGATGTTTATTTTAAAACTATTCTTCCACCTTGGAAAGGAAAAATATTTAAATTAACACAGGAATCATAAGTGTTGAGATGTTGAAAAAGAAAGAAAAACTGTAAATAAATCTTTGATTAATAACTTTTTAAAAATACGGTCTATGAAAAATTACAAAATTAACTTTATGCTAATCGGTATACTTTTATTGGCTTCCTGTTCTACATCAAAAGTTACTACTGAAAGCATACAAGCGTTGAATAAAAAAATTGAATCGAAAAATTACACGATAGGTGTTCAATATGCTTATCCATTAAGGGGAAAACAAATTTATTTGAATGCTAATTATGAATTGAAAATAAAAAATGATTCTGCCTTTGCTTTTTTACCCTATTTTGGTGTAGCTTACACAGCACCTTATAGCTCTACTGAAGGAGGTATAAAATTTTCAGAACCTATGATGGATTATAAAGCTCAGATCAATCAGAAAAAGAAATGCTGGGAAATATCGTTTAAAGTGAATACCACTTTTTATAACTATAATTTCGATATGAATATTTTTGATAATGGAAAAGTTTCATTTACTGTTATCTCTAATCAACGAGATCCTATTTCATTTAGTGGTGAAATAAAAAACTAAAAATAAGCTGCCAGCATACATTATTATTCATAAATCGAAATTATTCATAAATCGAAAATTCATAAGGGTGGAAGTTATTCCTTTCTTTAGGTTTACGTCTTTGTATTTTTTCTTAATTGAGTCCCTTGCGATTAGAGCCAGAGAGTATGGTAAGCTATTAAAGTTATTGTAATCTTGATTCTTATTTTGTGCATTCGGGAATGCCTTGATTTTCATATAATTTTGAATATGGTTGTTGAAATTTCACATAACTATATAAAAATTTTTTATTCAAGTAAACTTGAATCTTTTTTGAAGGCTTCTCGATTTTTTGACATCTTTTGATGGAGATTTTAAGGGTCGAATAAAATAATTGATGTTGGGAAATAAATTTTTCTTCAAAATAAATTTTTGAGATATCAAAAAACAATGTATCTTTGCAACGCTTTTTTAAAAACGTATAGATTACGTAAAGATTTGGGCGTTTAGCTCAGCTGGTTCAGAGCATCTGCCTTACAAGCAGAGGGTCGGCG
>DAOOVG010000014.1:0-33503 GCA_035369865.1 Paludibacteraceae bacterium | reverse complement strand
ATATTACGATTATCTTATTCAAAAAATTAACCTATGATTTATAGAGGAAAGGTATAAAAAAATAGTTATTTTATTATTAACTAAATGGTGATAGATGGAACAACAAATTATTTTTAATAAATCTACACAAAAATAAACAAAACTCAAATTCAATGAATTGAGAATCGATAAGTTGGATTGCGAATGAATACGGCTGAGTTTTGACTATGAGTTAATTAAAATGTTAAACTAAAGTTTATTGAAATTATTCAAGAATGAAATTCTTATCTGAATTGGGTTGATTCTTGGGATGCTCTATTTAAGAATTTATCATCTCCTCTGTTACATTGCCTGTACTCCAACAACTATAGTCTATGTATCCACCCAAAAATGTACCACCAATAACGATGTTGTAGCTTAGGATATTTTTGCAACACCATTCGGCAACTTCTTCCTTTTAATCACTTGACTATTTAAATTACACTTAATTGGGAGGTAATAAATGGATATGATCTTTGCTAACTACTCCTTGTAAAAATCTCTATATCCTTGTCAATTCTTTATTTCATTTTTTATAGCAAATTTAAAAAAGTTTTCTATAAACTAAATTCTTATAGATAAAGTGCATAGTTTTAACTTAGCGTGCTTGAAAAACAAGAAAATAGCAATTCCGATTAACTATTCTTATATTTTTATTCTTTTGTATGTTTGTTAAAAAATATAAGATAAATTTGAAAGCAAGTTGGTATCAAATCTCGGCATCCAAGAGATTCATTTTTTCTTTACCACTAAAGCTATATCTTTTTGCTTGCATCACCGTTATTATATTACACAAATTGTGTATCTTTGCAACCACAATTAAGTATTTTTTCTTTGTAATTTCATTAGAGGAAGAGACCAAAATATAACATTTATTTCATCAGTACAAGGGGAAAAATACTTTTTCTCTTTTGTCTTGAAAAATATTTTTTATTTCTTATTTTCTCTTAAAGTTGTATTCATTACTTAAATCTACGTTTTTCCGTTTTTAGCTTCAATAAATTAGATGGAATGATAAAAAAAATATTTTGTAAATTAATTCCATTCTTTCAAAAGATTAGCAAGATAAATTCCCGTTTTATCAAGCAATTTTTTCTCCCTGGTGTTGACCCAGGAACTGTTTAAAAACTATTTTTATATAATTTTGTAGCATTTTTATGAGTTAAACTCATCTTTTATTTGTTTTTAAACAGTTATATAATACTTCAATGAATCATTTTTATAATCAAAACATAGACGAAGTACTTCAGCAATTTGATGTAACCGCTGAAAAGGGTTTATCTACTGAAGAAGCAAAAAAACGTTTCCAACAATATGGTCCCAACCAATTAGAAACCATAAAACAAAAAACTACCTGGCAAATATTTATAAGTCAATTCAAAGGATCAATGGTGATGATTCTTTTTGTGGCTGCTATTATTTCAGGTGTGATTGGGTTACGGAATGGAGAGGGATTAATTGATACCATTGTTATACTTGCTATCCTTATTGTTAATGCCATTATTGGAACAGTAGAAGAGAAAAAAGCTCAATCTTCTTTAGAAGCTCTTAAAAAAATGAGTGCTCCACATTCTAAGGTCTTACGTGATGGGGAAATTATTGAAATTTCTACCATTGAAATAGTTCCTGGCGATATTGTAATACTGGATACAGGTGATATTATTCCTGCTGATATGCGACTGATAGAAGCAGTCAATCTTAAAATTCAGGAATCTTCATTGACAGGAGAATCGGTGCCTGTAGAGAAAAATACCGAAACTTTGAATACAGAAGATGTTCCTTTAGGTGATCGAAAAAATATGGCATTTTCTACCTGTGTAGTAACTTTTGGACGGGGAAAAGGTGTTGTAGTAGCTACTGGTATGAAAACTGAAGTAGGGAATATTGCCCATATGCTTCAACATACCGAAGAAACTGAAACACCTATGGGGAAAAGGTTGGAACAGCTTGGCAAAATTTTAGGTTATGTTGCAATTATTATTTGTGCTGTTATTTTTATTGTAGGTTTGCTTTATGGGAATGATTGGCTGGATATGTTTATGATGGCTGTTAGCCTTGCCGTTGCTGCTATTCCCGAAGGACTTCAGATTGTTTCTACTTTGGTGCTTTCTATTGGGGTACAACGAATGGTAAAACTTAATGCTATTGTACGTAGGCTACCTTCGGTAGAGTCATTGGGTAGCGTCACGGTGATTTGTTCCGATAAAACAGGCACTCTTACTCAGAATAAAATGACAGTGGTAAAAAGTTGGACCATAGAAAATGAAATTGATTTTCGTAATCAAAATATTTCTGAAGAATGGAATAACACCCAACAAATTCTGTTACAATCTGCATTGCTTTGTACCGATGCTCATCTAAGAATTCTTCCTGACGGCACTCACGAAAATGCAGGCGACCCAACTGAAACAGCAATTGTGGATATAGCCTTGAATCTGGGAATAAATAAAAATGAAGAAGAGAAAAAATTTCCACGCATCGCTGAAGTTCCATTCGATTCGGAACGTAAACGTATGGCTACTATTAATAAAATGGAAAATGGGAAACTACGTGTTAATGTGAAAGGAGGAATAGATGAGGTATTAAGTGTTACCTCTCATATTTTGGCACAAGATAAAGTTCGTCCAATTACTGATGAAGATATTACTATTATCAGAAAACAGAATGAGAATATGGCAGAAAAGGCTTTACGTATTCTTGCAGTAGCCTACAAAGATATTGATAAACTTCCCGACAAGGTGACCGTTGAAACCATTGAGAACAATCTTATTTTTGTAGGATTGCTTGGAATGATTGATCCTCCACGTCCTGAAGTAAAAGACGCGGTAGCAAAATGTAAAGTAGCTGGAATCCAGCCGGTAATGATTACAGGCGATCATAAAATAACCGCTCTTGCTATTGCTAAAGAAATTGGTATTTATCAGGAAGGCAATGAGGCTGTTACAGGTTCTGATCTTGAAAAAATGTCTGATGATGAATTATATCGTCATGTAAAAGGATATTCTGTATATGCTCGAGTAGCACCTACTCATAAAGTTCGTATTGTAAAGGCTTGGCAATCGTATGGAGATATTGTTGCTATGACTGGCGATGGTGTTAACGACGCTCCTGCACTGAAGCAAGCTGATGTAGGAGTTGCAATGGGAATAGTAGGCACAGAGGTAACAAAAGATGTATCAGATGTTATCCTTACTGACGATAATTTTGCTACCATTGTTAATGCTGTGGAAGAAGGTCGCCGGATTTACGATAATATTCTCAAAGCTATTCAATATCTTTTATCATCCAATGTAGGGGAAGTTTTATTGATACTTATAGCTTCATTGCTGAATCTTGGCAATCCACTGACTCCAATACTTATTTTGTGGATAAATCTTGTAACAGATAGTCTGCCTGCTTTGGCGTTGAGTATGGATCCACCAGAAAAAGATATCATGACACGAAAACCACGAAACCCTAAAAAAGGATTTTTTTCCAAAGGAATGGTTTGGCGTATAATTTATCAGGGAATAACCCTCGGTTTAATTTCACTGGCTGCTTACCTCATCGGATTCAAAGATGGCGGTCAACCACTGGGACAAACTATGGCTTTTGCTGTACTCGGATTTGCTGAATTAATTCATGTCCGAAATCTTCATTCTAATAAAATATCTTGTTTCAAAATCAGTTTATTTGCCAATAAAGCCTTGATAGGAGCTGTTGTTCTTTCTGCAGCTTTTATGGTATTGATTCTTTTAATTCCACCACTAATGAATGTTTTTGGCATTGTTGCTATGGACAAAATTCATTGGATATATGTATTACTGCTTTCACTGACTCCTATTGCAGTGGTTGAATTGATGAAACTTTTTAAGATCAATAGCTCAAAAGATGAGTATTAAACTTTCAAGATATTTTATTATCAATAAGAATCTGGAATTGTTTTAACCCAAATTTGTCATCAGGTTAGAACTTTCTAACGGATTTTTTTAAGTAAAGGAAAACTTCTTGACAGAATTACCGAAAAGGATGGATTTATTGAATCGGTAAAAGCAAACGAGATGGATCGATTATTAATTTAATATTTGTTTTTTCGGTAGAGTAGTAATAAGTTTCGGTTTATTAACAGAATAAATTAGGTCAATATCAAAGACGTAAAGTCGTTTCGTCTATGTTTGGGAGAATAGAAAACAACTGATGCTTTATCTTGGTATTATCGAATATATTGTTGCTGACAAAATATGAACTCAACGGAAAATCTTCACCTAAAGATTTGATTTGTTTTTCTAACCGAAATAAAACAAGTGAAAATCAACAACAAATGCTATACTGCTAATTACCAAGAAAACTGTCAGTCTTTTGGAAAAATTGGAATTACGTATTACATAACTTTTACGAAGTTAAGAATTAACCTAATGATAAAAAAAAATTTTTTTTTATCATCTTTGTTCACTTCAAAAAAATTCATAACTTCAAAAACCTAAATTTTTTTCATTAAATTTGCATGTAAAAGATTGAAAAATTTGTTTATGAAAAACTATATTGTTTCAGCAAGAAAATATCGTCCGACCACTTTCAAATCGGTAGTTGGACAAACAGCTTTGACAAACACTTTAAAAAATGCCATAAAAACCAATCATCTGGCACATGCATATCTATTCTGTGGCACCAGAGGTATTGGCAAAACCACTTGTGCTCGAATTTTTGCAAAAACCATTAATTGTGAGCACCTTACAGAAGATTACGAAGCCTGCAATGAATGTGAATCATGTATTGCTTTCAACGAACAACGTTCCTACAACATTCATGAACTGGATGCTGCTTCCAATAATAGTGTGGACGATATTCGTTCCTTAATTGAACAAGTTCGCATTCCGCCCCAAATAGGGAAATACAGCGTGTATATCATTGATGAAGTTCACATGCTTTCTACCAGTGCCTTCAATGCTTTTCTAAAAATTCTGGAAGAGCCACCCGCACATGTTATATTTATTCTGGCAACCACAGAAAAACATAAAATTATTCCAACGATTCTCTCTCGTTGTCAAATTTATGATTTTAATAGAATTTCTGTTCATGAAATTGTTGAGCAGTTACAATATATTGCCCAGCAGGAAAATATCACGGCTGATATCAATGCTCTCAATGTGATAGCTCAAAAAAGTGACGGGAGCATGCGTGACGCTTTGTCTATTTTTGATCAGATGGTAAGTCTGTGCGAAAATAATATCACATATCAACAAGTGTTGGAAAATTTAAACATTCTGGATTATGAATATTATTTTCAATTAGTAAATGCTTTTTTAAAAGGAGATATTAGTCAATCGCTCCTGATTTTTAATGAAATTTTGAATAAAGGATTTGATGCCTATCATTTTATTACAGGACTTAGTTCACACTTGCGCGATATTTTGATTTGTAAAGATCCACAAACTATTCCTTTACTGGAAGTGGGGGCTGACATAGGAAAACATTATCAAACACAGGCGGAAAGTTGCTCTTCTGATTTTTTATTCAATGCCTTAAAAATAACCAGCGAATGTGAGCTCAATTATAATATCAGCAAAAACAAACGATTGTTGATAGAACTTACGCTAATACGTTTGTGTCAATTAACTAAGGAAAACCAACCAATTGTTGAAGAAGAAAAAATACCCCTGCAAAAAATTATACCTAACGACCATTCTATAAATTCAAAAAATTATCAAAAAGACGAAATTCAGGCTCATAAAGAAAAAACGAATTCAAGAAATTCTGTGAAAGGAATTAATAATGTTTCAGTGAAAGAGCCTAAACAAAAGTATATCCAACCTCCAGTGAGCATTTCTATCAATTCTTCTAATACAACTTCGGAGGAAATTCCAGAAAAAAAAGTAACCTCTGAAATCATTCAAGATGAAAATTTTACGGATGAAAATTTGCTGAAAGCGTGGAAAGATTTTGCTGAAACACTTTCTGAAGAAGAAATCAGAATGAAAACTTTTATTCAAAATACAGAACCTCAACGCTTATCGGAGACAGATTTTGAAGTTTCAGTTGTTAATACTCTTCAGGAAAAAGAATTAAAAAAATTACAACCACAAATTTTGAGTTATTTGCAAAATCAGTTAAAAAATTCAACCATTCAAATGAAAATTAAATTAATGAAAAAATCTGAATCGCAAAAGCCAAAAAATCCTGAAGAACGCTATAAAATGATGGCTGAACAAAATCCTGCAATTACGGTCCTTAAAAATGGTTTGCAACTCGAAATAGATTAAATATTTTGAATACAGTAAAAAAAGAAATTTTTTATTTACCTTTTTCAGTGCATAAGTTTAAAAAGTAGGCGCAAAATTTTGCTCTTTTTTTATATTTTTGTTTATGATTTCTATTTCTATTTTTGTAAATTGAAATGCAACAAAGCTTTGATAGGTAGCAACTTAGCGAAATAGGGAGTTACGAATGTCTAATGCATGTTGTAAGAAGTGTCTTTAACGCACTCTTTTTTCTTAGTAATACAGAATTTCGTCTCCTTATACTTTAAAAAACGCGTCTATAAATCGATTGCGACTTTCTTTACTTATTCCGTTATTGTTATTTGAATTTTTCTTTAAATTGGTAAATGTACCTTTCAATTTATAGTTTGTATTTGATAATTCATAATTTCCATCCTTTTGATATACGAAATAAATAAGGTAAATTTGTCTTAATACTCTACTATGTAAATTGCAATTTCTTATGCATATAATAGCTCCTATCTGTTATTGAATTCACTTCCTTTCATTCAAAAAATTTTGTCCATTTGTATTCACACTTTTTAAAGAAGTGACTAAACTTTTCTTTATACTAGTAGAAAGTCTTTTAGATAACATAAAAAGTTTTTTCCTTGCTTCCAGTTTTGGTATCTTTGTCTTTGATTTTATTGCAAATATAAGCATAATCGAAATTCCAGAAGATTTCTGCTTACTTTGTGACTTATAAGCTTCATTTTAAAGTAAATTGTTAATTTATTAGAGTTTTTTGACTTATAGGATAATGATTTATCCAAGTTTTTTTATGAAATTTGCAATATAAATTTTTTATCAAATCAAAATGAAATTAAACAGTGAAAATAGGCAAGAAAATTTAAAAAATAAATTAAATTCAAATGCCGACCGTGACGGTAAATTTTATAGAAAAAGTGACAGAAAAGATATGCCTGTAGAAAAAAGAAATAAAGGCTTATTCCAAACAGAAAGTACTCGCATCCAGGCGGGGAAAAAATTGATTTTAAAGAAAAAAGAAAATTCATTTTCTAAAACTTCTAATTTTTCAAACAGAAATAATAAAAGCAAAGATTATAGTTCAGATAGAAAAAATGAAAATGACCTTATTGTAAAAAAGAAGAAGAATATTACTTTTTTCCCGAAATATGAAAAAGTAAATTATAATAAAACCAGTTCTTATTCTTCAAGAGGTGAAAATGATAGGAAAGATTTTCATAAATTGCCCTATAGTCAGAAAAAACAACTTGAATATAATAAGAAAAATATTGATTATTCAAAGCCTATTCGATTAAACAAGTTTTTGTCCAATGCAGGTGTATGTTCACGTAGGGAAGCTGATGAATTTATCAAAGCAGGTGTTATTTCGGTTAATGGTCAGATAGTTACTGAAATGGGAACCAAAGTAATGAGAACTGACAAGATAATGTTTCGTAATCAAGAAGTTCATCTGGAACGGAAAGTTTATATCTTGCTCAATAAACCAAAAGATTGTGTAACAACCTCTGACGATCCACATGCTCGTTTAACAGTGATGGATCTTGTTAAAAATGCTTGTAGTGAAAGGATTTATCCTGTTGGTCGGCTTGATAGAAATACTACGGGCGTCCTGTTGTTAACTAACGATGGAGATCTGGCTGCAAAATTAACCCATCCCAAATATGACAAGAAAAAAATTTATCAATTAACTCTCGATAAATCATTGACTCAACAGGACTATGAAAATATTAAAAAAGGTGTTGCACTTGAAGATGAAGAGTTGATTGAAATTGATGCCATAGAATTTATAAAAGAAGGCGATAGAAAACAATTGGGCATTGAAATTCATTCAGGTCAAAACCATGTGGTTCGTCGTATTTTTGAGAAATATGGCTATAAAGTAGTACGTTTAGATAGAGTCTATTTCGCAGGTTTGACTAAGAAAAATCTTTCACGAGGAAAATACCGTTTCCTTACACAAAAAGAAATCAATATGCTCAAAATGGGAGCTTATGAATGATTTTTAGAAAAATAAGTTTTTCAACTTTTAATTACTTCATTGCACATAATTTTTTAAAAGTGTTGTTTTTTCAAAAATTAAACCTATGACAGACGAAAAAGAATTATCAAAAAAAAATGAAGAGACAAATAAAAATTTGTCTAATCAGGGGAAAAAGAAAGAAAGTAAAATTAAAGTCTGGATCAAAAAACATAAATCTGTTTGTTTTTTGATTGTTGTGCTGATAGTGGTGCTACTGGCAGCTTTTATTAAGATCAAGGTTATGGAGCGAAATTTTGCAAAAGAAAAACTCAGATTACACTCTTGTTATGAACATCAACTAGATAGCATCAAAACTTCACAATTGGTTACGATTTCTGAGGTTTTTTCATGGGCTGTAAGAAGTGAGTTGCTTCGCAACAACAAAGAACAAATCAATCAATTTTTCCTGATGCTGATAAAAAAACCAGGTTTTCAAAAAATTCAACTAATCGATCCGGTCAGTGCCAAAGTAATTCTTTCAACAGATAAGAAAGAAGAAGGTCGCACTTTTAAGGATGCTCATCGTTTTATAATTCCTGAAGCTATTTCGTTCAAAAAAGATTCGTTATTGCAGATTGTTACTCCTATTACTGGACTCAACGATCAAATGGGCATTCTAATAATTGAATGTAATTAATTTTTTATAGTTTTCAGTAAGGGGTGATTCAAATATCAGCCCCTTATTTATTTGTTTTATTTTTTAATAGCAAAAACTCAACTAAAAAGGAATAATATTCTCTTTTTAAAAAAAATTTCTTTGTATCTTTGAAGGCATATCCTTCTATAAACTGGTTAAAACAATAATTAAATGAAGCGTTTCAAATCACTTAACATTATTTTCGGTTGGTTGGCTTTTGCCATTGCTTTTGTAACTTATTTAACAACTTTGGAGCCAACTGCCAGTTTTTGGGATTGCGGGGAATTTATTGCTACAGCTTATAAATTAGAAGTAGGTCATCCTCCTGGTGCTCCTTTTTTTATGATGACTGCTCGTCTTTTCAGCTTGTTTACTTCTGATCCATCAAAAGTGGCAGTAATGATTAATGCACTGTCGGCGTTATGTAGTGCTTTGACCATTCTTTTTTTATTTTGGACGATTACTCATCTGGCTAAAAAAATTTTAATCAAATCTGAAGAAAATTATACTTTAGCCAATATTATTATCATAATAGGGGCGGGGTTAGTAGGTGCTTTGGCTTATGCTTTTTCTGATACTTTCTGGTTTTCAGCAGTAGAAGCCGAAGTGTATGCCTATTCTTCATTGTTTACAGCCGTAGTATTCTGGTTAATTTTAAAGTGGGAGGAAAAAGCTGATGAACCGGGCTCTGATCGGTGGCTCTTATTAATAGCTTATCTGATGGGTTTGTCTATTGGTGTACACCTGTTAAATTTACTGGCAATTCCAGCTATTGTTTTGGTTTATTATTATAAAAAATACACGCCTTCTACTAAAGGAACTTTTTTAGCTTTATTAGTTTCAGTAGTTTTATTAGCAGTTGTATTATATGGAATAATACCAGGATCGGTCCAGGTGGCTTGCTGGTTTGAATTGTTTTTTGTTAATACACTCGGTTTACCATTTAATAGTGGTTTATATGTCTATCTTGTTTTGACTATTGCAGCTTTAGCATGGGCAATATATGAGTCGTATGTAGCTAAAAATTACTTTAGAATGACTTTTTCCGTTCTTCTTGCAATTACGCTGGCAGGAATCCCATTCTTTGGCGCTCATATTGTTCTGGGAATAATTTTAATAGTAGCGTTGGCATTCTATTTTTATCATTGGAAAAACAAAGTTAGCCCTCATTTCCTTCATACCTCCATTTTGATGATTACATTAATGCTGATAGGTTATTCTACTTATGCTTTGATAGTTATTCGTTCTACTGCTAATCCACCCCTGGATGAAAATTCACCCGATAATGTTTTTGCCTTAAAATATTATTTGAATCGAGAACAATATGGAGATCGTCCTCTTTTCTATGGTGCCACTTATAATGCACCAGTTAAACTTCGTATAGAAGGGAATATGTGCATTCCCGAACAAAAAGTAGGAGAACCCATGTATACACCCAAACCTAAAACATCTCCAGATGAAAAAGATGTTTATCTAAAAACAGGGAATAAATTTGATTATAAGATGGATGAACGTTTTTGTATGTTCTTTCCTCGTATGTACAGTAGTTCTCCAAATCATATTCAAGCTTATAAAGAATGGGGAAAAGTGAAAGGCAAACAGATTACCTATGACTATTGTGGACAGCAGAAAACAGATGTATGCCCTACTTTTTTTGAAAATCTACGTTTCTTTTTCAATTATCAGTTAAATTTCATGTATTGGCGTTATTTCCTGTGGAATTTCAGTGGGCGACAAAATGATTTACAGGGAAATGGAGAGGTGGACAAAGGTAATTGGATTACAGGAATAAATTTTATTGATAACATGCTGGTCGGGGATCAAAAGAATTTACCGACCGCTCTGGCTACTAATAAGGGTCATAATACTTACTATATGTTACCTTTATTGTTAGGAATTTTAGGGATTTTTTCACAAATCTACGGAGGTAAAGAAGGCAGAAGAGGATTCTGGACAGTTCTCTTATTATTTTTTATGACAGGTATTGCCATTGTAGTTTATTTGAATCAAACGCCTTATCAGCCTCGAGAACGAGACTATGCTTACGCCGGTTCATTTTATGCTTTCAGCATCTGGATCGGGTTGGGACTAATAGAACTCTTTAAAACAGTCAACAAATACCTATCTGAAATATCCAGCTCAATTTTAGTGACTTTGCTGTGTTTAGGTGTTCCCACTTTAATGGCTGCTCAAAACTGGGATGATCATAATCGGAGTGAACGTTATGCCGCTCGTGATTTTGGGTATAATTATCTGGCTTCGTGCCGACAAAACGCTATTATTTTTACGAATGGCGATAATGATACTTTCCCTTTATGGTACAACCAGGAAGTAGAAGGTAATAGAACAGACGTAAGAGATTGCAACCTCAGTTATCTTCAAACAGACTGGTATATCGACCAGATGAAACGTCAGGCATATGAATCTGATCCTCTTCCTATTTCGTGGAAAAAAGAGGATTATTTATCGGGAAAAAATGAAGTTGTTCAAGTGGAAGATGTTATCAAACAACCTCTTCAATTGAAAACAGTGATAGATTTTATTTTAAGTACTGACTCATATACAAAAATTGATGGAGAATCTTTTATCCCTACAAAAGAGGTTTATTTACCCATTGATCCTGAAGAAGTTTTAAAAACAGGCACACTGAAACCTGAAAGAGCAGGCGAAATTATTCCACAAATAGATATTTCATTAAAAAATAGACTTACAAAAAGTGAATTGATGGTTCTTGAAATGTTGAAAGAAAACAAATGGGAACGGCCAATGTATTTTGCTGTAACAGTTGGTGATGATTATTATTTGGGATTAACTGATCATTTTGAATTGACAGGTTTGGCTTATCAAATTTTGCCCATTGGAGTTAAAGGTGCTGGACCTGGTGTTAATGTGGACGAAATGTATGATAATGTGATGAATAAATTCCGTTTTGGTGGCGTGAATAATCCAAAAGTCTATCTGGATGAAAACATCGTCAGAATGTGTAAAACACATAGAATGTTTATTACTCAATTGGCAGGTGCCCTAATAGCAAAAAATGATTCTGTTAGGGCTGAGAAAGTGTTGGATTATTGTAACGAAATGATTCCCGGCACGAGCGTTCGACATGATTATTCTTCTCTTATGATGGGGCAATATTATTATCAACTTCAGCAGCCAGCAAAAGCGGATAAAATTTTGGAGCAAATTGCCAATGACTGTGTGGAATACTTAAACTGGAGTTTACAATTAAGTCCTACTCAGCAAAACAGTATTACCAGCGAAATGGGAAATAATATGGCCATATTGAATGAAGTTTTGAGAATTTTCGATGAAGCTGAACGTAAAGATTTGGCAAACAAATATTTTCCATATTATGTTCAGTATTCAAAACATTTTCGTATGTAAATGAATCTTCAGTTCCCTAAATTTTTACGTCCCTTTATTGGCAAATATACGTGGAGAAAATTGCCATCCTCAAAGACTATTTATATCACCTTTGATGATGGTCCTGTTCCAGAAGTAACACCTTTTATTTTAAAATTATTGGACGAACATGGAATAAAAGCAACTTTTTTTTGTGTAGGAGAAAATGTGAAAAAATATCCTGAACTTTATCAAGAAGTACTGAGTAGAGGACATCGGGTGGGGAATCATACTTATAATCACTTGAAAGGTTATTCAGTTTCAAAAGAAGAATACCTCAATAACGTTGAAAAAGCTGCTCGATTGATTGACAGCAATTTATTCCGTCCACCTTATGGAAAAATGAAAAGAAGTCAGCAAAGAGCTCTTAATAAAAAATATGAACTCATTTTATGGGATGTAATTACTTATGATTATAATACTAAGTTATCACCTCAAAAAGTATTCAATAATGTAAAACATTATACAAGAAACGGTTCCATTATTTTATTTCATGATTCCATAAAAGCAAAAAATAATGTACTGGCAGTATTACCTCAGGCAATTGAATTCTGGAATAAAAAAGGTTATAATTTTGATGTTATATAGCAATTTAATTCAGTAATATTACCTAGTTGAATTAATTTTTAGTTTTTTTATTTTATCTATGAAAGAAGCCATTTTACAATATGTGTGGAAACATAAACTTTTTTATCAAAATCAGCTTTACACGGTTGATGGAGAAAAAGTTGAGGTAATTGATGTAGGAAAATATAATGTAGATGGTGGTCCTGATTTTTTTAATTCAAAAATCAAAATAGGAAACACACTGTGGGCAGGGAACGTGGAAATTCATTCTCAGTCTTCTGATTGGTTAAAACATCAGCATCAGTTTGATAAAGCTTACGATAGTGTTATTCTTCATGTGGTAGGCGAGGCAAATGGAGAAGTATTCCGAACTGATGGTTCTAAAATTCCACAATTGGTTTTGACTTTCCCCCAAAAAATTGAAACCAATTATGAAACGTTACTCAATAATCAGCAATGGATACCTTGTGCAGATAAACTTGAACAAATTCCTTCCATTTTTATTCAAAGCTGGAAAAATACTTTAGTTATTGAACGGCTTGAGCAAAAAGTAAAAGCAATTGACACCCTTTTGGAGATAACCCAACAACACTGGGAAGAAGCATTTTATATTACTTTGGCTCGTAATTTTGGTTTTGGAACAAATGGACAGGCTTTTGAATCCCTGGCAAAAACAATTCCGCTAATGGTATTGGGAAAGCATAAGGATAATCTCTTTCAGTTAGAAGCTATTCTGTTTGGTCAGGCTGGATTGCTAAATGTGGAAGTAACAGATAATTATGTGAAAGATTTAAAAAAAGAATATCATTTTCTGAAGTCAAAATTTTCTCTTCAACCAATGGATAGCTCGCAATGGAAATTGTTTCGCTTGCGTCCCTATAATTTCCCCCATGTACGAATTGCACAATTTGCTTCCTTGGCACACAACTCTTCAAAATTATTTTCAAAAATAATAGAAAAACCCTATCTTAATGAATTAAAGTCTTTGTTGACATGTGAACCTTCTTCTTACTGGCAAACACATTATCTGTTTGGAGAATCAAGTGGAAAACGTACGAAAAAATTAGGGTCAGCTTCTATTAACAGCATTTTAATCAATACTATTGTTCCTTTCTTGTTTTGTTATGGATTAAAAAAAGGCAACGAAGACTTGAAGGAAAAATCATTACAAATTTTAGAACAACTACCTTCTGAAAAAAATGCATTGATTAAAGGTTGGAAAAATGTGGGACTTGAGTCTGAAACAGCTTTTGACTCACAAGCTTTAATTCAGTTAAAGAGAAACTATTGTGAAGAAAAAAAATGTTTGTTTTGCAGAATTGGTCATAAAGTCTTAACGCTTCAAATGACTGAGTAATTTTTTTAAGTTCTGTCTCTTCAATTTTGAAAAACAAAGAAAAGTTAAATTCAATTAAATGGCAAATAAAAAAAGAAATAGAACATACCTCTTTTATTTTTTCGGAATTTATTTTTTCATTCTGTTTTTTTCTTCCTGTGCTAATAAAGCTCAAGGTCCAACTGGCGGCGCAAAAGATACTATTCCTCCTCAAATAATTCGTTCTGTTCCACAAAATGGAGCTTTGAACTTTGCAAAAAAACAAATTCTGGTTGACTTTGATGAAAATATCAGTGTTGAAAAAATTGCTGAAAACGTAATTATTTCACCTCCTCAACGTAAACCCCCTGACATTAAAGCTGTTGGGAAAAGATTAATTGTTAATTTATTAGATACTTTAAAACCTAACACTACTTACACTATTGATTTTGGTAATGCCATTGTTGATTTAAATGAAAAAAATCCTTTAAAAAATTATGTGTTTTCATTTTCAACCGGCAATGAAATTGATTCTTTAAAAATTGCAGGAACAGTTCTTAATGCAGAAGATTTGAATCCTATTTCAAGTATCATTGTAGGTATTTATGATGAATTGTCCGATTCTGTTTTTCTTCAAAAACCGTTTCTTCGCATTGGTCGAACTGACGAAGAAGGAGATTTTTCAATTAATAATGTGAAAAAAAACACTTATCAAATTTTTGCCTTAGGAGATGTTAATCGAGATTACTATTTTCAACCCGGAGAAGGATTGGCATTTACCGATTCATTCATCATTCCTGATTTCAGAAAAGAAGAAGTGCAGGATACCATATGGAAAGATTCGATAACCATTGACACAATTCAGACTGTAATTCGAACTCATTTTTTACCCGATGATATACTTTTGCGATATTTTAAAGAAAGCAAAAAACGACAATATCTGGTAAAGTATGAGCGAAAACAACCTTACATGTTCACTTTGTACTTCAATACTTCGCTTGCAGAAATGCCCCAAATAAAACCGCTTAATTTTGATTGGAAAGGAAAACATTTAGTTCAAAAAAACAACACCAATGATACCATAACTTATTGGTTAACAGATTCAATATGCTGGGAGAAAGATACTTTACAAATAGAAATGACCTATTTAAAAACTGATTCGTTGTATCAATTGACCCCAACTACCGATACTTTAAATATTTTTATGAGAAAGGCTATAAGTGCCTCAAAATCAAAAGCTAAAAAATCACCTATTGAAGCTTTATTTAAACAGGATTATAAATTTTCAACTAATCTTACCAGTACTTTTGAAATTTATCTTCCTATCCTAATTCGGTTTGATTCACCATTAGCAAATGTGGATTTATCTAAAATCCAATTAAGTGAACAAAAAGATTCTATATTCAAGCCTTTACCTGTTCAGTGGCACCAGGTAGATTCTACCCAAATGTTCTATGCCATTGATTACAAATGGGAACCTCAAAAAACATATAAATTTGAAATTGATTCAGCAGCATTTACTAGTATTTATAAGCAGGTAAACAAAAAATATTCTACGACTTTTAAAATTCGTTCTTTAGATGAATATGCTTCTCTAAAAATTGTTTTGGCTGAATATCATCCCAATGCCATTATCCAACTCTTGGACGAAAAGGACAAGGTATTATATACAAAAGCTGCACAAGCCTCAGGAACTGTTTTTGAACATCTAAAGCCTACAAGTTATTATGTACGAATGTTTTTAGACGAAAATGGAAATGGAAAATGGGATACAGGCGATTTTTCTTTGCATCGTCAACCCGAAGAAGTATTTTATTTGCCAAAAAAAATGACGCTGATTCCTAATTGGGAATTTGAAGAAGTTTGGGATTATAAGGCTGTACCACTTTTGAAACAAAAACCAAAAGAAATAAGAAAAGACGCATCGAAGCAAAAATAACATACCCTGATAATTTAAAAGAAGAGGGCATAACTTGAATTTCTCTCTTTCAAATACAGATTTTTTGGAAAAACAATTTCTATCTTCTTTCTTATTCTACTAAAAATTTTTTGAAGAGAAGTTTAAAAGATTTGCTTAAAGCTCCATCGAAAGCGATTAAAAAATCAGCAGATATTGAAAAAAGGCTTCAAAGTTTGTCTGAATGAAAATTTTTCACTTATTTAGGTGAAAAAATTAACAAATATATTCAAGTTTATTTTTCTGAAAAAAATCAATTCATTTGGCGAAATAAATTTTATAAAATAATTGACCAAATAGCTTGGCATAAAGTATGTTAAAGCTCAATATTATTATAGTCATCTATTTCGTGCTTACTTTTTAATGATCTTCTGGAAGAGAAATATGTCGAAAATTTTTCTAACTATTTGGATGAAAGCTTAGTTAGGTAAAGAATTGGAAAATTTGCTCAGCGGATGTTTTATTAAAGATACAGAAAAAACTTTCAAGTGAAAAAGAAATTTTTATTTCAGAAAATGGTATATGGTTTATTTGAAAAAACATTTTTTTGTTTTATGATTATGCCCTTAAAATGGATAAAACGAAAGAGATACGTTTTTAAAATTATACAGACAAAGAAATATCTTTTTTTATTTGAGTAAATTCATTAACTGATTAAAAGAGAGGAAGGAGATTATATCTTTGAATAAAAATATATAATATTGTAAATTAGTGTTTTACAAGTTAATATAAATTGATATACCTTTGAGGAGAAAAATTTATAAAAAATCCAATAACAGCGTTAACCTAAAAAAATTTTGAATTTTGAATAAAAAAGCTAATTTACGACCTTACAATACAAACAAATTATCAAATTTCAACTAAAAATTTGAATTTTTTGAACAATTTTTTTTATTTGCGGTTTTTTAGATTTTAAGCAACTTCGTGTTAGAAAAATAGATATTCAATAATTATGAAATTAAATCTTTCAAAATCTTCGCTACAAAATATTTTTAAAATTTTATTGGGTTTTGCTGTAGTAATTGCAATTGTTTTGCTTTTCCCGAAAGAAAACAAATTCAATTATGATTTTGAAATAGGCAAACCATGGAATTATGAACTATTGACAGCCCCTTTCAATTTCCCTGTTTATAAAAGTGAAGAACAAGTAGTCAAAGAAAGAAATGAAATCTTAAAAAATTATATACCTTATTATATCCTTGATACTACCGTTTATGAAACTCAGCTTAAAAAATTGCTTCGTGACAACGAAATTCAATTAAATAAATCTATCATCGCAAGAAATTACTTGATAGAAAAACTCCAATTTATTTATTCTCAAGGAATCATTTCTTCAGAAGACTATAACAATTTGTTGAAAAACAATAAAACGAACATTTACTGTATTTTACCTTCGAGAGTTTCTCAAATAATTAATATAGATAAAATTTATACCCCTCAAAAAGCTTATGAAGAAATAGTAAAAAATTCACCTGAGGATATTTTATCACTCAATTTACAAAAATATCTGGTTGAAAATCTACGGTACGACAGTCTTACTTCTGAACTTTCAAAAGAAGATTTACTGAAAAACCTTTCCCTAACCAGTGGAATGGTACAACGAGGAGAACGCATCATCGATAAAGGAGAAATCGTAACCCCTGAAACATACGCTATTTTACATTCACTTAAAATTGAATTTGATAAAAGAAATTCTTCTATTGGACACTCATTTTTGGTGCCTATGGGTGAAATAATTATTATTGTGGAGCTGCTAATTTTGCTGATACTTTACCTCAACCTTTTCCGTCCACGTATTTTTGAGAAATTTAATAATTTGCTTTTCATCGCCATCTTAATGATTTTAATAATCGGCCTTACCTCTGTTGTGATTCGTTATACCACACTAAATTATTACCTTATTCCTTTTGCTTTGCTGCCTATTATTGTACGAGTATTCTTTGATTCACGTACTGCTTTATTTGTGCATATTATCACTATTCTTATCATTTCATTAATGGTGGACAATCCTTTTCAATTTGTATTGTTGCAGATTACCGCAGGAATGGTTGCGGTTTCCAGCCTGAAAGATATGACTCAACGTTCACAATTAGCTCAAACAGCCTTTTATATCTTTCTGAGCTATACTTTGATGTACATAGGTTTTGAATTTATTACTGAAAAAGAATGGCAACGAATCGACTGGATGCCAATTTTATATTTTGCTGTAAGTTGTATTTTCTTACTTTTCGCTTATTTGTTGATTTACATTTTTGAAAAGATTTTTGGACTAATTTCGGCTATTACGTTGGTAGAGCTGACCAATATCAATAGTGATTTTATGATGAAATTTGCCGAAGTTGCGCCGGGCACTTTTCAACATTCTCTGCAAGTTTCTAACCTTGCCACCGAAGCTGCAAAAAAAATCAATGCCAACAGTTTACTGGTGCGTACGGGAGCCTTGTATCACGATATTGGTAAAATGGTTCATCCTGAATTTTTCTCTGAAAATCAAATGGGGAATAAAAATCCACTTTTGGAAATGGATTATGAAAAAGCAGCCAGAACAATTATTCAACACGTGATTGAAGGAATTAAAATTGCCAAAAAAAATCATTTGCCTGAACAAATTATTAATTTTATTGCTACTCATCATGGCACTAGTAAAACAAGATATTTTTATAATTCTTTCATTAACCAATTTCCAGATATCCAACCAAATGAAGCAGCTTTTACCTATCCTGGACCGCTTCCAAACAACAAAGAAACAGCTATCCTAATGATGGCTGATGCGGTGGAAGCTACTTCAAGAAGTTTGAATTCTTACAGTGAAGAAAACATAGAACAAATGGTAGAAGATATCATCAATGGACAAATCAACGAGGGACAATTTAGGGAATCCCCCATTAGTTTCAGAGATGTTGAAACAGTCAAAGCTGTTTTCAAAGAAAAAATAAAAAATATTTATCATTCACGGATTCCTTATCCTGAAGTTGAAAAATAAGCTATTGCTCAACCATTTCCACAAACGATACTTGTATAAATGTATAAATAAATAAATAAGTTAAATAATGAAAACAAAAATTGCCTTTTTCGATGCAAAATCCTATGACATCGCCACTTTTAACGAGAAAAATAAGCAATATGGCTTTGAAATAAAATATTATAAAAGTCATTTAAACAAAGATAACGCCATTCTGTCCAAAGGAGCCGATGTAGTGTGCATTTTTGTAAATGCTGAAGCTGATGCTGAAGTAATAGACATGTTGGTAGAAAACGGTGTAAAATTAATAGCCCTCCGGTGTGCTGGTTATAACAATGTTGATCTGAAAGCTGCAAAAGGACGCATCAAAGTGGTTCATGTTCCAGCTTATTCACCCCATTCTATTGCAGAACATACACTTGCTTTGATGTTGACATTAAACAGGAAAATTCATAAAGCTTATTCCAGAACGCGTGATGGAAATTTTGCCCTGGAAGGATTGATGGGATTCGAAATGAATGGAAAAACGGCTGGCATTATTGGGACAGGAAAAATTGGAAAAATTGTTATCCAGATTCTGAAAAGCATGGGAATGAAAATTCTGGCTTATGATGCTTATCCCGATCAAAATTTTGCCCAAAGTATGGGAATAAAATATACTACTTTGAATGATCTTTATAAACATTCAGATATTATTTCGTTGCACTGTCCTTTAACAAAAGAAACAGAGTATCTGATCAATTACGATTCCATTAAAAGGATGAAAGATGGCGTAATGATTATTAATACTGGAAGAGGAAAGCTTATCAATACAAAAGCATTGATTGATGGACTTAAAAAGAAAAAAATAGGTTATGCTGGTCTGGACGTTTATGAAGAAGAAAGTGATTATTTTTATGAAGATTATTCCAATATTGTTATTGATGATGATATTCTGGCTCGGCTCCTTACTTTCAATAATGTAATTGTTACTTCTCATCAAGCATTTTTTACCAGAGAAGCTTTAGACGAAATTGCTCGCATTACTTTGCAAAATATTCAGGATTTTTTAGACGGGAAACCATTGGAAAATGAAATCAGTGTTTGAAATCAAATAAAAAACCGATAACTTTAAAAGCTACCGGTTTTTATTATTTCATTATTAAAATATAAGACTTATTCAGAAATCACTTCAAAAGGAATTTCTATTGTAACTTCTCTATGCAAGTGAAGTGTCAATTTATAGGAACCAACCTCCTTAACAGGTTCGCTTAATTCTATCAACTTGCGGTCGATAGTAAAACCAGCCTTTTCAAAGGCTTCTGCCAGTTGAATAGGTCCAACCGAACCGAAAATTTTTCCTTTAGAACTGGTTTTTGCACCTACTACCAATGTAATATCTTTTACTTTTTCTGCCAATTCAAGTGCTTCGTTTTTAATACGTTCCAATTTGTGTGCACGCTGTTTCTTATCTTCTTCTAACATTCGTTTTGCACTTTCGGTAGCAATCACGGCTTTTTTGGTTGGAATCAGGTAATTCCTTGCATAACCATCTTTTACTTTCACAATATCACCTTTATAACCAAGGTTGCTGATATCTTCTTTCAATATCACCTCCATAATTTTTATCCTCCAGTTTTTATTTCAATAAATCAGTTACAAAAGGAAGCAAAGCTAGATGACGGGCTCTTTTTATAGCCTGAGCTACTCTGCGTTGATATTTTAACGAGGTACCTGTTAAACGACGTGGAAGAATTTTTCCCTGCTCGTTCACAAATTTTTTCAAGAATTCGGGATCTTTATAATCGATATATTTAATACCACTTTTTTTGAAGCGACAATATTTTTTCTTTTTAAGATCAACTGTAGGAGGATTTAAGTATCTTATTTCTTCGTTGTTGTTTGCCATTTTTTAATTCTCCTTTCCTTCTTTAAGTTTAACATTTTTCCTTTTCTCGGCATATTCATAAGCATATTTGTCCAGACGGACAGTAAGATAACGTATTACACGTTCATCACGACGATAATTGGTTTCCAATGTTGTTATTACATTTGGTTCTGCATCAAATTGCAAAAGGCAATAAAAACCTGTCGTCTTTTTCTGGATGGGATAAGCTAATTTTCGCAATCCCCAATTTTCCTCATTGGTAATTACGGCCCCATTTTCAAGCAAAAGGGACTTAAATTTTTCTACCGTTTCCTTTATCTGAGTATCAGACAAAACGGGAGTTAAAATGAAAACGGTTTCATAATGATTTAACATACTGTTTATTAACGTTTTAAATTTGACATTTTTCTCAAAAGTGTTTGCAAAGTTATAAATAATTATTTGATGGACAAAAGGATTCAACAGCTTTTTTAATTTTCTCATAGAATTGTCATTGGAAACAAGTTTTATGACTTAAATGAAAAGCATATAAAATATTGAAAATCATTGCAAATGTTTTGTTTTTAGTACATGACAAAAAGATGATATTTTCTCTTTTAAAGAAGTATTTATCCGAGTAACAACGTGTTTGGCTAAAATTTTTTTTATCAATGATAATTCTTAATTCACAAAAAAGGGCAGCTCAATTGAACTACCCTTTTTGTGAATATAGATTCTTAGTTTTTTATGGCGGCTTGAGCTGCAGCTACCCGAGCAATAGGAACTCTATAGGGAGAACAACTTACATAATCCATTCCCACACGATGACAGAATTCTATAGAAGAAGGTTCGCCACCATGTTCACCGCAAATACCAATTTTCAAATTTGGTTTTGTAGTCCGACCTTTTTCAACACCCATTTTTACTAATTGCCCTACGCCTGTTTGATCAAGTATCTGGAAAGGATCCGATTCAATTATTTTTTTCTCTAAATAAATTGGTAAAAAAGAACCAATATCATCTCGTGAAAAGCCAAATGTCATCTGAGTAAGGTCATTGGTACCAAATGAGAAAAAGTCAGCATTTTCAGCAATTTCGTTAGCGGTCAATGCTGCTCGGGGAACTTCTATCATAGTTCCTACTTTATATTCAATAGTATCTCCTTTCTCTTCAAATATTTTATTTGCTGTTTCACGAATAATTCTTTCCTGTTCAACTAACTCTTTTTTTACGCTTACTAACGGAATCATAATCTCTGGAATAATTTTAATTCCTTTTGCTTTCAGATTCAAGGCAGCTTCGAGAATAGCACGTGTTTGCATTTCAGTAATTTCTGGGAAAATATTTCCTAACCTGCATCCACGATGACCTAACATTGGATTTTGCTCACGCAATGATTCTATGCGATCTTGTATTTTCTTTAAAGGAACCCCCATTGCTTCAGCCATTTCTTGCTGCCCTTTTTCATCGTGCGGAACAAATTCATGTAAGGGTGGGTCCAAAAGACGAATGGTAACAGGTAAACCATCCATAACTTCAAAAATTCCTTCAAAATCAGCTCTTTGATAAGGAAGAAGTTTTGCTAAAGCTTTTTTTCTACCTTCAGTATCTTCTGCCAAAATCATTTCTCGCATAGCTTTAATCTTATTTCCTTCAAAAAACATGTGTTCAGTTCTGCATAAACCAATACCCGTAGCACCAAATTTTCTTGCTACAGAAGCATCACGCGGAGTGTCTGCATTGGTTCTAACTCTCAGATCAGCGTATTTGTCAGCTAATGTCAATAATTCAATGAAGTAGGGATCTAACTCAGGTTCTTTGGTAGGAACTTTCCCGAGATAAACTTCTCCTGTTGATCCATTGAGAGAAATATAGTCGCCTTCTTTTAAAACTAAATCATTGATTTGAATAGTTTTGTTGGCATAATCAATTTTCAATGCACCAGCTCCTGACACACAGCATTTTCCCATTCCTCGTGCCACAACAGCAGCATGAGAAGTCATTCCTCCTCGTGCAGTTAATATTCCCTGAGCTGCTGCCATACCTGCCAAATCTTCAGGTGAAGTTTCAATACGTACCATGATGACCTTTTCGCCTTGTTTTGCCCATTCAGCAGCATCGTCAGCATTGAAAACAATTTTTCCACTCGCAGCTCCCGGTGAAGCTGGCAAACCTTTAGCTATAACTTTAATATTTTTTAATGATTCTTTATCAAAAATCGGATGTAATAATTCATCTAATTTTAAAGGATCAATTCTTAACAAAGCCGTTTTTTCATCTATAATGCCCTCGTGAAGCATGTCAATGGCAATTTTAACCATAGCCGTTCCTGTTCTTTTACCGCTTCTTGTTTGCAAAAGCCAAAGTTTACCTTCTTGAACAGTAAACTCAATATCTTGCATATCTTTATAATGATTTTCAAGCTTTTGTTGAATTTCATTCAGTTCTTTATAAATATCCGGCAAAGCTTCTTCCATAGAAGGGTATTTTGTTTTTCTTTCTTCTTCTGAAATACCAGCAAGTTTTGCCCATTGTTGTGAACCTGCTTTTGTAATTTGAAGTGGAGTACGAATACCAGCTACTACATCTTCGCCTTGTGCATTAACTAAATATTCGCCATTGAAAACATTTTCACCTGTAGCAGCATTTCGTGTAAAAGCAACGCCTGTAGCAGAAGTATCACCCATATTACCAAAAACCATTGCCTGAACAGTAACAGCAGTACCCCAATCGTCAGGGATACCTTCCATTTTCCGATATAAAATAGCTCGTTCATTCATCCAGGAATCGAATACAGCACAAATAGCGCCCCATAACTGGTCATAAACCGATTCTGGAAATTCTTTTCCTGTCCGTTCGCGAACAGCTTTTTTAAATCTTGCTACCAGCTCTTTCAAATCATCAACAGTAAGTTCAGTATCTAATTTTATTCCTCTTTCTTTTTTTAAATCTTCAATTATTTTTTCAAATGGATCGACGTCATTTTTATCAAGTGGTTTCATTCCCAAAACCACATCACCATACATTTGAATAAAACGACGATAGGAATCCCATGCAAAACGTGGATTTCCTGTCTTTTTACTTAATCCTTCTACAATTTCATCATTCAATCCTAAATTTAAAATTGTATCCATCATTCCTGGCATGGAAGCACGCGCCCCAGACCGTACCGAAACGAGCAAGGGATTTTCAGGATCTCCAAATTTGGATTTCATAAGCTTTTCAATCCATTCCATTGCTTTTTCCACTTCTGGTTTCAAAATTTCTACAATTTTTTCTTTTCCTAATTGATAGTATTCAGAACAAACTTCAGTTGTAATAGTAAATCCCGGTGGAACAGGAATCCCCAGCAAATTCATTTCGGCTAAATTAGCTCCTTTTCCACCTAATAAATTTTTCATTTGTGCACTCCCTTCTGCTTGTCCGTTGCCGAAGGTATAAACTCTTTTTTTACCGCTCATATTAGAACCTTGTTTATAAGTAATTATAATTTTGTTATTTTCATTCTACAAAAATAATTTTTTTTTATCAGAAAAAAAAGGAATTGCAAAAATTGTCATCTCCAAGTTACAATTTCAACTTTATATTAAGGGAATAATTTTTGCTGAAATATTGTCAGTGTTTCTTTATACTATTTCGACAAAAAAGACATTCTTACCGAAATATTTAATTGGTAAATAATTTGTAGAAAATGAAATAAAATTTTAAATTTATTTTTCAATTTTTATTAATAAAAGACAATTTAAAAAGATTTTATTTTAATATAAAAAATTAAAGTTATGAATTTTGATAATTTTACAATTAAATCTCAGGAAGCCATTCAAGATGCTATTGAATTGGTACAGAGCAAGGGTCAACAAGCTATTGAAACTCCACACTTGTTAAAGGCAATTCTCCGAACTGGAGAAGATGTTGTCCAATATTTATTTGGAAAATTAGGAGTGAATACAAATGCCTTGAATTTAGCCTTAGATAAAATGATTGATGCTTATCCAAGAGTGTCAGGTGCTGAACCATATTTAAGTCGTGAAACAAATGCAGTACTGCAAAAGGCAATAGATATTACTTCCAAATCTGGCGACCAGTTTGTGTCTCTGGAATCTATTTTATTGGCACTTGTAACTGAAAAAAATGCAGTTACGCGAATGTTGAATGATGCAGGAGTGAATGAAAGAACACTTTCTGAAGCCATCAACACTTTGCGAAAAGGAAGGAAAGTAACTTCTGAAACAGCAGAAGAAACTTATAATGCATTAAATAAATATGCTATTAATTTGAACGAACAGGCACGTGCTGGAAAACTTGATCCTGTTATTGGCAGGGATGAAGAGATTCGACGAGTTTTACAGATTTTGAGTCGTCGTACCAAAAATAATCCAATTTTAATTGGCGAACCTGGAACAGGAAAAACAGCTATTGTTGAAGGTTTGGCTCAAAGAATTGTGAGAGGTGATGTGCCTGAAAATCTGAAAACAAAACAAATATTTTCACTGGATATGGGCGCCTTGATTGCTGGAGCTAAATATAAGGGTGAATTTGAAGAACGATTGAAAGCCGTTATCAATGAAGTAGTAAATTCCAATGGTGATGTTATTTTGTTTATTGATGAAATTCATACGTTGGTTGGAGCAGGCAAAAGTGAAGGTGCAATGGATGCTGCCAATATTTTAAAACCTGCTTTGGCGCGAGGAGAGCTGCGAGCTATTGGTGCTACTACATTGGATGAATATCAAAAATATTTTGAAAAAGACAGAGCGTTAGAACGTCGTTTCCAAATAGTAATGGTTGACGAACCTGACGTGGCAAGTTCAATTTCTATTTTACGTGGTTTGAAAGAAAGATATGAAAATCACCATAAAGTTCGAATAAAAGATGATGCTCTGATAGCTGCTGTTGAACTTTCACATCGTTACATTACTGATCGTTTTTTGCCTGATAAAGCCATTGACTTAATTGATGAAGCTGCTGCAAAATTAAGAATGGAAATAGATTCTGTTCCTGAAGAGATTGATGTTATTGAAAGAAATATAAAACAACTGGAAATTGAACGAGAGGCTATTAAAAGGGAAAATGATGAAAAGAAATTAGAACAATTGAATCAGGAAATTGCTAATTTGAAAGAAAAAAGTCAAGCTTTACGAGCAAAATGGTCAAGCGAGAAAGCTTTGATTGATAAAATTCAACAAGCCAAAATCGAGATAGAAGATCTGAAATTTCAGGCAGAACGTGCTGAAAGAGAAGGTGATTATGGCAAAGTAGCTGAAATCCGTTACGGAAAAATCAAAGCTCTGGAAGATGCAATAGCTAAGTACCAAGAGGAACTGGCAAAGATACAAGGCTCGAACCCAATGATAAAAGAGGAGGTTGACAGTGAAGATATTGCTGAAATTGTGAGCAAATGGACGGGCATACCTGTTACAAGAATGCTTCAAAGCGAAAAAGAAAAGTTATTACATTTGGAAGAAGAACTCCATAAACGAGTTGTAGGTCAAGATGATGCCATTCAGGCAGTAGCAGATGCCATCCGTCGCAGTAGAGCAGGTTTACAAGATCCAAAAAGGCCCATTGGTTCATTTATTTTTCTCGGTACGACTGGTGTTGGAAAAACCGAATTGGCAAAAGCTTTGGCTGAATATTTGTTCAACGATGAAAACATGATGACGCGAATTGACATGAGTGAATATCAGGAAAAATTCTCTGTTACACGATTAATAGGTTCGCCTCCTGGCTATGTGGGTTACGAAGAAGGGGGACAATTGACAGAAGCAATTCGTCGTAAACCTTATTCCGTGGTACTTTTTGATGAAATTGAAAAAGCTCATCCTGATGTATTCAATATTTTGTTACAAGTGCTTGATGATGGAAGACTGACGGACAACAAAGGACGAATAGTGAATTTTAAAAATACCATTATCATCATGACTTCTAACATTGGATCTTCTTTAATTCGAGAAAATTTTGAGAAATTAAATGAATATAATCATGATGAAATTATTGAAAAAACAAGAAATGAAGTATTTGAATTATTAAAACAAACCATTCGTCCTGAATTTTTGAACCGGATTGATGAAATCATCATGTTTAAACCGCTGAATCGGCCTCAAATTGAAGAAATCGTACGATTACAGTTGAAGAATATTCAGGAAATGCTCAAACAAAATGGTATTCAATTAGAAGCCACAGACAAGGCAATTAAATTGATTGCTGATTTAGGTTACGATCCACAGTTTGGAGCACGTCCTGTTAAGCGAGTCATTCAAAAGCTGATTCTTAATGATTTGTCGAAACAAATCATTGCAGGTACAATTCAAAGTAATCAGACAGTAATAATAGATGCTGTTGATGATACAATAGTTTTCAGAAATAAATAAACAAATGTAAATTTAAAATAAAGACTCTTTGTAAAAATTGAATGTTTTATGAAGAGTCTTTATATTTTTAACATTCAGTACTTTTATTTTCTGTTTCATATCTTTTTTACTAAAGTTTCGCATTTCAGAAAATGCTGGGAATAAAATAAAGAAGTAGCATATTTTTTATAATATCTCATTAAAAATGAGTATATTAGTTACACAATCACAGAAACAGAAAAACATGCTATCAGACAAAGTTAGAAAAAAGTTTTTTCTCCTTTGTCTTGAAAAATAATTTTCCTTTACCTCTTATTTACCCTGAAAAAGTTGCATTAATCACTTGAATTTATGATATAAAAAACTTGGCTAAATTCAAAAAATAAATTAAATTTGAAACATCTTTTATCATTCTAAATTTAAACCTATGAACAAAAAAATATTGCTTACTTTATTGTTAACATTTGTTATCTTTATTTCATGCAAACCTGTTGAAAAAAAGCAAAATAAAAAAATCGATTCAACTTTACAGCCTATGGAACTTACCACTTTTGACACTATTCATTTATTACAGCCTGACACAATGGAGGGTAAGCCATTGATGTATGCATTGCAACATCGTAAATCGGATAGAGAATTTCAACAAAAAAATCTGTCATTAAAACATCTTTCAGAAATTTTATGGGCAGCTTATGGAGTTAATCGTCCTAATGGTAAACGAACCGTACCTTCAGCTATGGCTCTTTATCCGTTGCAAGTTTATGCCGTTTTGTCAAATGGTATTTATTTTTATGAACCTCATCGCCATACGTTAATACCCACGGTAAAAGGTGATTATCGTTCACTGACTGGATTGCAGGATTTTGTTTACACTGCACCACTTAATCTGATTTTTATTGCTGATTACCACAAATACAATACTGATAGAAAAATTCCTGATGAAAATCGTATTCGATTGGTTTCGCTGGATGCGGCTCACTCTACTCAAAATGTTTATTTGTATTGCGCTTCTGAAGGTCTAAAATGTGTAGTGCGAGCAGGTGCAAAAGAAAAAGAATTACTCGAAGTGTTAAAACTCGATCCAAACTATTACCAATTTATTGTCGCTCAAACTGTTGGCTATTAATGATTAAAAAATAAATTTAATTTCATAAACATTCACTTATTAAATTGAAACAAGATTGAAAAAAACCCTAAAATCAATCTTGTTCCTTTTTTATAAAGTAGGTAAATCAATACCATTTATTTTTTTATAAAAATCCAGCGCATACACATCCGTCATCCCTGAAATATAATCAAGAACAGCCATTATTTTACCATACACAGTAGGATGATTGATTTCATACTGAGAAGGAATGCGCATTAAAAGTTGTTGAGAATATGCTTTCTGAGGTTGAAGAACAGCGCGTATTAAGTTTTCAAGCAAAGTTAAAATAATTTTATACCCCGATAATTCTACTTCCAATACTTGCTTAGAGCAATAAATTTTACTGTTTGCTACATCCAAACAATATTGATAAGCCCTTGCAGATAAAGGTGGTAATTGTTCAATAAGCGAAGTATGAAATGTGCCCTTTAAAATGTTTTCTTCGTTATCAACAAAAATTTGTGAACATTCTTCTACCAGTTTACCAATCACAGAAGAACGTAGATAGGCGATTTGCTCATTTTCATCATTGACCAAATTCAAGACTTCCATTTTTTGTCGTTTCTGATTTTCTTCAAAATAATTCAAAAAAAGAAATTTGGTTTCTTCTGTGGAAAGAATTTTTAGTTTATGAGCATCCTCAATATCCATCAATTGATAACAAATATCATCAGCTGCTTCTATCAGAAAAACTAAAGGATAACGCACATAGTGGAAAGAATTATTTTCAACATTTATAATTCCTAATTCATCAGCAATTCTTTTAAAATCGGCAGCTTCAGAATGAAAAAAACCGAATTTTGAGTGTTGACTATTTGTGTAAGCAGAAACATAAGGATATTTTACAATAGAAGCAAGCGTACTGTAAGTAAGTACAAAACCACCTTTTCGTCTGCCAGCAAATTGATGGGTAAGCAATCGGAAAGTATTTGCATTTCCTTCAAAACAAACCAAATCTTTCCACTCCACAGGAGACATTTTTTCTGCCAACTTTTGTCCTTCCCCTTCAGAAAAAAAAGTAGCAATAGCTTTTTCGCCCGAATGACCGAAAGGCGGATTGCCCATATCATGAGCTAAACAAGCAGCAGCGACAATTGCATCAATTTCATGAATAATTGGACAATGAGGATGACAATCAGCTAAACAGCGAGCTACATTTATACCTAATGATCGCCCGACACTCGACACCTCAAGACTATGAGTCAAGCGATTATGTACAAAAATACTTCCAGGCAAAGGAAAAACCTGTGTTTTATTCTGTAATCGACGAAATGGAGGTGAGAAAATCAAACGATCATAATCCCGTTGAAATTCAGTTCTGCTATCCTTTCTGGGTTCGTGATATGATTCTAATCCAAAACGTTTGGTTGATAAAAGTTGCTCCCAATTCATCATAAGTCATTCAATATTATTAGGAAATTTCATACTTGAATATTTTTTTAACTCACTTTTAAGTTTATTGCTGTTCCCATTAGTAACTCTTTCCAATATTTGATAGAAATTAGTTCCATGGTTCATTTCCACTGTATGACATAGTTCATGAAGAATCACATAATCCACCAGATGAAGAGGCAACAACATTAAATAAAAGGATAAATTAATATTTAAATGATTTGAACAACTTCCCCAGCGTGTTTTACTGGATTGAATTTTTACCTGTTTATATTTAAAGTTATGTTGTTCGGCTAATTTTTGCGTACGTTTTGGCAAAAAATGTTTTGCCTCTTGACGCAAAAAATAAAAAATACCGTTCCACAAATGTTTTTGCATAACAGGTTGCTGAAAATTAAAATTCTCTGGTACGAAAATGTTTAACCAATCATTTCTTAATTCAAAATATATATTTTCTCTTTTTTCTTCTTTAATAGCAATCTGAAAAGTAAGCGTAGAGAAAACAGTATTTTTATTCAATGTAACCACATTCTTTTCATTCCTTTGCTTTATCGACAATTGCTTTTTGATAATTTTTGGACGAATAGAATTAATAAATTTCAAGGCATCATTTTTTGTTGAATTAACAGGTAAAGTAACACGCAAGCCATCAGCTAATATTTTAATATTTATGTATTTTGCCCTGTTGCTGTGAACGAAAAAAATTTCTCCTAATTCTTTATCAATCATATATCAAAATTTGAATCGCAAAATAAATAATTCCCGTACTCAAAAAAGAAGATTTTAAAAATATCGAATTTTACTGGAAAATAAATTTCTAAAATATCAAACAAAAATACCATAATAAAAGAAAATTTCAATTAAAAAAACAACCATCTTTTGAAATTTAACAGAGAACGATATAAATAAGCTTCTTTTTAAGCTTACTGGAGGGAAAGATTAAGTGTGCGATAATCAAATATTTGTGTGAATATTTGGATTTTAATAATTTTGATAGCGGTTTTATATAATGACAAATTTAGGAAAAAGAAGGATTTTCCATCATATTGCTTTATAAAGATTACCAGGTAAGCAGGCAACCAGCCCTTTAAATTCCAATTCGAGCAAGAGTGAAGAAATTTTGCTAAAAGGTTGGGACAACGAAACCGCCAATTCATTTACCTGAATACCATCATGAGAATGTCTCAGCAAGGAAAGAATTTCTTGTTCCTCGTAAGAAAGATCAAAATACATGGTTTTCTGAATATTACCCTGACTATTTATATTCTGTTTATCCCAATTCATAAACTGCAAAACATCTTCCGCTGATTCAATCAAGGAAGCCTTATTATTTTTAATTAAAGCATTGCAACCGGCGGAACGTTCATCTGTTACTCGTCCAGGAAAAGCAAATACATCTCGATCATAATCGTTAGCAAGTTCGGCTGTAATAAGAGCGCCACCTTTTATTGCCGATTCCACGACAACCACTGCATCACAAAGTCCTGCAATGATGCGATTTCTTCGCACAAAATTTTGTCGATCAGGATTTGTATTAGTTAAATATTCTGTCAGTAAACAACCGTTTTTCAAAATTTTAACTGCTATCGAGCGGTGCGATGCCGGATAAATTCTATCCAAGCCGTGACCTAAAACGGCAATCGTTGATGTTTTATTTGCTAAGGCAGTTTTATGTGCACAAATATCAATTCCATAAGCCAAACCACTCACCACTATTAAATCAGGAAGAGTACTGGAAAGTTCCTCAATAAGTTGTCGGCAATTTCTTTTTCCTTCTTCCGTAGCTTTACGAGTACCTACCACACCCAGAAATTTTCCGTCGTTCAAGTTACATTCGCCCTTACAGTAAATCATTATAGGGGCATCATTACATTCTTTTAGCCGAAAGGGATATTCTTTATCTGTAAAAAACAGAGGTTGAATATGATTCTTTTCTATGAAAGCAATTTCTGCTTCAGCTCTTGGTAGAACTTCCTGTGAAACAATTTCCTTGGATAAAATAGTACCAATACCTGGAATTTTAGCAAGGTTTTTCCCCTTTTCGTGAAAAACGCCTTCGGCACTGCCTACATAAGCCAGCAGATTTTTTGCCAGATTGCATCCTATTCCTTTTATTAAAGTAAGAGCAATTTTATATTTTAGGGCATCATCCTTCACTTTTCTTGAAACTTTTTTTAGTTAAAACATAAAATACAAGAAACAGCAACAAACTTATTAATATGCCCACGAGGTCACATATCCAATCCAACCATTCAGCAGTACGAGGACGGAAAAATAGATTTTGCAAAACTTCAATTATACCGCCCAATAAAACAGGAAATAAAACGCAAATAAATAGAAACGAAGGTTGTTTCAATTTTTTTTGGTTATGGATAAAATCGTAAATTAAAATGAAGGTGAAAAAAAAGTACATAAAAAAATGAACCAATTTATCAGCATATTTAAAAGAAGGAAGTTCTGAAAAAGTAGATGGTGGAGCGAATGACAAATAAAGGATAAAAAAAACAGCTAAGATCGATTTCCAGTATTTTAAAAATGACTGCATTGTTTAGTGCTTAAATAGTGTTTAATTGGTTTTAATAAAAAATAGGAACAAAATTTGAACAAAGGAACTGAACAATTATCTTTGCAAAGATAAATGATTGAAAAGTATATTAAAAAAAATTACTTAAAAATTTTAACCATGAAAAAAAGTATTGTTTTTTTCTTGTTAATAGTGTTACTGACTTCCTGCTCAAAAGTTCTGATTACTGGTCGAAAACAATTATTGTTAATTCCAGATTCCGAGATTCTGGCAATGAGCAGTGAAAGTTACAGGCAATATCTTGATTCAACACCTCTTTCCACTGATAAAATGAACACTGCTCTGGTAAAAAAAGTAGGTAAAAATATTTCGATTGCTGTAGAAAATTACCTAAGAGCCAATGGTTTGGCATCAGAAATTACCAACTTTTCGTGGGAATTCAATTTGGTAAAAGATCCTTCCAAAAATGCTTTTTGCATGCCTGGCGGTAAAGTAGTGGTTTATGAAGGAATTTTACCGGTAACAAAAACAGAAGCTGGACTGGCTGTTGTAATGGGACATGAAATTGCTCATGCAGTAGCTAAACACAGTAGCGAACGATTAAGCCAGGAAATGCTGGCACAATTTGGAGCTCAATTGACCGATTTATTAATCACTAATAAATCGGAAGTGACCAAAGTAGGAATAAATGCTCTTTATGGTTTAGGAGTACAGGTGGGGGTTATTTTGCCTTATTCAAGAAAACAGGAATATGAAGCCGATCGTTTAGGATTGATTTTTTTGGCGATGGCTGGTTATGATCCCAACGAAGCCATTTCATTCTGGGAAAGAATGTCTGCTGAAAGCACTAATACCATCGAATTTCTGAGTACTCACCCCAGTGATGCGAAAAGGTTGGTTAAGATGAAAGAATATTTACCCGAAGCCATGAAGTATTACAAGAAGTAAAAATAAAACGTAAAACATACAACATACAACATTAACAAGTTATATGACCGTTTTTTACAATTTTATCATTCGTAAATTCAAGAAATAATTATAATATAACTCTTGTTATCAAGAGAATTGTCTTCATAGATAAAATAATGATTATCCGCATGAATTCCTATTGTAAATTCTTGACTTGAAATCGGTGTTGT
>DAOOVG010000013.1:0-33505 GCA_035369865.1 Paludibacteraceae bacterium | reverse complement strand
AGATAAGCTGTCTGTTCGTGCATGGGTTTGGGATAATAAACCATTGTCGGAATACCTTGCTCCTTTAAATAAGCCTGCAAACCATCCCGTTGCTTTTCATCCTGCAACTGAATGGTGTATTGAGCCCAACTGGAAAGATAGCCTTCAGGAATAACAGGCGTTTTTACCAGATTTTTTAATTTTTCCGTATAAAGATTGGCTGCTTTGTTGACATCGTTTAATTCATAATTTTTGAAAGCATCAAATTTCACTTTCAAAATGGCAGCCTGTAACGTATCCAGACGGGAATTCATGCCGATACGCACATTGTCATACTTGAAAGAACCTTTGCCGTGTACCCGCAAGGAGTCCATCAGCGAAGCCCATTCGTCGTTATCGGTAAAAATTGCTCCGCCATCGCCATAACAACCCAGCGGTTTGGCCGGGAAAAAAGAAGTAGTAGAAATATCGCCAAAACTGCAAGCCTTTTTACCATTAATTTCTCCTCCAAAACCCTGAGCTCCGTCTTCCAAAATCAATAAATGATATTTGTCGGCAATTTTTCGAATAGCAGGATAATTGGCAGGAAGCCCAAACAAATCAACTGTAATGATAACTTTGGGTTGGAGTTTTCCTTCCTTTATGGTTTTTTCGATAGCTTTTTCCAACGCTGCAGGATCGATATTGAACGTATCGACATCCACATCCACAAATACGGGTGTAGCCCCTTCGAGCGATACTACTTCGGCAGAAGCAAAAAAAGTAAAATCGGGAACAAAAACCGCATCACCGGCTTTGATTCCCCAAGCTTTTAATGCCAGCGTCAAAGCTTCCGTACCATTGGCGCATGAAACACAGTGCTTCACACCAACATATTCTGCCAACTGCTGTTCCAGTTCTTTCACCGGTTTTCCCATAATAAATGCACCGGAAGCAGCCACTTCCAGCATTGCCTGATCAATATCTTTTTTCAGGACTTCGTACTGTTTTTTTAAATCACGAAATTGCATAGCTATTTTATTTAGTTTTGAATTTTACAAAATTTACAAAGCACCAACGGTATTTCTAAAAAAAATCAGCGTTCATGAGCGTGAAAAAATACATCTCTCGCAGATTATCGCAGATGAATAACGCAAATATACGCAAAAAATCAATGAAAAAATCAGCGTTTATCAGCGGATAGAATCAGCGTCAATCAGCGAGCGAAAAGACTTCTCGCAAATTATTGCAGATTAATATCACAGATGAACGCAGAAAATCAACAGAAAAATATCAGCGTAAATCGGCGTAAAAAAAATCAGCGTCAATCAGCGAGAAAAAATATTCCCACTAGAACTTTTAATAACAGGAAAAATTCCTAATTAAATTCTCAACTTTTTTCGCTTCGCAATCCGGATTTTGTCCCATTTAAAACATTTCTTTCAAACCGTTTTCCGTTTCCTGATATTTTTTTCCGCATTTTTTGCACATTAAATCATTCTCCAATCGCTCACCACATTCGCACACCCAGCCAATCTGTCGAGCAGGGACACCGGCAACAAGAGCATAATCTTTCACATTTTTTGTAACGACAGCTCCGGCTGCTACCATTGCCGACCGCCCAACCGTATGTCCACAAACGACCGTGCTGTTTGCACCCAGTGAAGCTCCGTTTTTGATAAAGGTTTTGTCGTAAATGCCATGAACCGGATAATGAGCGCGGGGCGTCTTTACGTTGGTAAACACACAGGACGGTCCGCAAAAAACATTATCTTCCAGCTCTACGCCTTCGTAAACTGAAACATTGTTTTGAATACGGACATTGTTGCCAATTTTTACATTGTTGGCTATGTTTACATTCTGTCCCAACGAACAATTTTCACCAATTTCTGCGCCCTTCTGCACATGGCAGAAATGCCAAATTTTGGTTCCCTTGCCAATCTTTACCTGTTCGTCGATATAACTGCTTTCATGTACAAAATATTCTTTTCCCATATTATATGCCTAATAAATTTTTAATAAAAGCGATAAAATCCTTTGTTTGAGAAATTAATTCTTCCACCATCTCGCGATCAAAATCAAAATCAAAATAAAGTCATCATAGTCACTACTATGTCTTTTTTCAAAAAGAGTAAAATATGTTGTTGCTTGCTCAATGGGATTTTTTTGGTTTTTAACATAATGCAAGCCAAAAAGAGTCTTCATTCCATTGTGACTATGCATTTCTAACTCTATCTTTTAAAAAAAGAGCAAAAATAATATAGTAACATACCTAATAAAGTATATTTACTGATGCATTATAGAAATTTTTATGACAAAGTAGTTCAGCTTCTTTAATAATTTCTTCAAATCGCTGATAACGATAAAGAACCCGAGCATCTATACTCTCTTTATCCAACTTTTTTTCATAATACAATACCTTCATTCAAAATGTTGATTTGAAAGAGAGTTTTGAATGGCCTTTCTATCTGGCATCATCTTATATATTCTAAAAATTTTACAAAGATAGGATTTTTTAATAAAAAAAATGGTCAACGTTATTCAAATATTTGCACCTCATCCTTCTCTCTCCCTCTCCCCTCTCCTACCGTAAACTCAAAATACTAATTTACAACTATTTTTAAACTATTTTTTATTTTCAAAAGCTATTTAGGAGTAGAGAAATTGTGCCTTTTTATTTCCTTTAGCAAAAATTCTTTCTTTTCTTTTTGATTGCTTAATCGTAATTTTTTATAGAAATCAACGTTAACTAAAAAATAAGGTTTTTTATTCTATAGCTTGATAAAGTTGGTATATTTCCAGATAAATTCTTACTTTTACACCAAATTTTAACCAGATGATTGATTATATAAAAGGTGAAATCACAGAATTGACACCTGCTTATGTGGTGATTGAAACAGGAGGAATAGGCTATTTTATCAATATTGCTCTCCCCGTGTTTTCTTTATTAAGTGGAAAAAATTCAGTTAAGTTATATATTTATGAGGTGATTCGTGAAGATGCTTGTCTACTTTACGGCTTTAGTACAAAAGATGAGAGGCAGCTTTTTTTGTTATTGATCTCTGTTTCAGGAATCGGAGCAAATACCGCACGAATGATTATGTCGTCTTACTCCGTTGAAGAGCTTCAAGGGATAATAGCCAGCGAGAATGATTCTGCTCTTAGCTCCATAAAAGGAATTGGTACCAAAACAGCTCAACGAATCATTGTGGACTTAAAAGATAAGATTTTAAAAATTACTTCCAATAAAGAAAATATTCCCGCATTTAAGGACACAACCTCCCAAATAAAAGAAGAAGCTATCGCTGCTCTTGTTATGCTTGGTTTTTCTGCGGCGGTTTCTCAAAAAGCAATTGAATCTATATTGAAAAAACAATCTGTTGCCAACGTAGAAGATTTAATTAAACAGGTTTTGAAAATAATCTGACTTTTAAAGCACATTGATAAATGGGTAATTTCTACTTGATTTAATCTAATAGCTTTCTACAAAAGTGAAAAATAATTTATGCAAAAGGTGAAAAAATCGGTACCTGTTTTTGTATTTTTCAGTAGCCTCTTGATTGCTAATTTTAGCTTTGTCAGTTTATTTGGTCAGGTTTTCTCTAATCAAGCTGCTCAGTCTCAACAACCAAGTTCAGATTCTATTCTTTTTTCTATTAAGAAATTAAGTCAGGATACATACGAAGATATTATAACTCAATTACCCCTTGATGCACCCACTCCTTCCAATGTTAAATCGGTAACTGAATACGATCCTCAAACAAATACGTACATTTTACGTACTTATGTCGGCGAAATCGAGATTGCTACCCCTTTTCTAATGACTGAAAAGGAATATTATGACTACACTTTGAAAAAAGAAATAGAAAATTATTGGCGTGAAAAAAATGTAGGTAGTCAAGTAGATAATGAAGATAAATTTCGTTTGACCGACATGAAATTTGACATTGGACCTGCTGAAAAAGTTTTTGGTCCTGGCGGTGTACAAGTAAGAACACAAGGCTCTGCTGAAATTTTATTTGGTTACAAAACCAATAAAATAGATAATCCAGCTTTGACTGAAAGAATGAGAAAAACAGGTATATTCGATTTTGAAGAAAAAATTCAGATGAATGTAAATGGTAAAGTAGGCGACAAAGTCAATTTCAATTTAAATTATAATACTGAATCGTCGTTTGAATTTGATCAGAAAATGCTTAAACTCAATTATAAAGGAAAAGAAGATGATATTATTAAAAGCATTGAAGCAGGTAATGTAAGTATGCCCTTGAATAGTTCTCTTATACCAGGAAGCTCAGCTTTGTTTGGAATAAAAACCGATTTGCAGTTCGGAAAATTAAGTGTCAGTGCCATTGCATCTCAACAAGAATCGGAAACCAAAACCATAAGTACACAAGGAGGTGCTCAGACTACTAAATATGAAATTAATATTGATAATTATGATGAAAATCGGCATTTCTTTTTAAGTCATTATTTCAGAAATAATTATGAAAATGCAATGAGTAAACTTCCTTATGTGATGTCTGGCATTACTATTACAAGAATGGAAGTTTGGATAACAAATAAACGAGGAAATTATGAACAAGCAAGAAATATTATTGCTTTTGAAGACCTGGGAGAAACCGATCGAATTGATAATCCTCACTGGCAACCAATGTCAACCAATCTTTTACCTTATAACAAGGCAAATACATTATATGATGAAATTGTTTCTTTGCCAAATGTTCGTGATATTCAGCAAACTAACAATATTCTTTCTTCACAATATGGAGCGTTGGGAATAGTAGGCGGACAAGATTATGAAAAAATTGAAAGTGCTCGTAAACTGGATCCCTCTGAATATACTTTTAATCCTACCTTAGGCTATATTTCTTTACGCAATATGTTGCAACCTGATGAAGTGCTGGCAGTGGCTTTCGAATATACTTATGGCGGACAAACTTATCAAGTAGGTGAATTTTCAACCGATCCTATAACTGCACCAAATGCATTGATTGTCAAATTATTAAAAAGTACTACACAATCTCCTTCTTTACCTTCGTGGGATTTAATGATGAAAAACGTTTACAGTTTGGGAGCAACTCAGATTCAACCTGAAAATTTTATATTGGAAATAGTTTATCGAAACGATTCCATTGGTACAGAACTTCGATATATTACCGAAGGAAATATTAAAAATAAATTATTGCTCCAGGTGATGAATCTTGATAGGCTGAACTCCAAAAATGCACCTCAACCTGATGGTAAGTTTGATTATGTAGAAGGATATACTATCTTTTCTTCCAGCGGAAAATTCTTTTTCCCTGTGTTAGAACCATTTGGCTCTCATTTAAAGCAGGCAATTGGCGATGATCAGATTGCAGAGAAATATATTTTTCAAGAATTATATGATTCTACTCTTGTAATGGCTCAGGAATTCAGTGAAAAAAATAAATTTAGAATTATTGGAGAATACAAAGCAAGTTCAAGAAATGAAATCAGGTTAAATGCGATGAATATTCCACGAGGATCGGTTGTAGTAACCGCTGGAGGAAAAACATTGGTGGAAAATGTTGATTACACTGTTGATTATATTATGGGGACTGTTAATATTATCAATACTTCTCTTCTGGAATCAGGAACCAATATTGATGTAAAACTCGAGAATCGTTCCATGTTTAATATGCAGCGAAAAACACTGTTGGGTACTCATCTGGAATATCAATTTAATCGTGATTTCAGTTTAGGGGGAACCATTATGCACCTTTCCGAAATGCCTTTGACAACTAAAGTAAATACTGGCAATGAACCCATTTCCAACACCATTTGGGGATTGAATACTTCGTGGAGAAAAGAATCACAATGGTTAACCAACCAATTAGACAAGTTGCCTTTTGTAAATGCTACCAGACCTTCAACTATTGCCTTAAATGCAGAAGTTGCCCAATTGATTCCAGGACATTCTTCTGTTATCAGTGCGGCTGGTTTGGCTTATATTGACGATTTTGAATCAACACAAACGACCATAGACATTCATTATCCAACTTTCTGGTATCTGGCAAGCACACCTTATAATCCGAATGGTGGACTTTTCCCAGAAGCAACTTTAAGTAACAATGTTGAATACGGTAAAAATAGAGCTTTGTTAGCGTGGTATTATGTTGATCCTATTTTAAATGCAAACAGCAGAAATACACCTCCAAATTTAAGAAATAATGTTGAATCACAATCTAATCATTTGACACGTAATGTTCTGGAAGAAGAAATTTTTCCAAATAAAGAACGACTGGCAACACAAACTTCCCGCTTGACTATTTTAAATTTGTCTTATTATCCTACTGAACGAGGTCCTTATAACTTAGATATAGACAATATAAATCCTGATGGAACCTTAATGAATCCACAACAACGCTGGGGTGGTATTATGCGGAAACTCGATGTTACTGATTTTGAAACGGCTAATATTGAATACATTGAATTCTGGATGATGGATCCTTTTATTGTGGATAAAGATGGAACACAAAAAGGCGGTGATTTGTATTTTAATTTAGGAGATATAAGTGAAGATATTTTAAAAGATGGCAAGAAATTTTTTGAACAGGGCTTGCCTCTTGATGCCGATATTACAAAAGTGGATACTACGAAATGGGGAAAAATTCCTAAGACGCAATCAACAGTTGTAGCTTTTGATAATTCTCCTGGAGCTCGAGCTAAACAAGATGTCGGTTTAGACGGACTTTCTACTAATGAAGAACAACAATTTCCTACTTATAAAAATTATGTAGAGAAAATTAATCAAAAAATTGATGTAGAAACCCGTCAAAAATGGCAAAGTGATTCTTTTTCACCTTTAAATGATCCTGCGGGGGATAATTACCATTTTTATAGAGGTTCAGATTACGATGCTCAGGAAAAAGATATTTTATCTCGTTACAAATATTATAATGGAACGGAAAGTAATTCGCCCGAAGCTGAAAATACGCAGGAAAATTATAGTACTTCTGCTACTTCCTTGCCTGATGGAGAGGACTTAAATGGTGATAATACCATGAATGAATATGAAAAATATTATCAATATCATGTAAAAATAAAAAAAGAAGCAATGGAAGTTGGTAGAAATTACATTACTGACAAGATTGTTTCAAATGTGAAATTGGAAAACGGTAAAGTTGAGCCAGTTACCTGGTATCAATTTAAAATTCCTATTAGGGAATATGACGAAAAAATTGGTAATATCCGTAATTTTAAATCTATTCGTTTTATAAGAATATTTTTGACCAATTTTGAACAAGAAACACATTTACGTTTTGCTACACTCGATTTAGTAAGAGGTGAATGGCGGAGCTATACTAAATCACTTTTCCCAGCAGGTTCAACTCCAATTTCAGAAGGGAAACTCGACGTTCATTCTGTCAATATAGAAGAAGATGCAGATAAAACTCCCGTCAATTACATTTTACCTCCTGGCATTACGCGTGAAACTGATCCGGGTCAACCACAATTGTTGCAACTCAATGAACAGTCAATGGCTCTTCGGATAAAAGATTTAGCTTCCAATGATGCAAGAGCAGTTTATAAGAACACTTCGTATGATATGAGACAATATAAGCGTTTACAAATGTTTGTACATGCTGAAAAATTAGTAGATGATCTGAGCGATCTTCAAGATTACCAGCTTACATGTTTCATTCGGTTAGGTTCTGATATGGTGAACAATTATTACGAATATGAAGTCCCTCTTCGCGTGACGCCACATGGCAAATATTTGAATGAAAAAAATGAAGATCGGGAAATCGTTTGGCCTCTTGAAAACATGTTTGATTTTCCTTTTTCTACTTTAATTGAAGCAAAACTAAAACGCGATAAATATCTGCAAACTTCTGGAGGAAACGCCACAACTTTAACACCCTATGAAGTATATGATCCAGATAACCCCAAAAATAAGATTAGAATTGTTGGGAATCCTTCTATTTCAGATATTGAAAATATCATGATCGGTATTCGAAATGTAAGTGGCGAAATTAAGTCGGGAGAAATTTGGATCAATGAACTGCGTATGTCAAAATTCAATGAATCAGGTGGTTGGGCTGCAATGGGAAATTTGGCAGTAGGACTTTCTGATATTGGTTCGCTTAATTTTTCAGGTCGTATAGAAACGGCAGGTTATGGAAGCATTGAAAGTAATGTGATGAATCGGAGATTGGAAGACTTGCGACAGATGAATTTTTCAACTGCCTTAGAAGTGGGAAGATTTTTACCCGAAAAAGCAAAGCTGCAAATTCCTCTCTATTTTTCTTATACAAATGAAACTATTTCTCCTAAATATAATCCACTGAATCAAGATGTTGAATTAAAAGATGCACTGGAAAATTTAACTTCAAAAGCAGAACGAGATTCCTTATTAAATCTTTCACAGGAAGTAAATACTTCTAAAAGTTTCAATATCTCTAATGCAAAAATTAATATAAGAAGTAAAAAACCCCAATTTTATGACCCAGCTAATTGGCGATTTACTTATGCTTATATTGAATCTGATAAATATACTCCTGAAATTGAGCAGGATATGAATAAAAGTCAACGAGCTGCCATTGACTATAGTTTTAATTTCAATCCACAACCCTGGGAACCATTCAAAAATATCAAATCATTAAATAAACCAGCTTTTAAAATCATTAGTGATTTCAACATTTATTATTTACCTTCTTCTATTAATTTTAATACCAATTTAAATCGGCAGTATTCTCAAACTAAATTGCGATCGCTTGAAGCTTCATCTGTCGATATTTCTGATAAATTGGCAAATTTATCATTCAGCAAGGATTTTATGTTCAATCGTCAATTTGAAATAAAATATGATTTAACTCGTGCTATTAAATTCAGTCTTCAAGCAGCAATGAATGCCAATATTGATGAACCTTATTTTACCCCTGAAATAGGAAAAGAATATTATGAAGCCTGGAGAGATACAGTATGGTATAACATTCGTAAATTGGGAACTCCTTATGCTTATCAGCAAGTGTTTACTGCTTCGTGGAATATACCTATCAATAAAATTCCTATAACAAGTTGGATTGATGCCAATATTTCTTATAATTCAAATTATAATTGGAACAGGAGTGCTCTTTTGGAGAAAGATGGAGAAGATTTAGGAAACATTGCAACCAGCACAGGTTCATGGCAAACAAACGGACAGTTTAATTTGGAAGGATTATATAGAAAATCTAACTTTTTAAAAAATGTATTGAATCGTAACAGTAGTTTTTCCACTTCTCAAAGACAAACTTTTAAACCTCGTGAATACCAACAGATTATTGATTTATCAAAAAATCAAACTTTAACAGTACGTCATAATTTGGGTAGTGAGTCTGTTCGTTTAAAAGCAGTTGACAAAAATGGAAATACTATTCCGCTGCAATATAAAGTACGCAGTAATGCTACAGTTGATATCTTCCCAAAACAGAACCTGGATAGCGTTCAACTTACGCTTACTACTATCTCGCCCAATGAACGTTCTGTAAGTGGTCAAGTAGTTGATTTTACATTGGGAGCTCTTATGATGGTACGCCGTGTTTCTTTTACTTATCGTGAATCTAACAGCATGGTTTTAACAGGATTTTTGCCCGAAGCTGGTTTCTTGGGACAGAAAAAATACAATGGCTTTACTGCTCCAGGTTATGCTTTTACGTTTGGCATTCACGATGATAATATGATCCAAAAAGCTATTGAAAAAGGTTGGTTAAATACGGGCGATTCAATTGTAAATCCTGCCACAACAGCTTTTACTTCCGATTTTGATTTAAAAGCTTCATTAGAACCAATTCCTGGATTTAAAATTGACTTGAATGCAACCCGTTATACTGCTTCCAATACTTCAGTTTTATTTATGTACGAAGGAATGCCAACCACTTATACAGGGAGTTTTAACATTACACAAATTGCCTTATCCACTGCTTTTAAAAAGATAGGTTCTGTGGAAAATAATTATAATTCTTCTACTTTCAACATGTTTTTACAAAACAGACAAAAAATTGCTGATAGACTTAACAGTAAATACATGGGAACAAATTATCCTGCTGCTGGTTTTATTACTTCCACCGATCTGGCAGGAAAAGAATTTGATCCTTCTGTTGGAATTTTCAGCTTAAATTCTCCTGATGTACTTATACCTGCTTTTTTAGCTGCCTATACAGGAAAGGATGCTTCTAATGTAAATACTTCTCCATTTATATCATTATTGAATATTTTACCAAACTGGCGAATTAGTTATGATGGTCTGTCGCGGATTGGTTGGGTGAAAAATCATTTTAAAAATATAAATCTGACTCATGGTTACACTTGTCGTTATAGTGTTGGTTCTTACAGTTCTTATTCAACATGGGTGCCGATGTCAGAAGATGAAACTTTTGGTTATATTCGTGATGTTCAGACCAGTTTGCCAATTCCGTCAAGTGCTTATGATATATCAAGTGTTTCAATCAACGAACAGTTTAGTCCATTGCTTGGCATCAATGCCACAATGAATAATAGTATGACAACAAAACTGGAATACCGAAAGCAACGAAATCTTTCATTAAATGTGTCGAGTGCTCAACTAATTGAAAGCTTGAGTGATGAATATGTGATTGGATTTGGATATGTACTTAAAGACTTTGATGTGATTTTGAAATTGAAAACCGATAAACAATCTCGAATAAAAAACGACTTGAAATTGTCAGTCGATCTATCTTATCGAGACATTAAAACACTACTGCGAAAAATTGAAGAAAACATAACGCAAGCTTCGAGTGGTAATAAACTCTTCACATTGAAATTTTTAGCCGATTATGTATTTAGTTCAAAATTAAATATTCAGTTGTTTTATGACAGACAATCAACTACACCATTGGTTTCTTCCTCTTTCCCTGTTTCATCTTCTAATTTTGGTATAAGTTTTAAATTGATGTTGACACGATGATCTAAAAAAATTTTTATAAGGAATGATTTTTATCGTTAAATAAGCACGAAACAAATTTAAAAAATTGAAAAACTATCATTCATTAAACCTTAATAAAACTTATGGGATACAAAAATCATTAAACCTTATTAGCTTATTAAAAAAACAGAGTGAAAATGTAGATTGAGAAAAAATAACAATCTACTAAATAAGGTAATAAGGTTATAATCAGAGAGATATTTCAATGTTATTAAAGTAGAAAAAACTTAATAAGGTATTAAAGACAAAAACTATAAAATCAAAATAAAGAGCAGATTATTACTTATTGAACATGTAAAAAGCAAATTAACAAAAAACCTTATATTGCTTACAACCTTAATAAGAAATGAAAATCGTTAGTCACATAAACCTTATTGGCTTATTTAAATGAATAAATCAGGTGAAATAAAGAAAAAGTCATCCAACAAAATAAGATAATAAGGTTGAAAAGAGGTAAAATTCATGTTATGAAGATTAAAGGTTTCATAAGGTTTGAAAGACAAACATTGACAAAATGAAAAGCAACGAAACTGACTTCAAACAAAAACCCTTGCTGACACACGATTGAATTATCTGACATATTGATACCGTAAGTAGGAGGATAAAAATTAAACTTCTTATCTATTTTCATAAAATGCTGATATTGTTTAACTTAATATAATTATTTCAGGATGAAAAAATATTCATTATTGTTGTTTTTTTTAATTCTTGTAATACCTCTCTTTGCTCAAATTTATGAACCTGTTCATTGGACGGTGACGCATAAATTAGAAAATGATACGACAGCAAAAATTATTTTTAAAGCCGAAATTGATGAAGGGTGGCACTTGTATGGACTTCAGTTGCCGCAAGATGGTCCCAAACCAACTAAAATCGTTTTTGAAAAAATTGAAAATGCAAAACGAATAGGAGAATTACAAGCTTTGTCGAAATTAGAAAAACAATATGATCCTAATTTTGATATGGAACTGAATTGGTACACCAAAGAAGCTATTTTTATTCAAAAAATTGGCTTTAGTCATTCCCAGAATGTAAAAGTGAATGGATATATTGAATATATGGCTTGTAATGATAAGACATGTTTGCAGCCAACCACTGAACCTTTTTCAATAAGCCTTCAACCAAAGGTACTGTCTGCTTCTGTGGCACCTGTTAATCATGTCCAACAACCACCGGAAACTGATTTTTGGACGCCTGTAATTGATGAGTTGAAAAAATTTGGTGAATCAGATCAAGCATCTGAAAAAAATTCTTTGTGGTTTATTTTTCTGGCAGGCTTGATAGGTGGTTTGCTTGCCATATTGACTCCGTGCATTTGGCCTATTATTCCCATGACGGTAAGTTTTTTCCTTAAACGTTCGGAAAATCGAAAGCTGGCTCGTCGGGATGCTTTTCTGTACGGTTTGTCAATCATTATGATTTATGTAGTTTTAGGTTTATTGGTAACGGCCATTTTTGGTGCCAGTGCTTTGAATAGCATTGCTACCAATGCTGTTTTTAATATTATTTTCTTTGTCATATTTTTCATTTTTGCTTTGTCATTTTTTGGTGCTTTTGAATTAACATTACCTTCTTCGTGGTCAACAAAACTCGATGCCAAAGCTCAAACAACTGCTGGCTGGTTAAGTATTTTGTTCATGGCTTTTACACTGGTGATAGTTTCTTTTTCTTGCACAGGACCCATTATTGGAACGTTGTTGGTAGAAGTTTCAAGCAATCAATCCATTTTAGCTCCAACCATTGGTATGTTTGGTTTTGCTTTAGCTCTATCTGTTCCTTTTACATTGTTTGCTTTCTTTCCCTCGTGGTTGAAGTCGTTGCCACGGTCGGGCGGATGGTTGAATCAGGTAAAAGTGGTGCTGGCTTTCATTGAGTTGGCTTTTGCACTGAAATTTTTATCAGTTGCTGATCTGGCTTATGGCTGGCATATTTTGGATCGAGAAGTATTTCTATCGCTATGGATTGTCATTTTTACCTTATTGGGAATTTATTTATTGGGAAAAATTCGTTTTCCACACGATAGCGAAGTGAAGCATGTTTCGGTTCTGGCAGTTTTACTTGCCATTCTTTCTCTCTCGTTTTCCATTTATATGATTCCAGGTTTATGGGGCGCGCCGCTCAAAGCTATTAGTGCTTTTGCTCCTCCACTTTCTACGCAGGATTTTAATTTATATCGGCAAGAAGTTCATCCCGATTTTACCGATTACGATCAAGGAATGATGTATGCAAAAGAAAAAGGTTTGCCTGTTATCGTTGATTTTTCTGGCTATGGCTGCGTAAATTGCAGAAAAATGGAAGCCAGTGTACTTTCAGATCCAGCTATTAATGAGGTTTTAAAAAAACAGTTTGTTTTAATTACTTTATATGTGGATGATAAAACACCTCTTCAAAAACCTTATGAAGTTATAGAAAATGGCAAAGTAAGAAAAATCAAAACAGTAGGCGACAAATGGAGTTATCTGCAACGATATAAATTTGGTGCTAATGCTCAGCCTTTTTTTGTGATGCTCAACAATGATGGCAAACCTCTCAACAAGCCTTTTACTTTCGATGATCATCCTCAGCATTTTTTAAAATGGTTGACAAAAAAATAGAACAAAATGTCTTTTTGTTTGTTTAAAACAAGAAAATTACTGTTATTTTGTCATTTTACCATCTATATTTAATAGCTTGAAAAACAAAAAACAACAATTGGCAAAGTTATTGCTAAAATAAAAAGGATACTTATATCAATTCAGCAAGAAACCTTATGCTGAAATTGAGGAATAAAAAATTTTAAAAAATGAATAAATATCAAAAAAATGAAAAAAGAAAAAGATATAGCTAATAATGAAATAAATGAACAAGAAAAAATTTCAAGTAAGAAAGAAAATTTAGTTCCTCAAGAAGAAAAAACAGAAGAAAATGAAAATATAGAAAAGGAACTAGAGAGATTAAGAATGGAATGTGAAGATTTGGCAGATAAAAATTTGCGTTTGATAGCCGAGTTTGATAATTATCGGAAACGAATGCTGAAAGAAAAGGCGGAATTATTGAAAAATGCTTCGGAAAGTGTTCTGGTAAATCTTTTACCATTGGTAGATGATTTTGAACGTGCTTTGCAAGCTATCGAAACCACTGATGATATTAATGCTATAAAAGAAGGTGTTCAATTAATTTATAATAAATTTATTAATTTTCTACACCAGTATAATGTAAAAGAAATACCTGCTATTCATCAAGAATTTGATACATATTTACACGAAGCTGTTTCAACGATTCCAGCTCCCAATGAAGATTTAAAAGGAAAAATCATTGACTGCGTTTTGAAAGGTTATACTTTGAATGACAAAGTTATTCGTCATGCAAAAGTGATTGTCGGTGAATAAGTAATTTTTAGATGTTACTCAAACATTCAATAAAATGTCTGAGGAGAGGTAAAATATTATGGCAAAAAGAGATTATTATGAGGTTTTAGGAATTTCTCGGACAGCTACTGAAATGGAAATAAAAAAAGCTTATCGGCAGAAAGCTGTTCAGTATCATCCTGATAAAAATCCGGGTGACAAGCAAGCAGAAGAAAAATTCAAAGAAGCTGCTGAAGCTTACGAAGTGTTAGGTGATCCTGAAAAGAGGGCTCGCTATGACCGATATGGATACAGCGGAGTAAGCGGTTCTGCGGGAGGTGGTTTTGGAGAAGGAATGACTATTGAAGATATTTTTTCTCATTTTGGAGATATTTTTGGCGGTCATTTTGGTGGCTTTGGTGGATTCAGTGGCTTTGGAAGTGATTTCCAATCTCCGAACACAAAGATACGTCATGGTTCCGATTTACGAATAAAAGTTAAATTGACGCTTGAAGAAATTGCCAGTGGCGTTGAAAAAAAAGTGAAGGTTAAGAAATATGTTGCCTGCCCTTCGTGTAAGGGAACAGGTGCTGCCGAAAGTTCTTCTCCTGTAACATGTTCAACATGTAGAGGAACTGGGCGTGTAACCAGAGTACAACAAACTATTTTAGGCAGAATGCAGACCACCGTTGAGTGCCCCACCTGTAAAGGCGAAGGAAAAATTATTGTTAACAAATGTCCTTACTGCAACGGAGAAGGCATTATTCAAGATGAAGAAATCATTACCATTAACATTCCAGCAGGAGTAAGTGAAGGTATGCAACTTACTTTTACGGGTAAAGGAAATGCAGCACGTCGTAGTGGCATCAATGGAGATTTAATTGTGTTAATTGAAGAAGAACCGCATCCTTCATTGATTCGTGATGGGAATGATTTGATCTATAATTTGTTATTGAGCGTTCCGCAAGCAGCTTTGGGTGGTTCTATTGAAATTCCTTCTCTTACAGGAAAAGTAAAAGTGAATATTGAACCAGGAACACAGCCAGGAAAAGTTTTACGTTTAAAAGGCAAAGGTTTACCTGATGTAAATCGCTATGGCAATGGGGATTTATTGATCAATATTGGAGTTTATATCCCAGAAAAATTGAGTAAGGAAGAAAAAAATCTTCTGGAAAAATTAGATAAATCAAATAATTTTAAACCAAATCCTGCAGCTTCAAAAAAATTTTTCAGCCATTTCAGAAATATGTTTGAATAGGGCCGAATTATGAAATATAGTAAAAATGAGGAAATCAAAATTTTCCTCATTAAATGGAAGTTAAATTATAAATTTTTTAGGAATAAAAAATTTTAAGGTTAATCAATAAAGGTGTAAAATATTATGTTTGTATAAAGGTTCCTCCCTTCTCTCGCCACCTGCACCTCGTAACTTAACAAACCTTGCATACAACATAAACTAAAGATCTCTGCTGAAACTCCAAACTACTGACCACCAACGTTTAAGTAGATGGTAAATTGTGATTGGGTTCACTGCGAGTGCAAATACTTGCAAGGGAAGTTTTTTCCTCAACTTGTGAAAAAACTTCGTTTCGTAATTCAAATGGTAATTCGATATTTCTTAACTGTAAACTATTGAGCCAATCTTTTACTTCATTTTTTTGTAAAGTATGAAAAACTTCTGAAATTTGTTTAATTTGTTCTTGGGTATATTCATTGGCAGGAATTCCTTTCAAAGCATCTAATTCCTCGTCATCATAATAAATAATTTCATTTCCCTTATTGAAAAGTTGTTTCACCTGGCATTCATCGTAAGCATCGCAATAACTACAAGTTGCTGAAGGATTGATTAAATGATTGTTTGTCGCCTTTTTCTTATTAAAATGAGCAAATGCAAACAAAATAACGCCAAGTATGATTGCAATGATTAAAAATATCCACATATTTTCTATATTAAAGTCTTAAAAAGATGTTCTAACATAATTTATCATACAAAATTAAGCATAAATGTAATGATTTAGCTATTTTTGTAAAGGATATAAAATATAAATAACATTTTTAAGTTTTTTATGTGGAAATGAATGTTATAGAAAATAATAAAATTCAATGTTTTACTGATTGTTTTCTTTTCTTAATTTTTTAATTTCATTGAAGATAAAAAATAGAAATACACTTTTGCTTTTACTGCTGATTTTGCTGGTTGGCGGTTGTTCTCTTCAGAAAAACACCAAGTTTTCTCGCAGTTACCATGCTTTGACTACTCGTTTTAATGTATATTTTAACGCTGAACAGAGTTATCAGGAAGGTCTAAAAAATATTTGGGATGCCAACAAGGACGATTATTCAACTGTTCTCCCCCTTTATCCCATTAGCCGACACTCTAACGCTGCGGCTGCTACTGCTAACATGGACAGAACCATTGAAAAATGCCGTAAAGCTATCAAACTTCATTCTATTAAACAAAAACCGGAGAAAGATTATAAGAAATGGAATTCTCCTGAATATCAAGCTTTCTATAATCAGGAAGAATTTAATCCACTTCTTAAAGAAGCCTGGTTGTTGTTAGGAAAAGCAGAATTTCATAAAGGTGATTTTTTAGGTTCAATAGGTACTTTTTCGTACATCGCTCATCATTTTGCTACTGATCCTGATGTTATTATTCAATGTCAACTATGGATGGCAAGAGCCTATGCAGAAATGGGATGGCTTTATGAAGCAGAAGATGTTTTATTAAAAATTAATCAAGATCAATTAAAAAAAGAGCATATTGGGTTATTTGCTGCTGTAAATGCCGATATTTTATTAAAAAAGAAAGAATACAAAGAAGCAATCCCCTATTTACAATTGGCAATAGAAAAAGAATCGGATAAAAAATTAAAACAACGATTCACTTTCATTTTGGGACAACTCTATCAAATCACAGGAAATGAGAATGCAGCATATCAGGCTTTTACACAGGTGTTAAAATCAAATCCTCCATTTGAAATGGATTTTTATGCTCGTATTCAACGAGCTCAATTGAATGCTTCCAATTTCTCCCTAACACAGAAAGAACTAACCAAAATGCTAAAAAATTCAAAATACAAAGATTATCAAGACCAGATTTATTTTGCAATGGGTAAAAATTTGCTGATGAAAGGCGACACCTTGAAAGCAATAGAAAATTTCAAATCTGCTATTGATAAAAGTACCCGTAATGGTTATGATAAAGCCAATGCGCTAATTACCTTAGGAGATTTATACTACAAAAATAAAAATTACAAACAAGCTTATCCTTGCTATGAAGAAGCATCAAAAATCATAACCAATGAACATGAAGATTATCAGCGAGTGTCACATTTATCTGAAATACTCAGTGAATGGGTAGTTCAATATGATATCGTAATGCTCCAAGATAGTTTGCAGCGATTGGCAGCTCTGCCAGAACATGAACGAATGGAAGCTATTCAAAAAATCATAGCTCAGGTAAAAGCTGAGGAGGAAGAGGCTGTTCAAAAATCTGCCCAGGAACAAGCCGTTTTAAGTAACATGGACGTTGGCGATCAACTTCAACCTATTGGTGGCAACATACTTACATCGAAAGAATGGTATTTTTATAACCCGGATTTAAAAGAAAAGGGGAAATTGGAATTTCAAAAAAAATGGGGAAAACGTAAATTGGAAGACAATTGGCGAAGAGCTAACAAAACGGTACAGTTATTTGCTCAGGAAAATGGAGAAACAAATATTATGGAAAATTTATCAGACACAACTGTTTCTCAAACAATTACAGATAATAAAAATCCAGCATTTTATTTGCAACAAATACCATTAACCCCAGCTCAATTGGAAAAATCCAATCAGGAAATGGCAACAGCCATGTTTAATTTAGGAATGATTTATTATGACAAGTTGCAGGACGTTCCAATGGCAATTAAAACTTTTGAAGAATTTGTTAGCCGATTTAAGCAACATTCACGTCTATCAGAAGCTTATTTCCAATTATATCTGATGGAAAGCAAAATGGGTAACCGAAATAAAGCTGAACAATGGCGAACAAAATTAATTACTGAATTCCCTGAAACAACTTTTGCCAGATTGCTTTCCAAACCTGATTATCCTGAACGACTAAAACGAATGTATCAAGAGCAGGATTCTATTTATCGTCTTGCTTATCAAGCTTATACAAACAATGATTTTAATACTGTATTTCAGTACAAAGAGTATATGGAACAAAATTATCCTACTTCATCCCTTATGCCAAAATTTTTGTTCCTTGAAGCTCTAAGTATCGGTAAAACATCTCCTTCTGAACGTTTTGAAAAAGAATTGAGCGATTTAATCAATACTTATCCTGAAAGTGATGTAAGCTCTATGGCAAAAGATATTTTAGCCTTGATAAAACAAGGAAAACAAGTGCAAACAAGCACTACACATGGTTCTCTTTTAGCTAAACGGGAAGAAATAATTAAGACAGAAAAAGAAACAGTGGTTCAACAACAGTTTTCGCCTGATAAAAAAACCAAACATTTGCTGTTGCTGATAAGCGATACAGATAAAAGAGATTTGAATCAGTTGATGTATCAACTTGCCTCGTTCAATTTTTCTAGATTTTTAATTAAAGATTTTGACATTGGCATTCAGTCACTGGATAGTACAAGAAATATTTTATTTGTTACCAATTTCGACTCTTATGATGAAGTGTTATGGTATTTGAATACGCTTTCGTCTGATGAATTATTACAATCATTTATGAATCAATTAAATATAAAAAAGGTTATTATCTCTGAAAATAATTTTGCTTTATTAAAAACAACTTTCAGTTTAAACGATTATTTGGCTTTCCACGATAAATTTTTAGCACCCGACAATAAAGTAATAAAAGAAATTACTGCGTCTTTTGAGAAAAAAACAACTTCGACAGTAATTTCTTCTTCCAGTGCTGGGAAACCACAAATAGGAAGTGAAATTCAATTGACAGCAAAAACATCGAAGCAGGATAGCATTTTAACTTCATCAATTGTACCAACTCCTCAACTGGAAAAACAAATAGAAGCAGCTCTTTCTTCGACAACACCTCAAACAGCTAAAGAGGAAGTGACTCTTTACAAAGGTTTATTTGCTTATAAACCAAATGAGCCTCATTTTGTTACTATTTATGTTGTTTCAGGAAATGTAAATGATGCAAAAGTTCAAAATGCTTTTGATAAATACAATCAACAAAACTATGGGATTTTGAATTTGTCAACGCGAGCTGAGAAAGTTGGGAAGCAGCAATTTTTCATCATTGGACCTTTTCCTGATGCCAACACTGCAAAATCGTATTTGATACGAATAGTAAAAGAATCTTCGCTTTTTGAAGGATTAAAAGGTGTAAATTATCGTAATTTAGTGGGAACGCAGGAAAATTTAAATATAATGCTTCAACAAAATGCATTGAATGTATATTTTGACTTTATGAAAGAATATTATTTGAAATGATTTTTATGCTTTTCGATGAACAAAATTTTATTGGGTTATGAAACAAGGCAAAATACTCTGGATAGATGATGAAATTGATTTGTTGCAACCTTATCTTATTTTTCTTAATGACAAAGGGTATGAGGTTTTAACTGCTACCAATGGCAATGATGCCATTGAAATTTGTCAGCAAGAAAATTTCGATATTATTTTTTTGGATGAAAATATGCCAGGTTTAAGTGGGCTCGATACGTTGGCTGTAATTAAAGAATTATTACCTGATGTTCCGGTGGTGATGATTACAAAAAATGAAGAAGAAAACATCATGAACATGGCTATCGGAAACAAAATTGCCGATTACTTAACAAAACCAGTGAATCCCAGTCAGATTTTATTAACTTTGAAAAAAAATATTCATAGAAAAGAAATTGTAACAGAACATGCTACCTCCACTTATCGTTCAGAATTTCTTCAAATTGGAATGAAAATCAACGATTCCTTTACTTTTGAAGAATGGATTGATATTTATAAAAAATTGGTTTACTGGGAGCTCGAACTATCCGAAACAGATAGCGGGATGGACGAAATGTTACAAATGCAAAAGACAGATGCCAATACGGCTTTTGCAAAATTTATCAAAACCAATTATCTTAAATGGTTCGAAAATCCTGAAACTCGCCCTTTGATGAGTCCTGATTTATTCAAAACAAAAATTTTTCCTTTACTTGATAAAGGTGAAAAGATCTTTTTTGTAGTGGTTGATAATTTTCGCTACGATCAATGGAAAATTATTCGCGATCTTTTGGGCGATTTTTATCAATTCGAAGAAGAAGAGCTTTATTGTAGTATTTTGCCAACTGCTACTCAACATGCTCGAAATGCCATTTTTTCAGGTTTAATGCCTCTCCAAATTGAACAAATGTTTCCCGATTTATGGGTAGAAGAAATTGATGAAGAAGGGAAAAACCTGAAAGAAGAAGATTTGCTAGCAACCCAAATTCATCGTTTCAGAAAAAATTATGAATTTTCTTATCATAAAATCAACGATTCGAATTCTTGTCAGCGTTTAATCGATCAATTACCACGTCTGGAAAATTATCAGTTAAATGTTTGTGTGTTGAACTTTATTGATATGCTCTCCCATGCTCGAACAGATTCAAAAATGGTGAGAGAATTGGCTAATGATGAAAAAGCTTATCGGTCTCTTACGCTTTCGTGGTTTAAATATTCTACTACTTATGAATTATTCAAACAAATTGCAGAACGAGGTTATAAGGTGATTTTCACTACTGATCATGGAACTATTAAAGTAAAAGATGCTGTTAAAGTGATTGGAGATAAAAATACCAATGTAAATTTAAGATATAAAGTAGGAAAGAATTTGAGTTATAATAAAAAAGACGTCTTTGAAATTACTCAGCCTGCTAAAGCAGGTTTGCCCAGCCCCAATGTGAGCTCTACTTATATTTTTGCCTGTAACGACAAATTTTTTGCTTATCCCAATAATTATAATTATTATGTTAGTTATTATAAAAACACATTCCAGCACGGAGGAATTTCACTGGAAGAAATGTTAATACCACTTGTTATGATGTTGCCAAAATAGAGAAGGCAATTGATTGATTATTTGTTTAATATAAAAAATTAGAAAAATGAAAATTGGATTAATAGGTTTTGGGAAAACAGGAAAAGCAGTCGCTTCTGTTATTTTACAAAACCCAAAATTTGATTTACAATGGGTTTTACGAAGAAAAAAATTTTTAGATGATAGAAACGCTGCCGAAATTTTGGGCGTTGAATCAGATAATCAAGGTCTGATACATTCTATTTACAGTATTAATATTGATGAACTTCTTGACGAACAACCTGTTGATGCTATCATTGATTTTTCTTCAGAAGAAGGAATTTATATTTATGGACAAGCGGCAGCACAAAGAAAAATAAAAATTATTTCGGCTGTTTCTCATTATAAAAAAGAGACCAAAGATTTTTTGAAATCTCTATCAAAAAAAACGACTGTTTTTTGGTCACCCAATATCACATTAGGAGTTAATTATTTATTAATTTGTGCTAAATTTTTAAAGAAAATTGCTCCGTGGGTAGATATTCAAATTATTGAAGAACATTTTAAAGGGAAAAAAAATGTATCAGGAACCGCAATAACTATAGCAGAAGCATTAGATATCAATAAAACAGAAATTAACTCTGTTCGCGCAGGTGGTATCATTGGTAAACATGAAGTTATTTTTGGATTTCCTTATCAGACTGTTCGATTAATACATGAATCGATTTCGAGAGAAGCTTTCGGAAATGGGGTTTTATTTGTTGCAGAAAACTTGGAAAATAAAGAAACAGGTTTATATAATTTTGAAGAATTACTTCTTCCTTACTTTACAGCATAAAATTCATTTATTTGAAATAATGTGTCAATGAAAAAACTTATGTATGTCAAAGATCTTGGAGATTTGCAAGAAGCTCTCCAGGAAGCCTTTGAAGTGAAAAAAAATCGTTTTGGATTTCAAGAATTAGGTAAAAACAAAACGTTGCTGATGGTTTTTTTTAATTCCAGTCTGCGAACTCGACTGAGTACTCAAAAAGCAGGGATGAACCTGGGAATGAACACGATAGTGCTCGATATCAATCAAGGTGCATGGAAACTTGAAACAGAACGTGGTGTTGTAATGGATGGTGATAAATCGGAACATATTTTAGAAGCGATTCCTGTAATGGGTTGTTACTGCGACGTGATTGGTGTACGTGCTTTTGCTCAATTTGAAAACAAAGAGTATGATTATCAAGAAACGTTAATCAATCAGTTTATTCAATATTCTGGTCGTCCTGTTTTCAGCATGGAAGGTGCAACTACACACCCCTTGCAAGCTTTCGCCGATTTAATTACCATTGAAGAATATAAAAAAAGACCTCATCCAAAAGTGGTTCTTACATGGGCACCTCATCCAAATCCGCTTCCACAAGCAGTTGCAAATTCTTTTGCTGATTTTATGAATGAAGCGGATGTAGAATTTGTGATTACACATCCCAAAGGTTATGAGCTGGCTCCTCAATTTGTACGTGGTGCCAGAGTAGAATATGATCAGATGAAAGCTTTTGAAGGAGCGGACTTTATTTATGCCAAAAATTGGTCAGCTTATCAAGATCCTAATTATGGTAAAATTTTGTCCAAAGATAGAAATTGGACTGTGAGCAGCCGTCAAATGGCAGTAACCAACAATGCTTATTTTATGCATTGTTTACCCGTCAGAAGAAATATGATTGTAACCGATGAAATAATTGAAAGTCCACAGTCGCTGGTGATTCCTGAAGCTGCTAATCGCGAAATTTCAGCTCAAGTGGTTATTAAAAGAATGTTGAATTCATTAAGTTGAACAAGAATTATTTTTACATTTCCCCAATTTTAAAATATATATTTATCTAAAAATTAAAATATTAAATTAAAAAATATGGATTTGGAACGAGTTATTGCCAGCATTAGAAACATCCCTGATTTTCCCAAAAAAGGAGTACAATTTAAAGATATTACTACAGCAATGAAAGATGCGGATGTTTTACAATTCGTTTCTGACGAACTTTATGATTATTACAAAGACAAAAGTATTACGAAAGTAGTCGGTTTAGAAAGTCGTGGTTTTGTTTTGGGAAGCATTTTAGCTTATAAACTTCATGCGGGGTTCATATTGATTAGAAAAGCCGGGAAACTTCCAGCAGCGACTTATAAAGTGGAATACGAACTGGAATATGGTACAGATTCACTTGAAATTCATCAAGATGCAATGAATGAAAATGATATTGTACTTTTACATGATGATTTGTTAGCTACAGGTGGAAGTTCCAGTGCAGCGTTAGAATTAATAAAAAAATTTCATCCTAAGGCAATCTATGTAAGTTTTTTGATTGAATTGAAAGACTTAAACGGTCGGGAAAAATTGAAAGGTGTAAATGATATTCATTCCCTTATTCAATTTTAAGCCAATAAAATTTTTCAACTCATTTCTTAAAGGTAACAAAAGTGAAAGAAAAGCTATCCATAATAAAAGTAGGTGGCAAAATTATTGAAGATGAAGTTGCGTTGCAGCAATTGTTGATAGATTTTTCAGAACTAGAAGGCAATAAAGTCTTGGTTCATGGTGGCGGACGATTGGCAACTACACTGGCTACTAAACTTGGAATACCAACAAAAATGGTCAATGGCAGAAGAATCACAGATGATTCCATGCTGAAAATCATAACGATGGTTTATGCTGGCTGGGTAAACAAACAAATCGTTGCTAAATTACAGGCTCTTGATGTGAATGCTTTAGGCTTAACAGGTGCAGATTTGAATTTTATCTTTTCAGAAAAGCGTCCCATTGGCGAAATTGATTATGGTTTAGTGGGCGACGTAAAAAAAGTTGATGTAACGCTAATCAGCAACTTGATTGAAAAGAAAGTCGTTCCAGTGGTAGCTCCTGTAACACATGACAAAACAGGTAACTTACTAAATACCAATGCCGATACCATTGCTGCTGAAGTTGCAAAAGCTTTTGCTGAATGGTTTGAAGTAACTTTAATTTTTTGCTTTGAGAAAAAAGGAGTTTTGTTGAATGAAGAAGATGAAGAAAGTGTCATTGTTGAATTAAACTCTTCACTTTTTGAACAATATGTAGCTGAAAAAGTGATTCAAGGTGGAATGATACCCAAATTACAGAATTCGTTTGATGCTCTCAAAGCTGGTGTTAAAGAAGTTTGGATTACACGTGCCGACCAATTAAATAAGAAAAAAGGAACCAAAATTACTTTATAATTAAAACTTGACTTTATAAAATTGATAATCGGTTGAAAACAATTAAAAAATCGTAAAAATAAATGATAGTTAAGAAATTTTATAGAAATTCTTTATTATGGTTGATACTTTAACAAACGAAGCAGTCGAACTTTTACAGAAAATGATTTCTATTCCTTCTTTTAGCCGAGAAGAAAAAGAAAGGGCTGATTTTTTGGAATTTTATCTCCAAGCAAAAGGTTATGATGTTTTTCGTAACAAGAACAATATATGGTTAATCAGTCCAGGTTTTTCCCCTTTACGACCGACTTTACTGCTAAATTCACATATTGATACTGTAAAACCTGGTAATGACTGGACTTTAAATCCTTTCGAGCCAAAAATTGAGAACGGAAAATTATATGGTTTAGGAAGCAACGATGCCGGAGCAAGCGTGGTGAGTTTGTTGTCTGCTTTCTTATATTTAATTCAACAAAATCAATCTTACAATTTAATTTTTGCTGCTACAGCAGAAGAAGAAATTTCTGGAGAAAATGGAATTGAATGTTTGTTAGAGGAATTCCCTCCTATTGACTTTGCCATTGTGGGCGAACCCACTGAAATGAAAATGGCTGTAGCTGAAAGAGGGTTAATGGTACTTGATTGCATAGCAAGAGGAAAATCGGCACATGCTGGTAGAGAAGAAGGCGAAAATGCTATTTACAAAGCTATAAAGGATATAGAATGGTTTAGAACTTATCAATTCCCGAAACAATCTGATTTTCTTGGTGCAGTGAAAATGACAGTCACGCAAATTGCTGGCGGTACACAGCACAATGTAATTCCCGACAAATGTACTTTTGTGGTGGATGTAAGAAGTAATGAACTTTATACGAATGAAGAAATTCTGGAAATAATTCGTGAACACGTTCATTGTAAAGTAGAACCGCGTTCAGTTCGTTTGTGCTCAAGTAACGTGCAATTAGATCATCCTATTATCGCCAGAGCACGAGAACTACATCTTGATTTGTTTGGCTCCCCTACCCTTTCCGACCAAGCTTTAATGCCTTTTCCAAGTGTCAAAATTGGTCCCGGCAATTCTGCTCGCTCCCATACAGCCAATGAATTTATTGAACTGAACGAAATTGAAAAAGGTATTCAAATTTATATTCAATTATTAGATGGATTGAAATGGTAAGGTTGAAATTTTTATCTGAAATCAATAATATTATGAATGGTGATAACGCCAATTACTTTATCTGAATCATACGTTTCCATTACAGCCAGATTGGTAATATTGTTTTCGTCCATTATTTCTAATGCTTCACTCAGCAAAGCTTCTTGAGTAATCCGCTTAAAGCCGTGTGTCATAAAATCGGCTGCTGTTAAGTGCTTGATATCATCAAATTTTTGAATAGCTCGACGAATATCGCCATCGGTAATAATACCGACAGCTTCTTCATTCCCATTATACACCATTGTCATACCTAATCTTTTGTTGCTCACTTCGTAAATAACATCCTTGAAGAGGGTTTGTGTATAAACTTTTGGAATATCAATAACCATTTCATCTTTTACACGAGAAAGCAACTGACGACCCAATGCTCCACCTGGATGATAAAGTGCAAAATTTTCAGCTTTAAAATTTCTTCGCTCCATTAAGCAAATAGTTAAAGCATCTCCCATTAATAAAGTGGCTGTGGTAGAAGTTGTCGGAGCAAGTCCAAAAGGACAAGCTTCACGTTCTACGCCTACATTTAATATCAGTGAAGCTTCTTTGGCAAGAGGCGATTTTGGATTGCCTGTCATAGCAATAATCGTGCAACCAATATTTTTTAAAGGAGAAATTACATTTAGAATTTCACTGGAACTTCCACTGTTTGAGATGAGTAAAACTATATCATTTTTACTTACCATTCCCAAATCCCCATGAACAGCTTCCGCAGCATTGATAAAAATTGTTGGCGTCCCTGTCGAAGCTAATGTTGATGCTATTTTATGTCCAATGATACCGGTTTTCCCAATACCCATAATGACTAATTTCCCTTTACAGTTGTAAATCATTTCAACTGCTTCATTAACTTCAGGTCCCAATCGGTCAGCTAACTTTTGAAGTTCAGCGATTTCCAAAGCAAATATTTCTTTACTTCGTTCAATAAAATCCATAATATTTAGCAATAATATTTCATAATTAGTTCAACAAATTCTCTAATACAACCTTCACCACCTTTTTTCTTCATTTGTAATATTCCATGTACATTTTTTACTGCTTGTTGTGCATCAGCAGGGCAAGCTGATAATCCTACATTAGAAAGTAATTCTACACAATTCACATCATCGCCAATATAAGCTACTTCGTTCAATGTAATTCCTTCTTTTTCGCAAATTTCTTTTGCTGAAGCTAATTTGCCACCTTCTCGATTACCTTGATAGAGATAATCCAATTTTAATTTTTCAAAACGACGTTCAACAATTTTAGTATTTTCCGAAGTGATGATACCAACCTTTATTCCTTGCTTCTGAATGAGTTTTAAACCCATTCCATCGCTAACATTGAATTTTTTGAGTTCATCGCCTAATTCAGAATAATACATTCCACCATCAGTCATTACGCCATCTACATCACAAAGAAATAATTTGATTTTGGTATGAGATTTTTGTGAAAAAATTGAATTTGTTTCAGCAGAAATATTATTAATTTTAAATGAAGAATTTTTTATCAGATTATCAATTTGCAAAGCTTCTTCCAGAATTTTTTTGACACTGGCGAGTACTAACTGATTTGGTCCATCCGAAATGGCATAATCTGGAGAAGGATGTACCTCAATAAAAATGGCATCAACCCCGACAGCCAATGCAGCTCGCATCAGATAAGGAACCATTTCACGATTGCCACCAGTAGAAGTTCCTTGTTCACCAGGTTTCTGAACAGAATGAGTAGCATCAAACACCACAGGATAACCATATCGTCTCATTTCAACCAATCCTGTCATATCAACAACAAGATTATTGTAACCAAAACATGAACCTCGTTCACAAAGAAGAATATTTTCATTACCTGCTTCACTGATTTTTTCAATAACATTTTTCATGTCCCAGGGAGCCATAAACTGACCTTTTTTGACATTAATAATTTTCCCTGTTTTAGCTGCAGCCATCAGTAAATCAGTCTGTCGAGAAAGAAAAGCAGGAATTTGAAGCACATCAGCCACTTTTGCAACTGGTTCACATTGCCATGTCTCATGAATATCGGTAAGAATAGGCAAATCAAAATCTTCCTTAATTTGCTGAAGAATTTGAAGTCCTTGTTCCATACCTATTCCTCGTGAAGATTTTATTGAAGTTCGGTTGGCTTTATCAAAAGAAGATTTAAAAATAAGATGGATATTTAGTTCTTCACTTATTTGTTTTAAGGTTGAAGCTGTTTCTCTCGTAATTTTTTCGTTTTCTATGGCACAGGGACCTGCAATGAGAGTAAAACGTTGATTCCCTCCAATGGTAAAACGGTTCAGAACATTTATTTCTCTGGTAGGAAGTATCATTATTAAACAATTAAGATAAAATGCACAAATAATGCGACAAAGATAGTATTATTCTTTTTTAAATTGATATACTTTTACCCAATCAACTTCTAAAATTCCTTCGTCTCCTTTTTCTTTTTCCGGAATAAATGAATTAAATGCTAAATACATTTTTTCTTGAGGTAAGTTTGAAGAAGTACGATAAACTTCCCTATCATTTATAAACCAGATCAATTCATTGTCTGTCCATACAAGCGTGTAAATATAAAATTGTGAAGGATGAATACCTTTAATTTTATTTCTATCAAATCCACTTTCATGGGCATTCCCTACGTTAATATTTTTCCCATCAAAATGAAAGATGGTAATTTGAGGAAGTTTTCTATCTGTTCCTAACCAAAAAGCATGATGAATTTTTCCTGAGCAGCGAAGTTTGGCACGAAATACTCCTCGTTGTTGTCGAAAAAAATCGGCTGTTTGAATAATGTCTGAGGTATATTCAAAATCTTTTAATATGAATCCTTTTACAGGATCCCAAGCTCGAGCAGTTACTTTTTCTTTTTTAGTATAAATTTTCAAGATGCCATTTTCCACCACTACGTTTTTCCCTTTATTGTAAGCTTGTTTTTCATTGGCAAAAGAATGATCTTGAATTAGAACGGGATGTTGATAATGAAAGCCGTAAGACCATCGTGATCTATCCAATGTATGCCAATCAAAATTTTCTTCGAAAGTAAGTTCTAAATTCTGATATTTTTCAAAACGTTCAGGTTTCTCATTTTCATAATAAATAATATCAGGATTTTTACGTAATTGATGATAACGTTGCTGTAAGGCATATTCTGGAGTCGCATGCCACCGATTTGCATTTGCCCAAAATTCATTCGATTCTTTAAATTCCGGCAAATTGACTTTTTCTTTTAACTCCTCATATTGTTTGATAATATAAGAATCATGAAAACGAATATAATTTTTGTAAGCTTTTGAATGTTCAAATTCTTTGAATTTTTGAAGAGTTTTGGAAGCGTTTACTTTCTTTTTATCTCCCAAATCTTCATATTCTGACGTTTTCTTGAATTGAAGATATTCCTGCAAGAGTGGAGATTGTAAAGTTTCATAATATAAACGAATAGCGGGTGATTTTTGAAGTTTACGATATTGTGTAACGATTTGATATTCTTCTGTATCTTGATATTTGCGATTTTTTAATAATTTCTTTTTTTCTTGAAACTCAGATGAGCTTATTGTATGAAATAAACTTTTGTATTCTTCAAGTTCTGCAGATCTACTAATCTCAAAATAACGTTGCATATCTTTCAACAACGTTGCTTCATTTTTTTCAAATTTAGAAGTAGAAGTAATTTTTTTAAGCGGTTTTTTTTGAAACTGATTCATGAATTTAGTTTTTAAGTTAATAGATTGAGTCTATTATAGCTATACATTCTTCAAGATTCTCTACCATATAAGGTTGATAACTTTCATTTTCCGGAATAAAAAATTCATTTTTCATTCGCTTGATTTGTTCAATAAGAAGATCAAAAAAGTGTTGTTCATTAACGATTATTAAAGGCTTATGGTGTTCTCCTGTAATTCCCGAAGCAATTACATCAAACATTTCATCAAGCGTTCCGTATCCCCCAGGAAGGGCAATGAATAAATGAGATATTTCTTTGATAATCTGTTTCCTTTCGCTTAAATTTAATGCAGTAATAAATTCCGTTGGTAGGGAACTTTGCCGATTCATTTTAAGAATGGATTGTGGAATTACTCCGATAATTTTTCCGCCTTTAGAATGAGCTCCTTGCGCTACCGCATCCATCAATCCGCCCGTTGCTCCTCCATAAACAAGCGTATTCCCCTTTGAAGCAATGTATTCTCCTAAACGGGAAGCAACTTGATGATAATAGGTAGCGATATGATTACTCGAGGAACAAAAAACGGCAATATTCATTTATTCGTTTTTGTTGAAGAATAAATTAATTCTGTTTTTATAAATTAAGCATCAATTTTGGCATAAATGGCATGTTCTTCAATAAACTGACGACGAGGAAGCACATCATCTCCCATCAACATTGAAAATACATGATCGGCTGAAGCTGCATTCTCAATAGTAACCTGACGTAAAGTTCTTTTTTCAGGATTCATGGTTGTTTCCCACAATTGAGTTTCATTCATTTCGCCTAAACCTTTATACCGCTGAACGTGTACAGAACCATCCTGACCATTTCCATATTTTTCAATAAAAGCTTGACGTTGTTGTTCTGTCCAACAATATTCTTCAATTTTCCCTTTTCTACATAAATAAAGCGGAGGAGTAGCAATATACAGATATCCTTGCTCAATTATTTCTTTCATGTGTCTGAAAAAGAAAGTCATAATAAGCGTAGCAATATGGCTGCCATCCACGTCAGCATCAGTCATAATAATGATTTTATGATAACGAAGTTTGCTTAAATTTAGTGCCTTACTATCTTCTTCTGTTCCTATAGTAACGCCTAAAGCGGTATATATATTGCGTATCTCTTCACTTTCCAGCACTTTATGTTGCATGGCTTTTTCTACATTTAAAATTTTTCCACGCAACGGCAATATAGCTTGAAATTGGCGACTACGACCTTGTTTTGCAGTTCCACCTGCGGAATCCCCTTCAACAAGAAATAATTCACATTTTACAGGATCTTTTTCAACACAATCGGCAAGTTTACCGGGCAATCCACCACCTGAAAGAGGTGATTTCCGTTGTACCAATTCACGAGCTTTACGTGCTGCGTGACGAGCGGTGGCGGCTAAAATTACCTTTTCAACAATTATGCGAGCTGATTTAGGATTTTCTTCCAAGTAATTTCCCAAAGCTTCACTGATAGCAATATCTACAGCACCCATTACTTCATTATTCCCTAATTTGGTTTTGGTTTGTCCTTCAAATTGTGGCTCTGCCACTTTAATAGAAATTACAGCAGTTAAACCTTCACGAAAATCATCTCCGCTAATTTCAATTTTTTGTTTTTCTAACATTTTACTGTCTTCAGCATATTTTTTCAATGTACGCGTTAAACCACGACGAAATCCTGCCAAATGAGTTCCTCCTTCAATCGTATTGATATTATTAACATAGGAATGAATATTTTCATTGTAAGAAGTATTATAGGTTATGGCAATTTCTACTGGAATTCCATTTTTTTCAGTATTGATATATATAATATCTTCGATAAGTTTTTCACGAGCCTCGTCAATATATTTGACAAATTCTTTCAATCCTTCTTTTGAATAGAAAACTTCTGTTTTATAATTCCCATCTTCTTCTATCGTACGTTTATCCACCAACGTTAATTTAATACCAGCATTTAGAAAAGCTAATTCTCTTAGCCGATCGGCAATAATGTCATATTTGAATACAGTTTCAGTAAATATACTTTTGTCAGGCAGGAAAGTAACAGTTGTGCCTGTGATATCTGATTCCCCTATTTCTTTTACTGAAAATTTTGGAATACCACATTCGTATTCCTGTACATAAAGTTTTCCATTGCGAGCAACTTCCACACGCATAAAAGAAGAAAGTGCATTAACGCAAGAAACGCCTACTCCATGCAATCCACCTGAAACTTTGTAAGTACCCTTATCAAATTTACCACCGGCATGAAGAACTGTCATTACTACTTCAAGAGCTGATTTCCCTTCTTTTTCATGATAATCCACCGGAATACCACGCCCATTATCAATAACTGTGATAGAATTATCTTCATTAATAATTACTTGAATATTATCACAATGACCAGCCATTGCTTCGTCAATAGAATTATCTACTACTTCATATACTAAATGATGTAAACCTTTAAGTGATGTATCGCCTATGTACATGGCAGGTCGCTTACGCACAGCTTCTAATCCTTCTAAAACTTGAATGCTACTCGCACCATATTCATTGATAGCATCTAATTTCTCGTTGTTTATCATTTTTATTTTGAGTTTAAATTGATTTAATTTTTTAATCCTTTTAAAAATCATACAAATTTAAGGAAAAAAATTGAAATGACCTAACTTTTTGTCGGAAAAATGACCTTTCACAAATGAACAAATTAATTGAAAATCAGAAAAATATATTAAATTTTATTAATAATAATAGTAAGAAAATCGAAATTTTAAATGGGGTGCAATAAAAAAAAAATTTTATAAAATTTGATTTTCTTTTTTATTCAAATCATGTGTGAAAATAAATTATACCTACCATAGAAAGGAAAAACCATTAAAGATAAACAAATTTTTAGTTGTTTACAACATAAATTATTGATAATCAAATCATCAAGTTATTACTAAGTACACACTTTGAAATTTTTATGCGTCGACTTTGTAATATTCTTATAATTCTTTGGATTTAAATAAAATATTTTGTATTTTTGCATCGAATTATTGAATTGTGGAGGGGACTTAAAATAGTCCCCTCATTTATTAAATGAATATGCTGAAATGAAATGATAAGCGAAAAAACCATTCATCAACTGGCAGAAAATTTTACTGAAGATAAGGATTTTTACCTGGTAGAGTTGAAAGTTAATCAAGATAATCAAATCTTAATAAAGTTCGATTCTTTCAAGGGTGTCACTATTGATGATTGTGTCAGTTTCAGTGAATTCATAGAATCGAATCTCGACCGTGAAATAGAAGATTATGAATTAGAAGTCAGTTCACCTGGCTTAACTGAGCCATTTAAAGTTTTACAACAATATGAAAAAAATATTGGGAACGAAGTAGAAGTACAAACTAAAGAAGGAAATAAATTTTCAGGAAAACTCCTGAGTGCAACCGATAACGAATTTGTTGTACAGATTAAGAAAATGAAAAAAACCGAAAACTCTAAAAGAAAAACAGTAGTAACTGAAAATGTTACTTTTCATTATGATGAAATAAAAACAACCAAATACATTTTAAGATTTAAATAAAATCATGGCCAAAAAAGAAACACTTAATTTAATTGACAGCTTTTCAGAATTTAAAGATCTGAAAAATATAGATCGAAGCACGTTAATCAGTGTAGTTGAAGAATCGTTCCGAAATATTATTGCAAAAAAATACGGTACGGACGAAAATTTTGATGTGATCATCAATCCTGATAAAGGTGATTTTGAAATTTACCGAAACCGTACTATTGTCGCTGATGAAGATTTTCAGGATCCGAATCTGGAAATTCCGCTCAGCGAAGCTCAAAAAATTGATGAAGATTATGAAATTGGTGAAGAAGTCACCGATACTGTTGATTTTATGGATTTCGGACGAAGAGCTGTTTTAACATTAAAACAAACATTATCTTCAAAAATTTCCGATTTGCACAAAGAGAATATTTATATCAAATACAAAGAGAAAGTTGGACAAATTGTCACCGCAGAGCTTTATCAAATCTGGAAAAATGAAATGCTTCTTCTCGATGAGGAAGGTAATGAGCTTTACTTGCCAAAGTCCGAACAAATTCCAACTGACTTTTACCGCAAGGGAGATATGGTACGAGCAGTGGTGGCAATGGTTGAAAATAAAAACAATGTTCCTCGTATAACCCTTTCGC
>DAOOVG010000012.1:0-34123 GCA_035369865.1 Paludibacteraceae bacterium | reverse complement strand
AAGAAATGAAAAAGTTCGTCGAATTTGGCCTTTCTTTCGCGACAGACGCATTGATAGTTATCAGGATTTAACGAAAAGGTGGCTGAATAAATGAATTTATTTTTAAACTTGCTCCTTTTCCCATTCCAGCATTTTTCGCTTTCGTTCGATGCCCCAGCGGTAGCCACCTAATTGTCCATTGCTGCGAATCACCCGATGGCAGGGAATTAAAAAAGCTATAGGATTTGCTCCTACAGCATTTCCTACAGCTCGTATTGCATTAGGACGACCAATTGCCTCAGCAATAACTTTGTAAGTGGTTGTTTCGCCAAAAGGTATGGTTTGTAAAGTTTTCCAGACAGATAACTGGAAAACTGTTCCTTTTATTTCTAATGGGAATATTTTTCTTTCTATAAAAATTTGATGAATCAGTTCTTTTACTTTTTCATCGTTTCTTTTCAAATTCCTTTCTTTAGCTAATTGCTCAAAATATTGGAGTGTTTTTTCTCTATCGTCGGTGAAAAAAAGTCGCAAAATATTTTGTCTGTTAAAAATAATGCAGCACTCCCCAAAAAGAGATGAGGCACATCCAAAAAAAATTTTATTTTGCCGATCTTTTTTCAACATGGTTATTCAACCTGAATGTTTGTTTCATTTTCAGATTTTGGAGTTACTTTTAAAGGATTAGAACGGATTTCCTTATTCCATTTTCTGTTTTTATAAATATCGCAAGCCATATACAAAGCTTCTCTGAAAGAATTTTCTGACGCCAAATTTTTTCCAGCTATGTCATACGCTGTTCCATGAGCAGGCGAAGTTCGTACAATGGACAAACCGGCTGTAAAGTTTACGCCACTTTCCATTGAAAGAGTTTTGAATGGAATGAGCCCTTGATCATGATACATTGCTAAAACACCATCAAAATTTGAAAAATTTCCTGAACCAAAAAAACCATCAGCAGGATAAGGTCCCAAACAAATAATTCCTTTTTCGCTGGCTGCTTTCAATGCTGGAATAATTACTTGTTCTTCTTCGTTGCCAATTACGCCTTCATCGCCTGCATGAGGATTGAGTCCTAGTACAGCAATACGTGGACGAACAATTAAAAAATCTTCCTTCAACGAATCATTGAGCGTTTCTATCTTTTCAAGAATCAAATCTGTTGTCAATGTTGAAGCAACTTTCTGCAAGGGGATATGTCCTGTTACGACAGCTATCCGCATAAAATCATTAATAAGCATCATTAACGGTGCTTTATTTTTACTAAATTTTTCAGCTAAATATTCAGTATGTCCAGGGAAATGAAATTTTTCTGATTGGATATTTTTTTTATTGATAGGAGCTGTTACCAAAGCATGGATTAAACCTTTTCCCAGATCAGAACAAGCTCGTTCCAAAGCATCCAATGCAGCTTTTCCACTCTCAGCCGTAGGTTGACCTAATTCTACTTTGACTTCATCGGATGTACAATTTATAATATTAATTCGTTTGGGATTTGCTTCTTCTACTGAATTGATATTATTAAAACTCAAGTTTTGAATATTTAAAACTTTTCTATGATATGCTGCTATTTTTGAAGAACCGTAAATGACAGGAGTTAATAAATCAAAAATAGCAGCATCAGATAAAGATTTTAAAATCACTTCATAACCAATTCCATTAATATCTCCTTGTGTAATTCCAATAATTATTTTATCCATTATCTTTTCATTATATTTTTTCAACTTATTTTTTTGGTGTAACAGAAACTTCTTTTAATGCATTAATTTCCTGTGGAAGTTTGGTAGTATAAATAACTGCTTCCAACTGGCGAATAGCATTTCGTTTCTTTTCTCCTGGTGCAAATACAAATCCTTCTACTGTTATTATTTTTTGATTAATTTCATCTAAACGAGTATGGCTGTAAAAAGGACCACCCATAGCTGCACCATTTATCATTTTCCAAAGTCCTTTAATTTCAGCACAATAACCTCCATTCACCCAAATTTCTCTAAAAATTGGTGGATAATTTTTATATTCTGTCCCCATATAAGAACCTTGAATTTCTCCTGGTATATTGGCTTTCATTACAGTATCACGTTTTGCTAAAAGATATTCTTTGGTAAAAGTATTTTTATCGGTATAAGGGTAAGAATAAATGACTAAATCTTGACGAATTTTAGGATTATCATTGGTCAGCCAATAAAAATCTTTTTTCTTGGTAGATTTGGTCAGAAAACTAGGAACATCAATCTGGATGCCAAACATTTGTTCTATTTCTGTTTTTGCTTTCACATTCAAATGATTTTTATTAAATTCAATAAAACGTTCACGTTCTGTAATGACGTAGTAATCTAAAATTTTATTGCCATATTGACGAACAGTATTTGCAAAAGAACTATCATTTGGAGCTGTAATCTGAACAATAGCTTGAGGAGAAGCCCATTTGTCTTTTGTATAAATTACTTTTGGTTGTACATGTTTTTCAGAAATCTCGGTAATTAAAATATTCCGAGACGATTTATACATGTTTGAGAATTCCTGATGTTGGCAATGATGCATATCGATAATGGGTTCAGGTTGAGGCAAAGCTTCCATTGGCTGATCTAATGTTTCACGTAAAGTGTTTCCTGGTAAAGAAGACCATGCTGGCTCATCCATCACTACCATTACTTCAAACATCATTCCTGTGGCTACGGGTAGAGAAGTTTTTGTTTTCTGGCAGCCCAATGAGAAGAAAACAGGCAATAATAATATAAAAATTTTATTTTTCATCTCTAAATAATTTTATTAAGTTAAACCATATCAGTATTTTGAAAAAAGATAAGAAGTTAAAAAAATTGTCTTTCTACTTAAAAGTATATGTGTTTTATTTGTGTATCTATTTGAAGTCGGCTTCATTTAGTTAGGTTGATTATTTGGTTCAAAATATCTTTATTTTGTTTTTAATAAGGTAATAAGGTTTGATTAATTTGTTTGTTATAAGTTTTAAGGTTTTTTGAAAAATAAGGTTTCTTTAAATTACTTCCCACTTGTTCAATAATAAAAGTTTTTACTGTTCCATAATATTTTGTTCAATTTTAATGTAAACAATTGATAAACAATATAATAAAGGCATGATTCTCGTTAAAATAATATTTTAGTAAATTATGGAGAATTAGCACCTTTATAGATAATCAAAAATAAAGTAATGATTTTCAAGATTCACTTAAAAATAGTATACAGTTCAATTTTATGAAAATTGTTTTTCTCGTTAAAGTCATAGAATAAAATGACGTAAAGATTTTATAAAAAACGTTCTTTGGCTTATTTTAAGTATTCACGTGAAAATTAATTTTTTACAGTTATCCCATTATAGGAAAATATGAAAAACAGCATTACCATCGTCAGTTTGAACTCTTGGCTTCAACTTAATGCTGGTAAAATGGGTACACTGCTTTGACTTCTTGTCAGACCAGAAATGAAAACATACTTAATTTTTACTTCAATATTTCTTTAACAGCAGTCTATACTGCTAAAATTGTTCACTGGTATGCTCTACCTAAAGAACAAAGACAGATTTTTTCTTGAAAAACATTAAAATCATCCATCACAATGCTTTATTGCTTGAAAGATTTTTTTCAATGTTTGCTGTAAATCCTAACTTGCTTAAAAATAGCCAAAATGTCAAAGAACTTTTCATTATATGGAACCATATGCGATTAAAAACTTAACGAACTATTTTCAAAAAAGTTATTCATTTATTTCTATTACTTTCATTTTTTCCCAATTGAGCCGAACTTTTAACCATTCTTCTAATTTTTTGATTAGTTCATTGTTCTCAGGATTCTCTTTCCATATAAGATAAACAGTGGCGACAGTATCTTGAGAAAGGGTGTGTACATCAGTAAAAATTGAATGAGAAAAAGAAATTTTCTCTATTTCAGGAAATTGCACTTTTACTTCACGTGCTATTTGTATTTCATCTATTCCTGAATTTTTTATTTTTAACAATTCTGCATTGAGAGCCTGAATCAAAGAATCTTTTTTATGAAGTTCAGCATCTTTTTTATCTAATAAATTTGTAATAAAAGCGGTTTGAGCTCCAATATCCAAAGTACCAGTTGTTTGTTTAATGCTCAATTGAACTCCTTTTAACCCATATTCTGCTAATTGATTTTGAAGAAATTGTATTTGTCTTTCATTCAATGGTTTACCAATCAAAGAAAGATAAATTTTCCCTCCTTTTGAAGAATATTCTCGATTTACATTAATAATTTCAGTTTCAGTAAATAAATCAAGCTTTTGCATGGCTTGAACATAGCGAATAGCATTTGTATTAAATCGACTTTCTTTGATTATATTCCATGCGAGAAAAACACTTGGTATAATCACCAAAATAGAAAATAAGGTAATAGTACGTCGAACTACTTTCCCTTTTGCTGGATTCACAAAATGTTTCACGGGAAAATGTAAATAACGCACCATTAAAAGGGTAGCTAAAGCAATAAAAAAAGAATTCAGGAAAAGCAAATAAAAAGCTCCCCAGAAATATTTCATTTGCCCTGTTGCCAATCCAAAACCTGCTGTACACAAAGGTGGCATAAGTGCAGTAGCAATGGCGACACCGGCTATTACTGTGATTTTACCTTCTTTGCGTGAAGCTGCTACAATTCCAGCCAAACCACCAAAAAAAGCTATGAGTACATCGAAAATCGTTGGACGTGTTCTTGCCAACAATTCTGATTGAGCATCACTCAATGGAGTAATAAGAAAATAAAAAGTAGAAGCTAAAAGCCCTACTAAAATCATAATTAATAAATTTTTTAGTGAACTTCGCAATAATTCTGCATCATTAATACCAACTGCTAATCCAACTCCATTAATAGGTCCCATCAAAGGAGAAATTAACATAGCACCAATAATCACTGCTGTTGAATTAATATTTAATCCTACTGAACAAACAATCACAGCAAAAAACAAAATCCAGACATTTGCACCTTTGAATTCTACATCTTTTTTTATAGATTCAAGAGTAGTCTCAATATTAGTATCTTCATGAAGATTGGTAATATCTCTTATCTTCTGATAAATTTTTTGCCAGTATTTCTGTAAATTTTTCTTTTCTTTATTTTCCATAACTTTAAGATTTAAACATATAAACCAAGTTACATTTCTAAACAAATTGACACTTCACAATTTGCTTTCAAAAAAATTAAAGAACAATTTTGTTTTAAAACACTAAAATTCAACAAACAGTGAATCTAAAAAGTTCCTCTCAATTACAAATATTTAATTCTTTCAATAATCGCTCGGCATTACCTATTTTGTCCATTACAAAAAGCACATAACGGATATCTACACCAATAGTTCGCTGCAAATCAGGTTCAAAAATAATATCACCACTCAACGATTCCCAATTTCCGTCAAAAGCCAAACCTATTAATTCGCCCTTTGCATTAAATATAGGACTTCCTGAATTTCCACCAGTAATGTCATTGTTAGTAATAAAATTTACTTGCATTTCACCTGTGTTTTTATCTGCATAATTTCCAAAATTTTTGTTCTCAATAGCTTTTTTTAAAGAAGAAGGAACAATAAATTCTTCATTACTGGGATTTTCTTTTTCTAAAATACCTTTAGTAGTTGTATAATAACGATAGGTTACGGCATCAGCCGGAACATAACCGGCTACTTTTCCATAAGTCATTCTCATCGTAAAATTAGCATCGGGATAAAGTTGTTTACCTTCTTCTTGAGCTTTTTCCATTAATCCAGCCATATAATTTTTTTCGGCTTCCTTTATTTGATCATTGATAAAAGATAGTTTTAAATTAATGTTATTATATGTTTGTTTAACAACAGAAGAAAAAACTAAAGCAGGATCATTTTTAAAATCTATTTTATTATTCAACAAAGCCTTTTTCAATTTCTCATAGGTTGTAAAACTGGATTTATCAAAAAGATATTGCACGTATTTTTCTTCCTCTCCCTTAAATTTTTTCTGGATTACTTCATAAATTTCAGGAAGAGCATCGGCATCAACTGACTTTTTATAAACTTTCAACATGGCAACAAAAACTTTTTGATCAACTTCTGGATAATAATTCTTGTAAAGATTTTCAGCTTTTTTTAATATCTCGTCATTGGAAAAATTGAAATTATGCCATTGTTGTACCTTTTCAGCTATTCTCGGTAATTCAACTCCATTCATTAACGATTCATTCATATAAATCAAAGCTTTACCATAAGGATACATTTTTGCATATCCTTCTTCCAGTGAAAGCAAAACATTTTTGTATTTTTTCTCTCTTTCAGGCGAAGTTTTTATCCATTCAGTAAATTGGGCTTCTTCTGCTTTTTTCCTTTCCATGACTTTCAATTTTACAATGGCTTGATTCATCCCAATACTGTTTTTCCAATAATTAGAACTGGAAGCATATTTATTGGCATAAGCAATTTGAATAGCTTCATTGCTGTTCATAAAGCTACGCCAAATATCTTGTTTGATTCCACGTACATCAATACGAGCTTGATTAAGCACTTTCATTCGATAGTCAATTCCAAAAGAAGACAAATAACGGCTGGTAGAGCCAGGATTGCCCAGAATCATAGTAAAGTCATCTTCTTTATATCCTTTGTTGGAAATAGGGATAAAGCGTTTGGGTGAATAAGGAACATTATCCGTAGAATAAGGAGCAGGTTTGCCGTCAGGTGAACAATAAACCCTGAAAACAGAAAAATCGCCTGTGTGACGAGGCCACATCCAATTATCGGTATCGCCACCGAATTTTCCTATTGAACTTGGAGGTGCAAAGGCCAAACGAACATCTTCAAACTTCTCATAAACAAAAAGATAAAACTGATTCCCATTAAAAAAAGGAAGAACTTTTGCTGTATAAGGAGTATCTTTTATCGCTACTTGAGAAAGGCTATCAGAAATAATTGAAATTTTATCTTCACGGCTTACACCGATTAAAGAATCGGGAATTTGAGATAAAATATTGTTGGTAACATCTTCAATTCTTACCAAAAATGTAACTGTGAGACCTGATACCGGAATTTCATCTTCCAATTTTTCTGCAGTAAAACCATTTTTTAAATAATTATGCTCTATGGTACTATGCTGTTGTATGGCATCAAATCCACAATGATGATTAGTAAGCACCAATCCATCAGCAGAAACCATTACACCGGTACAGCCATTACCAAAAATGATCACCGCATCTTTTAAACTGATACTGTCGCTATTGTAAATATCTTTGGGTGAAAGTGTGCATCCCATTTCATGCATCTTGTTGATATTGAGTTTTTCAATGAGAGGAAGCATCCACATGCCTTCATCGGCTTTTGCAACAATCAGCGAACAAAATAAAAGTGTGAAAATAATGAATCGTTTCATAATTGATAAAATATTTAATGAGATTTCAGGAATCAAAATGGGTTACCATGTGCTAAAAATAATAAAATTTAAAAGAAAATAAAAAAGCCAATGCTTAATAGTTAGAAAAATGAAAGCATTGGCAATTACAAAAGTTGAAATCATTCTACAATAGTCGTCCAACCATATATATCCGGTTCATCGCCATATTGAATAGCACGAATTTTATTGTAAAGTTTTTCGCAAATTACACCTGGTTTCCCATCAGGTGAAAATATATATGATTTATTTTCTTCGATATCGTCAATTCTCTGAATCGGACTAATTACTGCTGCTGTTCCACAAGCTCCAGCTTCTTCAAAAGTACTTAATTCTTCAAGTGGTACGGGACGTTGTTCTACTTTCATTCCCATATCACGAGCCAAAACCATTAAACTTTTATTAGTAACAGAAGGCAATATAGAAGTGGACTTTGGTGTGATGTAAGTATTGTTTTTTATTCCAAAGAAATTTGCTGCTCCACATTCGTCGATATATTTTTTTTCTTTTGGGTCTAAGTAAAACACTGCTGAATAACCCATTGCATGAGCTTTTTCGTCGGGTACCAAGCTCGCAGCGTAATTGCCGCCCACCTTATAAGTTCCTGTCCCGTGTGGAGCTGCTCTATCATATTCGCGGAAAATAACGAACGGAGTAGCCTTAAAACCACCTTTAAAATAGGCTCCTACTGGCGTCACAAAAATGATGAATTGATATTCTCTGGCAGGTTTCACACCAACTTGGGCACTTGTTCCAATCATAAACGGACGTATATATAACGAGGCTCCTGATTCATAAGGAGGCACAAAACGTTCATTCAATTTCACAACTTTCAATACTGCTTCTTCAAATTTTTCAACCGGTAATTGTGCCATTACGATACCTGCACAACTCGATTGCATTCGTTTGGCATTTTCGTCCATGCGGAAAATACGAATTTTTCCATCTTTCCCTCGGAAAGCTTTTAACCCTTCAAAAACTTCTTGTCCATAATGAAGACAAGTAGATGCCATGTGCAATGTTAAATACTCATCATTATGTACTTCAAAATCACTCCATTTGCCATCTTTATAAGTACATCGAAGATTGTAATCGGTTTTAATATAGCCGAACCCTAAATTGTTCCAATCAATTTCCATTTTGTTTGAAATATTTTATAATGTTGTTAGTTATAATAATTTGTTAGTATTTTCAATTAAAAGTACTTCTCAGATAAAATAAATTGACTTTCATTACCCATGTTAAAGAGCAAATCAATCACGCTCAAACCTTTAACAAATCCAAATTTTTCCCTGAATACTTGATAATAGGGAGAATATTCAATTTTCGATTGTCTCTTGGGATGAAATTCTTCTCTCAAATCAATCCTTTTGTCGGCGGGAAATGGTTCAAATTTTTCCGTAAAATTTATTTGAGTTTCCAAATCAAAAAGTTCAATAATTTTATTTTGAATTTCTTGATTGAAATCCCACAAAAATAACCATTTTTTTTCAAAAAAAGGATATAAATCATCTTCATAATATTCAAAAAAAGGACTTGAAGAATAGGCAGAAACAATCGCTCGCCAATGTTGTTTTTGCCAATCAGAATGAATAGAAATTTTAACATCCTTGATAGACGGCTTGTTTCCTTCCGATTTCTCCACAGGAATAATCAAGTCCAACACCCCATTGGCAGTAAGAATTTTACAACGATTCCGATAGGTTTGTTTGATATAATTTTCCTCTTTTTCAATAAAAATTTCTGAACTATTTGCTAACACTTTGTAATATTCAACAGGTGCTAAATATGCCAATGATAAAAGGACAGGCATTGAATTCTTACATTTCCATTGAGCAGTGATTTTTGCTTGATTCTTATACTGAACTTCTTTTAACGAAAAATCAAAAATACCTTTATCGTGTTGCATTTTTAAAAAACCTCTCCCATCTAATTTTTCCATTGAACCACGACTTGTCTTTATCCAATGACAACCAAACAAAGACAGGCTGACCCACTATGTGATCTTCGGGAACAAATCCCCAATAGCGTGAATCAGCCGAATTATGTCTGTTGTCACCCATCATCCAGTAATAATTCATTTTGAATTGGTAAGTTGTGACCGGCTTATCATTGATATAAAATTTGCCCTCTTTCATTTCAAGCTTATTTTTTTCATATACCCGAATCACTCGCTCATAAATAGGATAATTGTATGCATTCAGTACCAGTTTGGCTCCTTTTCGAGGAATATAAATTGGTCCATAATTATCACGTGTCCAATTCTTGCCACCGCCAAATGGAAAAACTTCCCCACCATATTGTTCGGGTTCAATAATGATTTTTGTAACGCCTGAAACATTTCTCAACTTGTTATAGGCATCTTCTGTCAAAGGAAAATGATAAATGGGGAGCTCAGGGTCTAAACCCAATGAAACAATTTCACTTGGATTTTGCATAGTATTTAACAATAATCGATCATCTTTACTTATATGCAATTTACTTAATAATTCGTCTGAAAGCCTTCGCCCATCAGTTTGCACCAGATAATTAAATTGGATACCGGGAAATTTTTCTTCCTTTTTGCCATTAACATAAACTTGATTATTCCTGATTTCCAACCAGTCACCAGCCACTGCCACGCAACGTTTTACATAATTTTCTCTCCGATCGACGGGACGATATACAATCTCTCCAAAAATATCTTTCCGACTGTGAACCACCTCTCTGCCATAATAATAACAAAGCTGATAATAATCAGGATTTTGTTGTTTCAAAGCAACGGTATCGCCAGTTGGAAAATTAAATACCACAATATCATTTCGGGCAATAGTATCCAAACCTTTTAAACGTTTATATTCCCATTGAGGCTTTTCCAGATATGATTTTGTGTTAATGATTGGAAAAGTGTTTTGTACCAATGGAAATGATAGAGGAGTAAACGGTACTCGTGGTCCATAATTTACTTTACTTACAAAAAGGAAATCACCTACCAGTAATGTTTTTTCGAGAGAAGAACTGGGAATTTGATAATTTTGAAATAAAAATAAGTTGATAAAATATACAGCTACTAAAGCAAATATGATGGCATCAACCCAGCTTAAAAAAGAACGTAGACTTTTATTTTTTACTTTCTTCCACCAGGTCCACGGAATAAATTTGGTAATGTAAATGTCAAAAATAAAAGGTAGCAGTAACAACCACCAGAAATTATTTACCCACGCAATAAACAAAATATAAATAAGTGACCATATACCAGCTTTTACCCATTGTTTAGGAGGCTGATGAAAACGTGTCCTAAATTTTTGAGAAACCATAAAAAATTTTATTAATTACAAATACTCTTAATTAAAACTACTTAAAAAAACAGCAATAAATCTTATGTTGAAATATATTTTTCAAATTAAAAAGGAAAAACTAAAATTTCAGTAAATCAGCCATAGTAAACCAACCTTTCTTTCCTGCCAAAAACTCTGCCGCCAACACTGCTCCTACAGCAAAACCATCTCGATTTTTTGCATTATGTGTTATTTCAATGGTGTCAATTTTCGATTCATAACGAACGGTATGAATGCCTGGCACATCATCAGTCCTAATAGATTGGATAGCTATTTCATCACTATTTTTCTGAACATCTTTTACCCATTTTTTCTTTCGGTTCAATTTTTCAATAATTCCTTCTGCCAGAGTAATAGCTGTACCACTTGGTGTATCTAATTTTTGGGTGTGATGTATTTCGGTAATGTTAACATCATATTCAGAAAATTGATTCATGATATTTGACAGATATTTATTGACGGCAAGCAAAATGTTGACTCCCAAACTGAAATTGGAAGACCATAAAAAAGTATAACCATTTTTCTCAACTTCCTTTTTCAGCAAAGGCAATCCATCATTGATGCCAGTTGTGCCTGAAACTACTGGAATGTTATGTTCAAAAGCTTTCTTATAATTATTCAATGCCGATTTAAAATTAGTAAATTCAATAGCAACATCAGCTTGCTTAAAATTTTCTGAATCAAAATCTTCCAAATTGTTTACATCAATGATAGAAACAATTTCATGACCTCGTTCTCGGGCAATTTTTTCAATGGTTTTTCCCATTTTGCCATATCCAATCAATGCTAACTTCATTTTTAAAAATTGATATTTTCATATTTTATATTAATACTAAATCATTAATTTTCAAATTCTTAATGTTAGTTAGTGCTTACTAATCCTATTGTATAAGTCTTCATAAACCGTTATTTAAAAAATCTAAACACTCAAAAATTTCTTCTTTACTGGCAGTTTGATTAAGTTGTACTTGCCCAATATCTGACAGTAAAGTAAAATTAATTTCTTTCGACCGATTTTTTTTATCATGCGACATTAATTCATAAATCTTTTCATAATTTTCGCAAGAAATGGAAAAAGTCCCGTAATGTTCTTTTATTAAATATTTTAATCTCAACAAATCTTCTTGAGGAAAATTAAATTTGATAACAGAAAGATATAATTCACACAACAGTCCCCACATTACAGCATAACCATGCAAAAGAGGTTTGTTAGAAAGAAGAGAAAAACTTTCGAAAGCATGACCAAAAGTGTGCCCCAAATTCAGTGCTTTTCTCAAATTCTGCTCTTTCGGGTCTTTTTCTACAATAGCTTCTTTAATATGAACACTTTTTTCTACTTTCTGCTTTAAAAAATCAAAATCAATATTATCTAAATCAATCGTTAATATATCATTCCATTCTTTACGTGAATCCAGCAAAGCATGTTTTACCATTTCTGCAAAACCAGAACGAAAGTTCTTATCGTCTAATGTTTTAAAAAAATCAACATTAATCAAAACTTTTTTGGCAGGAGCAAACACACCAATTTCATTTTTCAATCCTAAAAAGTTGATGCCTGTTTTTCCACCTGTAGCAGCGTCTACTGCACCAAGCAAAGTGGTTGGAATATTCAAATATCGAATTCCTCGTTTGAAAGTAGCTGCAGTAAAACCACCTATATCGGTTACCATACCACCACCAACATTGATCATCAACGATTGTCGTGTAGCGCCATGCTCACTCAAATATTGCCAGATTTGAATAGCTGTGTCAATGTTTTTATGCTCATCACCTGCTGGAATAGAAACAATGTGTGAATTTTGTAATTTATTGATTTTCATTACAGTAGGCAAACAAAGACGTTGTGTATTTTCATCTACAAGTATAAAAATACTCTCTGACGCTTGATTTCCGATAGCTTCACTCAATTCTGAAACGAAATCATTACAAATTATAGTTGAACCTTGGAGCATTTTTCAGGTTTTTTTGTCCACAAAGATACTTTTTTATTTAAAATTAACCTCGAAAAATCTTTCAGAAAGTCATTGTTTTTACGAAGATTATATTTTTTTATTATTACTGCCCGATAAAAAATGTTTTTAAGATTATTTGTTTTCAATAAATTGATTTTCAGATGTTATATTTTTAAATTTAATTGTTTTTCAAATTAAATACAACTGATTGAATGAATGTATTCTGCAAAAACTCCGGCTTGGAAACACCTATTTTAAAGCAGGTTTGGAAGGGATAAGGTTTATTTATTTAAGAAAAGAAAAAAGAACCTGAGGACAGGTTTTTTGTTTGTATGCTCGCCTATAAAATTCTATTGTATATCTGGTAATACTTTAAGAAAAACTTATTACTAACTCCATAGTTCAAAAGCACTTTCACACAACAATACATTTTAACAGATTTTCCTTTCAAAAGTGGTATATTTTATATATAAATTATAACTTTTCAGAAAGGAAAATTTGTTTTTTTAGTCTATAACATTTTTTTAAGATTCCAATGCAATCAAGTAATTGTATTTGTGGTTTTGCCCATCTCACTTGCTATTTTGCTTCAAAAAATGTTTGTTTTTTTAGTTGTTTTGATGATTTCGTTTCTCTCAATTACTTTACACAAAATAAAAATGCTTTACTATTTTCGCTTGTTTTTGAGATTTTTCTATGTACCTCTTTACCCTGGCGTTGCATGCAACGCCTCTACAAAAAACTCCGAACTTGATAGACATTTTATGAAATATCTCTACTTGAACCTCGTAACTCATAAATTCAAAACCCTTGATTATCAATTATTCTTAAACTATTTTTATTTTTGAAAATTACTTGATGTTAAAATGCTACTGCTTGTAAAGCTGTATGTTCTCTGTTCCAACTTCCTAAAATTATATTTTGAATAGTATTTACGCTTTTTTTATCGTAATTTTTTTCCACTTTTACATAATTTTGAGTAAAACCCAACATTTTTTCACCTTTCCGTCGGTTTTCCCATAATACTTGTGCAGGTTTGCCTATTTGTTGCTCATAAAAGATTTTGATTTTTTCATCAGACAATTGATGAAGTATTTCACTTCGCCTTTTTCGTTCCGATGAGGGAACTATTTCTTTTATTTCCAGCATTTTTGTACTCTGTCGTTCTGAATAAGTAAACACATGCAACTGTGAAATATTTAGCGATGAAATAAAATTTTTTGTTTCTTCAAACAATTTTTTTGTCTCTCCACGTACTCCTACTATAACATCCACACCAATAAAAGCATTAGGCATCCATTTTTTAATAGTGTCTATTTTCGAAGCAAAGAGTTCAGAGTTATAACGTCTTCTCATGATTCTAAGAATTTCATTACTTCCCGATTGCAACGGAATATGAAAATGTGGCATAAAATGGCAACTTTGAGCTATCCACTTTATTATCTCATCTGAAAGTAGGTCAGGTTCAATAGAAGAAATTCTAAATCGGATCTCATAAGGTAGCTCGTCCAAAGCTTTCAATAGATTAAAAAAACTTTCACTTGTAGATTTGCCAAAATCTCCAACATTTACACCCGTCAGAACAATCTCTTTAGCTCCTTCTGAAATAGCTTTTTCAGCAAGAGTTGTAATTTCTGAAATACTTCCATTTCTGCTTCTACCGCGAGCAAAAGGGATGGTGCAATAAGTACAGTAATAATCACATCCATCTTGAATTTTAAGAAAATAACGTGTGCGATCTTCGTATGAACAAGAAGGATGAAAAGTTTTTAACTCCTGCTGCTTTGAATGAAATATTTGTGAATTATTTTGATTCTCAAAGGTTTGTAAATATTCCAAAATATTGAATTTCTCGTTGCTCCCCAAAACCAAATTTACTCCTTCGATGGCAGCAATTTCTTGTGGTTTGAGTTGAGCATAACAACCTGTAACAATCATAATAGCATGTGGGTATTCACGGTGAAGCCGATGAATTGCCTGACGACATTTTCGATCAGCAGTATCGGTAACGGTACAAGTATTCACAATACAAATATCTGCTTCTTCTCCTGAACGAGCTTTGAGATAACCAGCTTCTATCAATTGTTTGCCAATGTGAGAAGTTTCAGCAAAATTCAACTTGCAACCCAATGTGAAAAAAGCTACTTTTTTAGGAGGTAATAAAGAAGGGCTCGTCATTTTATCAAAATAAATTAAGTACAAAATTAATGAAAATCTTATGAGATTTTATGTTTTTCACTTTCTTCTTCAAGGAGACTTCTAATTCAATACATTAACAAAAACAAAATACCTACTCATTTGTTGATTTTTATTCATACCAAATTTCAATCGAAATTGAAATTAAAACAAAAAATACACAACTTTACAGGAGACGTTTTATGAAACGTCCCTACAAAAAAAACTCCAAACTTGATAGACATTTCACGAGATGTCTCTACTCGAACCTCGTACCTCATATCTCGCAACTCGCAAATTTTAACTTTTTCTTATATGTTTTTCCATTTCTGAGAACAATTTTCTATCAGGTACATTTCTCGAAAAATATTTTCAAAAAAAACCAACTAATTATGACAATTATTTGTTATTTTTAAAAACAAAAGAATTTTCTTAAAAAGTTGAATTTTTCGTTTTATTTATACTCATTTTTTATAAAATTTTTCTAATCATAACCCCTATGAAAACTTCTAACATTCCTTTCCTTCAGGGCTTGTTAGTTTTCATTTTTTTAGTTGGTATCTTTTGTCCTGGATGGGCATTAGAGAAAAAACAAAACTATCAACAACAAGCTCAGAATTACCTTGAATATAAAGGGAAAATCGTAGACCGTAGTAATCGAGATGGTTTGGCCTTTGCCCATCTCAGTGTGGAAGGAACTAATATTTCCACCGTTTCAAATGCAGAAGGAGAATTTTTGATAAAAATTCCAGAAGAATTTAAAGACAAAAAATTAATCATTAGTTATATTGGCTATAAAAATGCTGAAATCCCTTTTTACCAATTGAATACAGAAAATATACGTATTGCTTTGGAACCGTTGGTAATAGAATTGCCTGAAATTAATATTATTTCAAGAGATGCGAATGAATTAATTAAATCAGTTTTTGAAAAACGCAATGTAAACTATCCGAATCAGAAAATTTTCATGACAGCTTTTTACCGTGAATCTATCAAAAAAAACCGTAGTTATGTTTCGTTGGCTGAAGCTATTGTGGATATTTTAAAACAACCTTATACTTCCTATCTGTCTGATGAGGCACAATTTTACAAAAGTAGAAAAAGTACAGATTACAAAAAATTAGACACTCTTGTTTTTAAATTAATGGGAGGACCTTATAATTCTTTGTATCTGGATGTAATGAAGTATCCGGAATATCTTTTTATGGATGATATGATGACCAATTATGAATTTACTTTTGATCATGTTACGTATATTGATCATCAAATGATTTATATCGTTGATTTCAAACAACAACCTTACATAAAAGAGCCTCTTTATTATGGGAAATTATATATTGATGCCGAAACTTTAGCTTTACAAAGTGCAATTTTTAATTTAAATCTTGACGATAAAGAACGAGCAGCTTCTTTGTTTATTAGAAAAAAACCTTTCAATGCCAGAGTCTTTGCTACCAAAGCTTCGTATCGAATTGATTATATTAAAAGAGGAGAAAAATGGTATTATAATTATAGCCGGATTGAATTGAATTTTAAAATTGATTGGAAAAAAAGACTATTTAATTCAAATTATTATTCCATTATAGAAATGGCTATTACTGATTGGGAACCCTTTACAGAAGAGAAAAAAATTAAAGATAAAATTAAGCACACCGTGATTCTTACCGATGAAGCTTTAGGTTTTTCAGATCCTGCTTTTTGGGGCGAATATAATGTAATTGAACCAGAACAACCTATTGAAACAGCTATTAAGAAAATTCAAAAACAACTGCAAAAAAGAACACAAAATTAATCCAATTTTTTTTTTGCACAATTCAAAATAATTTTTCAACTTTGCAGCGATAAACAAAAAAGTGGAAATGAAATCAAATTCAACAATCAATAATTTCTGGTGGTGGCGCTTACGAAAATTTAAATCGTGAGAAGGGACACCTATGGTTGATAGTTGAAATTAATAAATATTTATGAAAAGGCTTGTCGGAACTCACGACAAGCCTTTTTTCGTTGATAAAAGTCAGAAAAAATAAAAACTAAAAATAAAAAAGATATGTCAGAAAATTTAAACAATTCAAATCACACAGTTGCTGGTAACCTTTATCAACCCAATAAGAAAGGTTATTATGGCGAATTTGGTGGAGCTTATATTCCTGAAATTTTGTATGCCACCGTCGAGCAATTAAAAAATGCTTTCTTAGCCATCAAAAATGACGAAACATTTAAAAATGAATATTACGACTTGCTAAAAAATTATGTTGGCAGACCAACACCTCTGTATTTTGCCCGGCGACTTTCAGAAACTTATGGTGTCAATATTTATTTAAAGCGGGAAGACTTGAATCATACCGGAGCTCACAAAATTAATAATGCATTGGGGCAAGTATTGCTCGCTAAACGAATGGGGAAAACGCATATGCTGGCAGAAACGGGAGCTGGTCAGCACGGTGTGGCTGCTGCAACTGCCTGTGCTTTAATGGGAATGGATTGTACCGTTTTTATGGGTAAAACTGATATTGAACGTCAGTATTTGAATGTTCAGAAAATGCAAATGCTTGGAGCTAAAGTGGAACCTGTTATCAGCGGAAATATGACATTAAAGGATGCAACCAATGAAGCAATTCGTTATTGGTGCTCGCATCCTGATTCGTATTATATTATTGGTTCTACAGTTGGACCTTATCCTTATCCTGAAATGGTGGGCTATTTTCAATCGGTGATCGGCGAAGAAATCAAATGGCAACTGCAAGAAAAAATCGGACGTGATTATCCTGATTATTTAATGGCTTGCGTTGGTGGCGGAAGCAATGCAATGGGCACTTATTATTATTATCTGGATGATAATCGGGTGAAAATTATTTCAGCTGAAGCGGGCGGATTGGGAATTGAGACTGGGAAAACGGCAGCAACCATTCATTTGGGAAAAATAGGCATCATTCATGGAGCAAAAACGTTGATTTTGCAAAATGAAGATGGCCAAATTGATGAACCTTATTCTATTTCTGCTGGTCTGGATTATCCGGGAGTGGGTCCTGCTCATGCTTTTTTTGCCAAAATTGGAAGGACAAAAGTTTATGCTATTAACGACGATGAAGCAATGGAAGCTGCTTTTGAACTAACTCGCATGGAAGGAATCATCCCCGCCATTGAATCAGCTCATGCGCTGGCTATTTTGAAAAAAGAAAAAGATAATTTCAAATCGGATGACGTAGTAGTAATTACCGTTTCCGGTAGAGGTGACAAAGATATGGATGCTTATGTAAAATATTATGAATCAATAAATAAAGATAAAAAAGAATTTATTTGAATTTCTATTTGAATTGAAATATTAAAAATTTTAAGGATTATGAAACTATATGTAAACACAAAAAAATTGCTGGCTGATCTGGACACACCAGTAGGAATTTACCTCAAAGTAAGAGATTTATATACGCATTCAGCATTGCTTGAAAGTTCTGATTATCATGGAGTTGAAAATAGTTATTCTTATATAGGATTTTGTCCAATTGGAGGAATATCGGTCAATCATTTTTTGATTACGGAAAAATATCCTGATGATACTACTATTGAAACGGAGGTAAAAGATAAAATGACCGTTGCTGAAAGATTTGATAATTTTTTAAAATCTTTTGAAATCATTCCTTCCGACCAACAAATTCCCCCTGTTGTAAATGGGTTGTTTGGTTACACTTCCTATGAAGCAGTTCAGTATTTTGAAGATGTTAAGTTATCTGCTCGCGAAACAGTTCCTGGAAGTATGCCGGGTTTAAATTATTTATTGTTCAAATATATTATTGCTATCAATCATTTTAATAATGAACTTACTATTATTGAAAATCTTTTGGAAGGCGAGAAATCTTCTTTAAATAAGGTAGAAGAAATTTTAGTGAACCACAATGTAGCAACTTATCCATTTCAGGCGACAGACAAGAGAAAATGCGATATTTCTGACGAAGAATACAAGCAAATGGTTCGTCGAGGCAAAGAGGAATGTTTTAAGGGAAATGTTTTTCAAATAGTGCTTTCACGTCGTTTTCATCAGTCTTTTCAAGGAGACGATTTTATGCTTTATCGGGCTTTGCGTTCTATTAATCCTTCTCCTTATTTATTTTATTTTGATCTGGGCGATTTCCGCATTTTTGGTTCCTCACCTGAAGCTCATTTGGTGGTCGATGCTAAAACCAAAAAAGCATATATAAAACCTATTGCAGGCACTTTCCGTCGTACGGGTAATGATAAAAAGGATTTTGAATTGGCAGAAAAACTTCGCAACGATGATAAAGAAAATGAAGAGCATGTAATGTTGGTGGATTTGGCGCGTAATGATTTAAGTCGAAATGCAGATGATGTAAAAGTAGAAGCTTTTCGTGAAGTACAATATTATTCTCATGTGTTGCATCTGGTATCGAATGTAAGTGGAAAATTAAGACCTGAAACAAATGTCATTAAACTTTTTGCGGATACTTTTCCTGCTGGCACACTTTCTGGCGCTCCAAAAATTAAAGCCATGCAGTTGATTGATGAAATTGAACCACACGATAGAGGACCTTATGGAGGTTGTATTGGCTATCTGGGTTTTGACGAAAGCTTTAATCAAGCAATTGTTATTCGTTCTTTTATCAGTAAAAACAATACGCTTTATTATCAGGCAGGTGCTGGCATTGTTGCTAAATCGAACGAAGGAAGCGAATTACAGGAAGTAAATAATAAATTGGCTGCACTCAAACAAGCTATTGAAGTAGCTTCCAGTGTTTCGATTTAAAAAATCTGATTTATTATTTTAAAAAAATTGAAAGTTAGATGAAAATACTTGTGTTTGATAATTATGATTCTTTTACCTACAATCTGGTGCATGCCATAAAAAAATTAGGATACGACGATGTGGAAGTGCATCGAAATGATCGCATTCAGTTGGAAGATATTGATCGTTTTGATAAAATTCTTCTTTCGCCAGGTCCAGGTTTACCAGTAGAATCCGGAATTTTATTAGACGTTGTAAAAAAATATGCTCCCAGCAAAAGTATTTTGGGCATTTGTTTGGGTGAACAAGCAATAGCACAGGCTTTTGGAGGAACGTTGTTAAATCTTCCTGAAGTGTATCATGGCGTTTGTTCTACTATTAAAATTGTGGAAGAAGATTATTTGTTCAAAGATTTACCTCAAAAAATAGAAGCAGGAAGATATCATTCATGGATAGTAGAAAAAGAAACATTGCCTTCGTGTCTGACAGTAACTGCTGTGGATAATCAAGGAATGATTATGGCGATAAAACACAAAACTTATGATGTGCGAGGTTTACAATTTCATCCTGAATCCGTTTTAACACCATTGGGAGAAAAAATTCTGAAAAACTGGTTACAAAAAACATATTAATTTTATTGATTTCTAAAAAATTACTTTAAAATGAAAGAGATACTGAACAGATTATTTGATCATCAATCGTTGACCCGAGAAGAAGCTGCCGAAGTAATGAGCAATATCGGAGCAGGAAAATACAATGAATCGCAAATGGCTGCTTTTCTTTCCGTCTATTTGATGCGAAGCATTGAGCTAGACGAATTGATTGGTTTTCGAGACGCTTTGATGACAATGGCAATTCCAATGGATTTGTCTGAATTTGATCCAATTGATATTGTTGGCACAGGCGGCGACGGAAAAAATACTTTTAATATTTCTACTTGCAGTTGCTTTACCCTTGCGGGAGCAGGTTATAAAGTAGCAAAACATGGCAATTATGGAGCAACATCTGTAAGTGGTGCTTCCAATGTAATTGAATATTACGGTGCTAAATTTACTACGGATATTGACATTGCCAGACGTTCACTGGAAGAATCTGGTTTTGCTTATTTACATGCGCCGTTGTGTAATCCTGCTATGAAAAATGTTGCTCCCGTTCGCAAAAATATCGGCGTAAGAACTTTTTTCAATGTGCTAGGACCATTAATTAGTCCGATTCGCCCTCGATATCAATGTTTGGGTGTATATAATTTGAAAATGATGCGTTTGTACAATTATCTTTATCAAAAATTGGGTATTCAATATTCCATTGTTTATACCTTTGATGGCTATGATGAAATCTCTTTAACGGACAAATGCAAGGTCATTAACAATGACGGAGAATTTATTTACACGCCTGAGCAACTGGGTTTTGAAAAAGTGAATCAGGGAGAATTGTGGGGTGGCGAAACGGTGGAACACGCTGCAAAAATATTTATGAAAGTTCTTAACAATCAATCTACTGATGGACAACGCAATGTGGTGATTATTAATTCAGCTTTTGCCATTAAAACGCTTTGTCCTGAAAAGACTATTGAAGAATGTAAAGCAGAAGCTATCGAATCACTTGCCAGTGGAAAAGCCAAAGAAGCCTTTATGAGGTTTGAAGAAATCTATCATCTTTAGTTTTGGAAAATGGAAGAAAAAAACTCAACTATTCAAAAAACAGATTTTCTTGAAAATATTTTAAGAAATAAGAGAAAAGAAGTTGCGTTAAAAAAGCAATTTTTTAACAAAAAAAATTGGGAAGATTTTCCTTTCTTTTCTAGAAAATGTTTTTCTTTAAAGCAAAATTTACTTTCTTTGCCAATAGGGATTATTGCTGAATTCAAGCGAAAATCTCCTTCTAAAGGTTGGTTGAATCAAGAGGCTAATTTATTGGAAGTTACAACAGGGTATCAACAAGCTGGTGCAGTGGGAATTTCCATTTTGACTGATGCTGATTTTTTTGGTGGAAGTGTTGAGGATATAATAGCAGTTCGTGATAAAATTTCCTGTCCTATTTTAAAGAAAGATTTTGTTGTGGATGAATTTCAAATTTATGAAGCCAAAGCCATTGGTGCAGACGTTGTTCTGTTGATTGCGGCGGCTTTGACTGTTCCAGAAGTAAAAAACTTTGCAAGATTGGCTCATCAACTTGGTCTTGAAGTTTTGTTGGAAGTGCACAACAAAGAAGAATTGAATTATTTGAATGAATACGTAGATATTGTCGGTGTAAATAATCGAAATTTGGATACTTTTGAAGTAAATATTGATACATCTCTTGAACTGGCAAACTTGATTCCTTCTACTTTTACAAAAATTAGTGAAAGTGGTATCAGCAAAATTCAAACTATCAAAATTTTAAAGCAGGCTGGTTATCAAGGTTTTTTGATAGGTGAGCATTTTATTAAAGAAAAAGATCCAGCAGATGCTTTACGACAGTTTATCAATCAACTAATTAGATAAAAATTAAAATTGGAATTTTTTTGAAATGAAAGATAACGAAAAAAATCAAAAAGAAATCAATGAAGTAAAGCAAATAGCGAATTTCAAATTAATCAAAGTTTGTGGAATGAAGTTTTCAGAAAACATTCGTGAAGTAGCTGCTTTACAGCCTGATTTTATGGGATTTGTTTTTTATAAGAAATCTCCACGATATGTGAGGCATCTGGATATTTCTGTGTTAAATAGTTTACCTTCGTCGATAAAAAAAATGGGTGTTTTTGTCAATGAAAAGCTGGATAATATTTTGTCAACAGCTTATAAGTATCATCTGGATGGCGTTCAATTGCATGGCAGCGAACTGGAAGATAAGTGTGAAAAATTAAAAGAAGCTGGTTTATTGGTGATTAAAGCTTTTCCTGTGGAAAGTTCGTACAACTTTATTGTGACAAAACCTTACGAAAGTGTTTGCGATTATTTCCTTTTTGATACCAAAGTTCCCATTTATGGCGGTGCAGGGATAAAATTCGACTGGTCGTTACTGAATGATTATAAGGGCAATATTCCATTTTTTCTTAGCGGTGGCATTTCACTGGAAGATGTAGATGATTTGAAAAAAATTGAACATCCCAAGTTTATTGGTGTAGATTTGAATAGTAAATTTGAAATAGCACCAGGCAAAAAAAATGTCGAATTGCTCAAGCAGTTTTTTCAACTTTATCGTTATAATTAAAATTAATTGTTAGTTAAAATGAATAGAATTCAGCAATTATTTCAGCAAAAAAAAGAAAATATTCTTTCGGTTTATTTTACAACAGGTTTCCCTAATTTAAATGATACAGTACCTGTTTTAGAAAGTTTGCAAAGAAAAGGAATTGATTTAGTAGAAATTGGTATTCCATTTTCCGATCCATTAGCTGATGGACCTGTTATTCAAAATAGCAGCCAAATTGCTTTGCGAAATGGGATGTCATTACGGAAACTTTTTGAACAACTTACAGATGTTCGCTCCCAAATTTATATTCCATTGATTATGATGGGTTATTTGAATCCCATTATGCAATTTGGTTTTGAAAATTTCTGTCAGGAATGTCAAAAAGTTGGAGTGGATGGCATGATTATTCCGGATCTTCCAATGGATGATTATTTAGCTGAATATAAGGATATTGCTCAAAAATATGGATTGGAATTTGTTTTCTTGATAACACCTGAAACTTCCGAAAAACGCATTCGTCAGATTGATGAACACACCAATGGTTTTATCTACATGGTTTCTTCACCAGGTGTGACAGGCACACGGAATTCATTCGATGACCATATTGATTATTTCAATCGGATTAATTCAATGCATTTGAAAAATCCCCGACTCATTGGCTTTGGCATTTCCAATAAAGCAACGCGTGAAACTGCTTGTCAGTATTCTTCGGGTGTCATTATCGGTAGTGCTTTTATTAAAGCTTTGCAAGAAACAAATGATATTGATCAAGCTGTCAATCTTTTGCTGGAAAGGTTGAATAAATAAATGCTGAATATAACTTATTAATCAACTGTTGGTTAGAAGAATTTCGTAAAAAATTTACAAGAAGTTAAGAAATTTAGTCGTAAATTTAAATATAATGTAGCTTTTAAATTTTATTTCTGTATTTCGACAGCTTTCCAACCCCATTCATTTTTCTTTTTCTTGAAGGATAAAATAGCTTTTCCTTTTACCAAATCATTGTTATTTAAATGATTCTTTACTATTATATGGATTCTAATTTGCAAATACACAAACTTTTTTTGGAAGGAATAAAACTATTCGAAATATGACATTTATTAATCTTAATTAAAAAAGGATAACCATTTGTGCAATCAATTTTTAAACTTTATGTAAAAAGAAAAAAATCTCCCAATTCCTTTATGTCAATATAGTTTGACGGTTAAAGTATAACAATCTTTTTATTTTTCTGTATTTCTATTCCAGCAAATCTACTAATTTTGTGTCGCATTCAAATTTCAGAATAATTTTTTATGCAACTTCCAACTGCTTTTGAAGAAAGGACCAGATTACTTTTGGGTCAAGAATATCCAGCATTCATAAAAGCGCTCAATGAAACGGCACCCACCAGCATTCGTGTAAATGATAAAATGAATTATGTCCCTTCTTCTCAAAAAGTGGAATGGTGCGAAAGTGGTTATTATTTGCCTGAACGACCTTCATTTACAAGTGACCCTTTTTTTCATGCGGGCGTTTATTATGTGCAAGAAGCCAGTTCCATGTTTTTGCAGCAAGCTATTAATCAACAATTTCCTGATGCTAAAAATATTTTGGATATTTGTGCTGCGCCCGGTGGAAAAACTACTTTACTTTCTCAATCTTTCGATAACGATACGTTGATTGTTAGTAATGAAATTATTCGTTCCAGAGTAAAAATTCTTGCTGAAAATGTTATCAAATGGGGAAATGCCAATGTAATTGTAACCAACAATGAACCTGCTGATTTCAGCAAACTTTCAGGTTTTTTTGATGCTGTAATAGTAGATGCTCCTTGCTCTGGCGAAGGCTTGTTTCGAAAAAATCCTGCTGCTATTCAGGAATGGTCAGTTGATAATGTTCAAAAATGTGCTGCCAGGCAAAGAAAAATTGTTCAGGATGTATGGGATGCATTAAAAACTGGAGGTATTTTGGTATATAGCACTTGTACTTATAATCGAGAAGAAAATGAAGAAAATGTTTTCTGGATTTGCAAGGAATTAGGAGCTGAATTATTAGATATTGATGTCTCTCGCTGGAAAAATATAACAGTGAGTGATGGTGGTTATCGTTTTTATCCTCATAAAACACGTGGCGAAGGATTTTTCCTTTCTATTTTGAGAAAAACTGCAAAAACGCCCATAAGGAATTATTCATTTAAAAAGAAAGAAACTGCAAAAAAGCAACCAACAAGTTTACCCTCAATTTCTTTAAAACGTCCTGAAAACTGGATTTTTGAGCTAAATAATCAACAATTAAAAGCTTATCCAAGAAACAGACAGAAAGAGATTCAACTGATTCAACAAACTTTTTCTTGTGTTCTGTCTGGCATAAAGCTTGGTGAAATTAAAAACAAGGATTTTATTCCTTCTGCTCAATTGGCTTTGTCTAAAGAATTAGATTTGAATACAATAGAAAAAGTTGAGGTGAATTACCAAACCGCTATTCAATTTTTAAAAAAAGAATCTTTAACAATTGATTTTTCTAAAAAAGGTTTTGTTTTGCTTACTTATAGCGGGCAACCTTTGGGCTGGATAAAAAATCTGGGTAATCGTTACAATAATTTGTACCCAAACGAATGGCGTATTAGAATGAAAATCAATGAATAAAATAAAATATTTTCCCATGTAAGAAATTTTGCCGAAAAAATTATTAAAATATTCACTTTTAAATCATTAAATTTGGCAGAGGAAAGAACAGATAACAAGCATATGAAATTACTATTTTTGGGAACGGGAACTTCAACGGGAATCCCCCAAATTGGATGCCAATGTAAAACATGTCAATCCAGCGACAGAAAAGACAAAAGATTAAGAGCTTCGCTACTTGTAAATGTGCAGAAAACCAATATTTTAATTGATGCGGGACCGGATTTAAGAGAACAATTATTAACTTATCAAATTAGCAAACTAAGCGGGATATTGCTCACACACGAACATTACGACCATATCGGGGGAATTGATGATTTACGTCCACTGGGAGAATCTCATTTGTATGCTGAAAAAAGAGTTTTAAATATTATTCAAAAAAACATGCCTTATTGTTTTGGTGATAATCTTTATCCGGGGGTTCCGATGTTGCAATTGCATGAAATCACAGAAAAATCAAAGTTTTATATTGATCAGGTTGAAATTCAGGCGGTGAGAGTTATGCATGCTAAATTGCCTATTTTAGGATTTCGGATAGGTAACATTGCTTATCTTACAGATGTAAAAACTTTAGACAATAAAGCAATTGAACAGCTTCAATATTTAGATTTGCTCGTGATCAATGCTCTTAGGCAGTTTCCTCATATATCTCATTTGTCGTTGCAAGAAGCCATTGAGCTGTCTGAAAAAATCAACGCAAAAGAAACTTATTTTACTCATATCAGCCACGACATGGGAAAATATGCTGATGTGGAAGCTCATTTGCCATCCCATATTCATCTTGCTTATGATGGATTAGAAATTGAAATAAACTAACTTAACTTTAATAAAAATGAAAAAGTATAGTTACGTGCTGATTATTATTTTCATAAATATCTTGCTAAGCTCGTGTTCCAGCTTATTATTTACTACGCTGGACGTATTACGACCTGCTCAGGTAGCTTTTCCACCAGAAATAAACAATTTATTAATTGTAAATAATACCCCCCAAGATTCTATTCAACCATCAAAAAAATCATTTACCAAAGATAGCCTTTCAATTTATTGTTTAAGTGCTCTCACAGAAGAATTGATAAATCGAGGTTTTTTTCAGAATGTTTTGCTGGAATTAAATTCCCTTAATAAAACCCAAAATGATACGTCTATTTATTATTTGACACCAGAAGTAGTAACCCAACTTTGTTCCAATTATAAAAGTGATGCAATTCTTGCTTTAAACAAACTGAAAGAAACAGATATTTTAACAGAATATTTTGTAGAAGATGAGAATTCTTTTCTTTCCACTTTTGAAGTTTTTATAGAAACCTACTGGAGTATTCATTATCCTGATAAGACAGATTTTACAATCTTACAATTTAAAGATTCGATGTATTGGGAATCAGAAAATTATTCACGTCAGGCTGCTTTAGCTCAACTTCCAAATAAAATTGATGCTCAAATTGATGCAGCTTTATATGCAGGAAGAAATTGTGTAAAACGTTTCGTACCTTACTGGGAAAAAGTAGATCGTTATTTTTTCAATCCCCGAAACAAATTGATGCGTCAGGCTATGGATTCTGTTTATTATAAGAATTGGGAAGATGCCATTCAATTATGGGATAAAGCGATTCAAACAACCAAAAACACAAAATTACAAGCCCAAGCAGCCAACAATATAGCTATAGCTTATGAAATTCTTGGCGATTTGGATAAAGCTATTGAATATGCTACCCTTTCGCTAAAATCATTTTTAAATGTAACGACAGTAGATAAGGAAACTATTACCAGAATTTCAAATTATCGAAATGAATTGATCAAAAGAAAAAAGGAAATCGAACAATTAGAAATTCAATTAGGCGAATAATACTTTGTTAAAGAATATAAGAATATCTTATTTTGTAATATAACATTCCAAAAAATAGCGTATGATTCACTTGTCACCTTTTGATGAAATTACTTTACGAGAAAAAGGATTAACCATATCCCAAATTGAAGAACAGCTCCGCTTTTTTGAAACGGGTTTTCCTTTCTTAGAAATTGTACGACCCGCAACAGTAAGTGACGGAATTTTGAAAATCCAAGAAAACGAGAAGAAAAATTTAATAACATTGTGGGATAAATATTTGCAACAGAGCAAAATAGAAATAATGAAATTTGTTCCTGCATCGGGTGCTGCCAGCAGAATGTTCAAGGATTTGTATGAATTTTTGGAAAGTAAAGAAGAAATTCCTTCAAATGGAGTTATTCGTCAATTCTTTTCTGAAATTGATAAATTTGCTTTCTATGAACTATTAAATGAAGCTTGTGTAAAAAACACAGGTAAAAATATTCAAACGCTAATACATGAAAAAAGATACAAAATCATTATTAAATATTTATTGAATGAAAAGGGATTAAATTATGGCTCTTTACCAAAAGGGTTGTTGTTATTTCATACTTATCCTGACGAAAAAAGAACTCCAGTTCAAGAACATTTAGTAGAAGGTGCACTTTACACAGTTAATGCTCAAAAAGAAGTAAATATTCACTTTACTGTTTCTCCTCAACACAAAGCCTTATTCGAACAACATATTAGTGAAGTAAAAGAAAAATATGAGAAAAAATTTAATGTTCGTTATTCTATAAGTTTTTCCGAACAAAAACCCAGCACCGATACCATTGCTGTGGACATGAACAATCAACCGATTCGTGAAAATGGGAAACTTGTTTTCAGACCTGGTGGACATGGAGCTTTGATTGAAAATTTGAATGATCTTGATAGTGATATTATTTTTATAAAAAACATTGACAATGTAGTACCTGATAATTTGAAAAGACCAACTGTAACTTACAAAAAAATTCTGGCTGGACTTCTGACCAATATTCAACATCAATGTTTCCAATATTTAAACGAGCTCGAAAATAAAAACATTTCAGAAATAAAATTAAATGAAATTTTACAATTTACTGAAAAGACCTTAAATATTTATCATCCTAATATTTCTGCATTCGATATTTGTTCTCTTAAAAATTATTTAATTACCAAACTAAACCGACCTTTACGAGTTTGTGGCATGGTAAAAAATGTAGGAGAGCCAGGAGGCGGACCTTTTTTTACCGTCAATGCGGATGGCACCATTTCTCTTCAAATTTTAGAAAGCACACAAATTAATATACAAAATCCTGCTGATAAAGAAAAAATGGAACGTTCTACCCATTTTAATCCAGTGGATCTGGTATGTGCTGTAAAAAACTATAAGGGAGAAAAATTTAATCTATTAAACTATGTAGATAAAAAGGCAGGGTTTATTTCTATTAAAACAAAAAATGGGAAAAAATTAAAGGCACTGGAACTTCCAGGATTATGGAATGGAGCGATGAGTGACTGGAATACAATTTTTGTTGAAGTACCATTGGAAACTTTTAATCCTGTAAAAACAGTTATGGACTTGCTTCGTCCTGAGCATCAAATAACACCAGATAATTTTCAAAAATAAAAAATTAAAATACCACATCATATAATCGTGAGTAATCAATGAAAAATCAAAAAAAATTCTTACAGATTTTACACTTGATTACTCAGGAATCGTTCAGCTTCAATGGCTGCTTGACAGCCACTTCCTGCTGCGGTTACCGCTTGTCGGTAGTGAGGATCGGCTACATCGCCTGCAGCAAAAATTCCAGGGAGTTTTGTGCATGGTGTTCCCGCAATGGTTTTAAGGTAACCAGTTTCGTCTGTTTCCAGCCAAGGCTTGAAAATTTTTGAATTGGGTTGATGACCAATAGCAAGAAAAAAACCATCAATTTCAATATGAACTTGTTCTTCGTCAGGTTGCCCGCGACGTTTTACTAAATTTGCACCTTGAACCACTTTTTCTCCTGTTAATCCAACCGTTTCGTGTTCGAAAAGTATTTCAATTTTTGGATGATTTTTCACTCTTTCTTGCAAAATTTTGGAAGCTCGCAAATAAGGCTTCCGAACAATCATATAAACCTTGCTGGCAATATTGGCCAGATAAAGAGCTTCTTCACAAGCACTGTCGCCTCCGCCAACCACAGCAACTTTTTTATTTCGATAAAAAAATCCATCGCAAGTGGCACATGCAGAAACTCCAGCTCCTGCAAACTTTTGCTCATCAGGTAAACCAAGATATTTGGCTTTTGCTCCAGTGGCTATAATAATAGTTTCAGCTTCAATGGCTTTTTCATTATCAACAATAACTTTATAAGGTCTTGAAGAAAAATCGACAGCAGTTACTAATCCAAATCTTACAATAGCACCAAATTTTTCTGCCTGTTTTTGCATCTTATCCATAAGCTCTGCTCCACTGATTCCTTCAGGGAAACCGGGAAAATTTTCTATTTCGTTAGTAAGGGTTAACTGTCCGCCCGGCTCTAATCCCTGGTATAATACTGGAGAGAGATTGGCTCGTGCAGTATAAATAGCTGCGGTACATCCGGCTGGTCCTGAACCTATGATCAAACAACGTACTTTTTCAGACATTTTTATCAGTAAATTTTTTAAAATATTTCTTAAAGATGAGCTTTAATTTATTTTGAAGATTTATCTCAAATCGTTAATATAAACATCATTATATTTTGAAAACTGAAAAACAAAAAAATCATCATTGATTTTGATGTCTTTTTTGAAATTAATTAATGTCAATAGAGAAGTTGAACCGTTTTTTTCGTTTATTTCTAAAGAAATTGGATCGCCTGTGGCTTTATTGATTTTTAATTCTACTTTGAGAATGGACTCATTTTTTGCTTTGGGAAACATTTCTATGCAATATAATTCGGAATAGGATTTTTTACAAAACTGAGCTGAAAATTTGTTTTTATAAGCCGATAAAAAAGTAATTGGATTGGTATTTATCAATTCTTCAGCGGTAGGCTCTGTAATTGTAACTTCATTATTTCGTTGAGAATAAGTCCATTGCGTTTCTCCATTATACCACACCTTCATTTCACTCATATCAATCATGAATTTGTTACCTTTTAAAAAGAAGGACCCGTTATATGTTTGAGAATTTATATTATTTTTTTCACTAATAGTAAGTTTAAAATTTGAAGAAATGGTATTATTTGTAAAAAGATAAAATAAATCGTTTATAATTTTCTCAGCATCAGCACTTTTTTGAGCAAAAAGACTATTAATTGAAATTATCAATGCAGTAAGTGAAAAAAATAATTGTTTCATTTCCAGAGATTTTAAAAATTTATAACTTGAAAAAGAGAAGCTGAAAAGAAATTATTAAAGGTGCTTCAAAACTTGTTCCAATTGATATTCATCGGCTACTAAGACTTGACGGGCTTTACTCCCTTCGTAAGGACCAATGATTCCAGCCACTTCCAATTGATCAATAATACGCCCTGCTCGATTATATCCAATTGAAAATTTCCGTTGAATCAGCGAAGTAGAACCTTGTTGATTAGCAACAATTAAGCGAGCAGCTTCTTCAAACAAAGGATCTCGTTTGCTCATATCAATGGAGCCCATAGAAACTTCTCCTTCTATCTTTATGTATTCTGGCAAATAATAAGCAGTAGGATAACTTTGCTGTTTGCTGATATAATTAACAATATTTTCAACTTCAGGAGTATCAACAAAAGCACATTGGATACGAATCAGATCGTTTCCTTGCGAAAAAAGCATATCACCACGACCTACCAGTTGATTCGCTCCTGGCATGTCAAGGATGGTGCGTGAATCCATCATAGACGAAACACGAAATGCAACTCGTGCCGGAAAATTTGCCTTGATAACACCCGTAATAATATTTACAGAAGGTCGTTGCGTGGCAATTACCATGTGAATGCCTACAGCTCTGGCAAGTTGGGCAATTCGAGCAATTGGCATCTCTACTTCTTTGCCAGCAGTCATGATCAGATCACCAAACTCATCAATAATCACTACAATATAAGGTAAAAATTTATGTCCTTTTTCAGGATTCAAATTACGCATTATAAATTTTTCGTTATATTCTTTAATGTTTCTGACATGGGCTTTTTTAAGTAAATCATAACGATTATCCATTTCAGTACAAAGTGATTGAAGTGTTTCTACCACTTTACTTGTATCAGTGACAATGGCATCGCTGTCATCGGGAAGTTTGGCAAGAAAATGTTTTGCAATTCCGCTGTATATATTGAATTCTACTTTTTTGGGATCAATCAAAACCAATTTCAATTCAGCAGGATGTTTTTTATAAAGCAATGAAGTAATGATGGCATTTAAACCTACTGATTTTCCTTGTCCCGTTGCACCAGCTACCAGCAAATGGGGCATTTTTACCAGATCAAACATAAAGATTTCATTGGTAATGGTTCGCCCAAAAGCAATAGGTAATTCATATTTTGATTCTTGAAATTTTTTTGAAGCAATAACAGAATGCATGGATACAATTTGAGGATCATTATTGGGAACTTCTATACCGATAGTACCTTTCCCTGGAATAGGAGCAATAATTCTAATACCAATTGCAGCAAGGCTCAACATAATATCCGATTCGAGGTTACGAATTTTTGAAATACGGACTCCTGCTTTGGGTACAATTTCGTAAAGTGTAATGGTAGGACCAACAGTTGCCTTTATGGATTCTATCTCAATGTCAAAATTTTGTAAGGTACTGATAATTTTTTCTTTATTGGCAATTTGTTCATCCATATCGATAGGTGCATTGTTATCGGTACCGTAAACTTTAAGCAAATCGTGTGTAGGAAAGCAATAGTGAGCTAATTCCAGTGTAGGATCATATTTACCTAATTTTTCAAAATTATAATTGGGATCAGCATTTTCTTCTTCCCTAACTCGATTTTCTTCTTCAAGGAGAGGCTTGTTCTCGTCAGTTGTTTCAATTGGATATATTTCGAATGGAACGTCACTTATCTCTTGTCCGCTAAAATACTCATTACTTTCATCTACTTCTTTTGACAACCACTCTTCAGGAACTATTTCTGTGCCAATAGCAACATTTATATTTTGGTCAGGAGAAAGCTGTTTTTTCTGTTTTTTCGAAAAAATTCGTTTCAGAAAAGGAAGAGCACTATTGAACGAAATTATACAATATATTAGCAAAGTCCCAATGATTACCATTAATGTTCCTGGTACTCCAATATAGGAAGTCAACCATTGACTGGCATAATCGCCATGCTGACCACCCAATGAGAAAAAAAGTGCATCGTTATAAAAAGGTGAAAAAACAAACCCTAAAGTAACCGATAGCCAGATCAACCAAAAAGCACAATGAAAAAAAGTTTTCCACAGAGATAGTTTAACTGCCTTCATTAAACGGAGGGCTACCGCTATTCCAAAAAAAAGGATAAAAAAGGAAGAAACACCAAACCAACGATTAATAAAAGTTTCAGCCGCAATTGCCCCGAGTACAGAAGTCCAGTTTTGAATAGAATTCCGCATTTGATGCAATTCGCTCCACGAAAGGTCAATTTTACTTTGATCAGCATATCCGGTAAAAAAGTAAGAAACAAAAGCCAATAAAAAGTAAAGCATGATCAACAAAAGAAGTAGCCCCAAAATAAAATGAGTTCGTTCATCATTGATAAAATAATTTATTTTTTTCCATAAACTTATTTTATTCTCTTTTTTTGGAGAAGAAGAATGAGTTTTTGAAGTGGATTTGCTGCTATTTTTTATCGGTTTTTTAGGTGCCATTTAATAATAAATTAAACTTCAAGGATTTATTCAAAAAATAATAACATTCTTTTTCTTTTCTAAATTTATTCATTTCTTTTGCAAAAATAACAAAAAGAGAGATGAAAAACCATTTTTTGGTTTAAATTTGCAAGGTTGAAAATATTTCGCAAAAGAATGATCTTTTTTTGACACTTTCAAAACAACAAGTAATATTTGAATAATTCTTATTTTTCTCAAAACTTCAAATAAAAATGACCACAGAAGAACGTTATCAGCATATTTTAAAATGGTTTTCTGAAAACATGCCCAATCCTCAAACAGAATTACATTACAACAATCCTTTTGAATTGTTGGTTGCTGTAATTCTTTCTGCCCAATGTACAGATAAACGAGTTAACATGGTTACTCCTCAACTATTTGCTGCTTACCCTACACCCGAAGCCATGGCAAAAGCTTCTCCTGAAGATGTTTTAAAATATATTCAAAGTGTTTCTTTTCCCAACAGCAAAGCACAAAACCTGGTGGCAATGGCTCAAAAATTAGTTTCAGATTTTGGAGGAAAAGTCCCCGATGATGTGGAACAGTTGCAAACTTTACCAGGTGTCGGACGGAAAACGGCTAACATTATTGCTGCTGTGATTTACAATAAACCTGTGATGCCAGTAGATACCCATGTATTTAGAGTCGCTGAACGTCTTGGGTTGACAACAAATTCAAAAAATCCTTTGCAAACTGAGCAGGAATTGGTAAAGCATATTCCTCCCGAACTTCTTCCAAAAGCCCATCATTGGTTTATTTTACATGGACGTTATGTTTGTGTGGCTCGCAAACCTAAATGTGAACAATGTGGCTTGAAAGAATGGTGCCGATATTATTCCGAACATTCCAAATAGAAATGTAAACCTTGGTTTGGCAGAAACCGTGTTTACTTTATATAAATTCTGATCACTTGACAAAAGTCCGATTTTCTATTCCAAAACAAAACAAACATTGCTGAATTCATCCCTATCCGGCTCTGTTAGAACGGATTTCCCTTTATAAAAAATTGTAATTTATTTATAATAAGTTGGATATTATTTACTTACATGATCTCCCTAAAAAAATTTCTTGCTTACAAATTATGTGGTAACTTAAT
>DAOOVG010000011.1:0-34458 GCA_035369865.1 Paludibacteraceae bacterium | reverse complement strand
AATATGAAGCAGCTCGAGAATATATGATGAAAATCGGTAAAGAAATGGGATTAATTCCATCATCAATTAGCAATTATGAATAAAATAAAATGCTTTATCTTTATTTACTATTTTCAAAAAGGTTCATTTCTAAAATTCCCCCCAAAAGGAAATAAATCTTTTAAAATTTCATTTTTATTACCTGGTTTTTTACAAATAATCTCATCTTATTCAAATCAAAGTTTTGTCTAATTTTTTCAAAAAGCTTATCTTTGCATTGCAAAAACAGAAGGCGGGATAGCTCAGTAGGTTAGAGCGTCGGATTCATAACCCGGAGGTCACGAGTTCAACTCTCGTTCCCGCTACTAAAAAGGATTTCTCTTCTATAATTTTGAAAAGATATTATAAAAGTTTTTGCACTGCTAAAAATATGATTTATAGCATACCAAGTTTTATAAAAAACTATATTTTCTTTTTTCCCGACAACATTTCTAATAAAAAGGAACCTTAACGTTCCTTTATTTCTTCTTTTTCATTTTCATTTTTGCAGAACCTACTGTTGCCATTCGCATCATTTTGCTAATTTGTTCAAACTGTTTAATGAGTCTATTCACTTCTACTATTGTTGTACCACTTCCTTTGGCAATTCTTTGTTTGCGGCTACCATTCAACAAAGATGGATTTTCACGTTCTTCTAAGGTCATGGATTGGATGATAGCTTCAATGGACTTGAAAGCATTTTCATCAATATCTACATCTTTTAATGCTTTCCCAACACCAGGAATCATAGAAGCCAGATCTTTAAAATTGCCCATTTTTTTAATTTGATGAATTTGCGACAAAAAATCATTAAAATCAAATTGATTTTTTGCAATTTTCTTTTGCAATCTTCGCGCTTCTTCTTCATCGTATTGCTCTTGAGCTTTTTCAACCAACGAAACAATATCGCCCATTCCTAAAATTCTGTCAGCCATTCGTTCAGGATGAAAAACATCCAGCGCATCCATTTTTTCACCGGTACCAACAAATTTAATAGGCTTATTAACAACGGAACGTATGGAAAGAGCTGCTCCCCCGCGTGTGTCACCATCAAGTTTGGTCAGCACTACGCCATCAAAATCAAGTCGATCATTAAATTCTTTGGCGGTGTTAACAGCATCTTGACCTGTCATAGAATCAACCACAAACAAAATTTCTTGCGGTTGAATAGCTTGCTTAATGGCAGAAATTTCAGTCATCATCATTTCATCAATAGCTAAACGCCCAGCAGTATCTATAATCAAAACATCGTAACCATGTAATTTTGCATATTTTACAGCTGATGAGGCAATCGTCACAGGATTGTTATTCTCTAATTCAGCATAAACTGGCACTTGTATTTGTTCTCCCAGCACTTTCAACTGTTCAATAGCAGCAGGACGATACACATCGCAAGCTACCAATAAAGGATTTTTTCCTCGTTTTGTTTTTAAAAAATTGGCTAATTTAGCAGCGAACGTTGTTTTTCCTGAACCTTGTAACCCTGCCATTAAAACAATAGCAGGCGAACCTTTCAAATTAATATCTATACTCGTTCCACCCATTAATTCTGCAAGCTCATCGTGGACAATCTTTATCATTAACTGACTCGGTTTCAATGATTTTAGCACATCTTGTCCCAGAGCTTTTTCTTTGACGGTATCTGTAAATGATTTGGCAATTTTATAATTGACATCAGCATCCAGTAAAGCTCGCCTTACATCTTTGAGCGTTTCAGCAACGTTGATTTCAGTAATTCTTCCTTCGCCTTTTAAAATTTTAAACGAACGTTCTAATCTTTCTGTTAATGATTCAAACATATACTTTTAATTTCCTATTATTATTCAAAAATAAAATTTTAAACTTTAAACGTAATAACAAAACTATTGATTTTTTTGTTTATCTTTTGGTGAAATTCGCATGACATCCCAAATGAAATAACCAATCAACCCGGCATACATTATTAACGCCAGCCATTCTGCTGCAGCACTTTCTGCCCATTTATTATTGATAAAATCCAAACCACCAAAGCGTAAAGCTGCACTTACTACCCCCATTAAAGCACCACCAGCAATAAATCCTGAAGCCAGTAAAGTACCTTTTTCATATCGAAGTTGATTAACAGTTTTATCCTTGCTTCTGGAAGAAACCAACCAACTGATTCCGCCGCCGATTAATAACGGTATGTTCAATTCAAAAGGAATAAACATCCCCAATGCAAAAGCCAGTGCTGGAACTTTCAAAAAATTCAAGGCAAGAGCAATGAGTGCTCCAAAAGCATATAATAACCAGGGTGCTCCTCCACCAGACATCAATGGTTCAATGACAGCAGCCATTGCATTAGCTTGCGGAGCTACCAAAGCTTTTTCACCTGTAAAACCATAAGTTTTATTTAAAATCATAATCACAATGCCAACTGTTGCCGCAGAAACTAACGTGCCCAGAAATTTCCACGTTTCTTGTTTAGAGGGTGTTGTGCCAATCCAATAACCAATTTTTAAATCAGTAATAAATCCGCCTGCCATAGATAATGCTGTACAAACTACACCTCCCATAATGAGAGAAGCCACCATTCCAGTTGTTCCTTTCAAACCTACTGCAACAAGAATAACAGACGATAAAATTAATGTCATGAGCGTCATTCCTGATACCGGATTTGTTCCTACAATGGCTATAGCATTTGCTGCTACTGTAGTAAACAAAAAGGCAATAATGCCAATAACCAAAATGCCAACTATTGCCTGTAATAAATTACCTACTACTCCCAAATAGAAATAAGCAAAGGTCAACAGTAAAGTTACAACAACTCCAACAATAATAATTTTCATCGGAATATCCCGTTGCGTGCGTTTTACAGTTATTTCAACAGGCTTATTTTTCTTAAATTCTTTTGAAGCTAACCGAATCGCATTTTTAATGATACTCCATGAATTGATAACGCCGATGATGCCCGCCATTGCAATTCCGCCAATCCCAATGTGACGAGCAAAATCACGAAAAATAATTTCAGGAGGAACATGAATTAAATTTCCAGTAAAAACAGGGTTTAGTGTATGTAAAAAACTATCATTAAATAAAGGTAAAATTGGAACAATGACAAACCATACCAAAGCTGAACCTGCACAAATAATCGCTGCATATTTTAAACCAACAATATAACCTAAGCCAAGAACCGCCGCACCAACATTTACCTTGAAAACAAGTTTAATTTTATCAGCCAGTATTGTCCCAAAAGGCAAAACGCGTGAAGTAAAAACTTCAGCCCAACTTCCAAAAGTAGCAATAAGAAAATCGTACAAACCACCAATAATACCAGCACGAATCAAGGGTTTTGCTTGATCGCCTCCTTTTTCTCCAGAAACCAAAACTTGAGTAGTGGCGGTTGCTTCAGGGAAAGGATATTTTCCATGCATATCAGAAACAAAATATTTTCTAAAAGGAATCAAGAACAAAATTCCCAGTACTCCTCCTAAAAGTGAACTAAGAAAAACTTGCATGAAATTTACGGTGATCTCAGGATATTTTGCTTGAAGGATATACAGAGCAGGCAAAGTAAAAATTGCTCCAGCAACTATAACACCAGAACTTGCACCAATAGATTGAATAATAACATTTTCACCCAATGAATTTTTTCGTTTTGCAGCACTGGAAAGCCCTACAGCAATGATAGCAATGGGAATCGCCGCTTCAAATACCTGTCCAACTTTCAAACCCAAATAAGCAGCCGCTGCTGAAAAAAGAATTGCCATTAACAAGCCAATTGAAACAGAACGTAAATTTACTTCTGGATAATTTTTCTCAGGTAAAAGAATAGGACGATATTCTTCTCCTTCTTTTAATTCACGATGAGCATTCTCTGGCAATCCTGAAAATCTTTCTTCTGGCATATATTTTTTTGAAATAATACGATTAGTTTTGATATAAAATGCTGGCTGACGAAGCAGGAACCACGAAATTAAGATTGTTAACTACTGAAATCCCTGCGAGATTGATTTTTCCATCATAACAAACCAAATTCCATTCACCTTCGGGAATTTCCACTTCTACCGGTTTCCTATTGCCATTGAAAACGACCAGAATTTCTCGCCAGTTGTCTCCATTAGCATGCTGTGAAAGTTGATAAGCAATGACATTAGGGATATTCATATCAATAAATTTCAAATGTTCCTGTACACTTTGTTCTGTAGCCAATCTAAAAGCAGGATGTAACTTACGAAGCGAGATCAATCCTTTATAATATTCAAAAATATCGTGATAAACAGTCTTGTAATTCCAATTGATTTGATTAATGGAATCGGGCGACTGGTAAGTGTTATGAACGCCTTTTTTATTACGGAAAACTTCTTCACCTGCATAAATAAATGGAATTCCCTGCGAAGTGAAGACAACTGTTTGAGCTAATTTATCAAATTTCATTAATTCCTCTTCGCTAGCATCTTTTGGTAAAGATTTTTTTAATTTATCTACTAAACATAAATCATCATGGCAGGAAACATAATTAATCACCTGAATAGGATCTTTTGCATATGGTTCTTTTGAATAAATAAGTTGAGTATAATCCACTTGAGGATGAAAAATTGCCCCAACAATGCCAAATTTTACACTTTCTTCCAGACTATCCTGTCCTGAGACAAAACCAGGAACTTCAGGATGCAACCAACTACCTGTCAAAGCATCTCGGATATCGTCGCTAAAAACTGCAATTTTATCTAAAAGTCTTGCATTTTTTTTCACTGCCCGTTTTGATTCTGGATAAACAGACGGACCCGCCGTCCAGCCTTCACCATAAACAATAATAGTTGGATCTATTCTATCAAGTGCTTCTCGAATAGCATTCATCGTTTCAATATCATGAACGCCCATCAAATCAAAACGAAAGCCATCAATATGGTATTCAGTTGCCCAATAAACGACCGATTCGACAATAAATTTCCGCATCATGGGACGTTCAGAAGCAGTTTCATTGCCACAACCAGTAGCATTTGACCACGTGCTGTCCGGATTCATTCGATAGAAATATCCTGGTACAAGAAGATTTAAGTGAGAATTTTCTCCTGTAAAGGTATGATTATAAACTACATCCATAATTACACGAATTCCTGATTGATGCAATGATTGTACCATTTGTTTGAATTCACGAATTCTTACTGTTGGATCATAAGGATTGGTGGAATAACTTCCTTCTGGAACATTGTAATTCAATGGATCATAGCCCCAATTGTATTTATTTTCAGATAATTTTGTTTCATCAATAGATGCAAAATCAAATACAGGTAACAAATGTACATGAGTAATTCCCAATTCTTTCAAATGATCAATGCCTGTTGTTTCGCCAAATTGATTTTTAGTACTATGTTCAGTAAATGCAAGAAATTTTCCTTTATTTTTTATGCCTGAATTGGGAGAAATTGAAAAATCTCTGAGATGAACTTCATAAATTATTGCATCAGCTTGATTTTTCAGTGGTGGTCGTTGATCATTTTTCCAACCTGAAGGATTGGTTTCTGAAAAATCAATAATAGCAGCACGTTTACCATTTACACCAGTTGCTTTTACCCACATACCGGGTGTTTCATCTAACCACTTGTCATTTATTTTTACTTGAAAAGTATAAAATTTCCCTTTCAAATCTTTTTTTATCTTTAATTTCCATGTCCCATTTTCAGCATGCTTCATATCATAAATCTTATAAGCACTTCCATTTTCGCCATCGTCATAAAGCAATAATTTTACATGTGAAGCAGTAGGTGCCCATACTCTGAAAAACGAAGCTTGTGGGGTATAGGTCAATTCTAAATCAGAACCATTGTAAACAGGATATTCATCATAAGAAGAATAATGAGCAACCTTATGACAGGAACATAAAAACCCTGTAAGAAAAATCATAAAAACAATTTTTTTCATTTTTAAGTGGTTGATTTATAGTAAATTTACGAACAATCTTTAAAAATTTAACAAGTAAAAATTCTCTTTCAAAAAATAAAGACAATTTTATTGAATTCTTTAATTATTTGTAACAATGCCATTTCGTCGTAACAAGGCATCTATTGTTGGTTCTTGTCCTCTGAAACGTTTATATAAAATCATAGGATGCTCTGTTCCACCTTTTTTTAAAATATTCTCCAAAAAAGAATTTGCTGTAGCTTGATCAAATATGCCATTTTTTTCAAACACAGAAAAAGCATCAGCTTCCAGCACTTCTGCCCATTTGTAACTGTAATATCCTGCAGCATAGCCACCTGAAAAAACATGGGTAAAAGTTGGACTGATTGCTGTATTTTCTACATCGGGTAGAATTTGTGTATCAATCATAGATTTTTTTTCAAATTGAATTATATTTCCTTCAAAATCTGTAGATAAAGTATGCCATCCCATATCAAGGTAGCCGAATCCCAATTGGCGAAGACAGGCATAAGCAACATGAAAATTCTTGGCTTCTTTTATTTTATTGATCAGTTCATCAGGAATTTTTTCGTTTGTTTCATAATGAGCAGCAAAGTCATCAAGAAACTCTTTTTGAAAAGCCCAATTTTCCATAATTTGTGAAGGCAGTTCTACAAAATCCCGATAAACATTAGTGCCTGAAAGAGAAGGATAAGTACAATCGCTCAACATTCCATGCAATGAATGACCAAACTCATGCAGAAAAGTAGTTACTTCCTCAAAATTTAATAAAGCAGGTTTGGTAGCAGTAGGTTTGGTAAAATTCATAACAATTACAATCTGCGGGCGACTATCTTTCCCATCTTTTTTCCATTGCCCTTTGAATTCACTCATCCAGGCGCCACTTTGTTTCCCCTCACGCGGATGAAAATCAGTGTAAAGGACCGCTATAAATTTTCCATCTTTATCTGTTACCTCATAAGCTTCAACTTCTGGATGATAAACAGGAATTTTTGGATTTTTTGTAAAATGAATCCCATAAAGTCGTGTTGCTAAACCAAAAACTCCATTTTTTACTTTTTCCAGTTCAAAATAAGGCTTTAACAGTTCATCATTAACTTGATATTTTTCCGATTTCAGTTTTTCAGAATAATAGCTCCAATCCCACGGTTGAACTTTAAAATAAGCTCCAATTGCATCAGCATAAATTTGAATTTCTTCATATTCTTTTCTGGCGGTCGGCTTATAAGCTGTTAACAATTTGTTTAAGAGATCATAAACGTTTTCCTTGTTTTCTGCCATTCTATGAACAAGTACGTAATCTGCATAAGTAGAATATCCTAACAGTTGAGCAATTTTCAAGCGAAGATTGACAATTTTTTTAATTATTTCCTGATTATCATATTCGCCACCTTTCATACATCGGGTATTATAAGCCAAATATAATTCACGCCTTAAATCTCGCTGATCGGCATATTTCATTATGGGTGAGTAAGTAGTTTGCTTTAAATCAATCATCCAACCTTCTTTTCCAGCTTTTCTGGCGTTTTCAGCCAGTGTGTTTAATAAATCTTCGGGCAGACCGCTTAATACATTTTTATCCTTGATAAGCAATTGATATTGATTGGTTTCTTTCAGTACATTTTGACCGAATTGAAGGGTCAGTAGGTTTAATTCTTTTGTATATTGGCGAAAAATTTCTTTATCTGTATCCGAAAGGTTCGCTCCATTTTTTATAAAAGCATCATAGGTTTGCTGTAATAGCATATTTTGTTCAGGAGTAAGTTGAAGCTTATCTTTTTGTCCATAAACAATTTTAATCCGCTGGAACAATTTATCATTTAGATAAATAGAGTTAAAATGTTCAGTTAATTCTGGTGAAATTTTTTCGGCTATTTGTTGAAGTTCATCGTTAGTTTCAGCGCTTAATAAATTAAAAAAAGGCGAACTGACTTTGTCCAGTAATCTACCAGAATATTCTAACGCTTCAATAGTATTTTTAAAAGTAGGTGACTTTGAATTGTTGGTAATAGTTTCTATCTCTTTATTATGCTGGCGAATAGCTTCTTCAAAAGCAGGAATATAATGTTCATTTTTAATTAAGTTGAAAGGGATAGTTTGATGCGGTGTTTTGTAAGTTTCAAAAAAAGGATTGCCTGCCAAAGCAGTAGAAGCTATGGAAGTTGTGACCATAATAAAAAATTTTACGATTAAATGATTTTTATTAAATTTTTGATTTATCTTTTGAGTCATTTTTTGAAAGTAAAATTCTATTTTTTGATAATTTTTTGAATAAATTGTCTATCATCAGTTTGCACTTTAAGAATATAAATTCCTTTGGGACAGTCTGTTAAATCAATTACAAAAGAAGAAGGTTGTTTTTGAGAAATAATCATTTGTCCATTTAAAGCGGTAACTGTCCACGATTGAATTTCAGCATCCGAATGATTTAGATAAAATATTCCTTCCGAAGGATTAGGATAAATAAAGACATTATTTTTAATGATATTATTATTTTCATTGGCAATCGTATCTGTGCTATCAATAAAGTCATCATAATCAATTTCTATTCGTTGAGCTTTTTTTATTGTCCATTCATCATTGAACAAAAAAGGAATATAAGAAGTAACGGGTTCATTTATTTCTCCACCCCAGAAATCGTATTGGGCTTTTATTACATTGGACATTTTTTGGGTATAATTATCATAAAAGATATTGATAACAGGGCGCCATTTTTTATAAATTGGCAAGGAAAGAACTTTCTTTTCTAAATTTCCATTCTTATCATAAAAGTAATCGTAACGGAAATCATTTCGCCAGAATGCCAATTCCCAATGCTGATGAATTTCAGATAGAGGTTGTTGTTGTAAATATTCATATTCACTTTTTTGATAATTTTCCCATTTTGAATAAGTATCATTCCATTTTTTTGTGATAAGCATTGTAACTTGTTGTGTACCAGATTGATAATACCATTGAACAAGTTGATTATTTATCCATTTGTCTGACTCGTCTTTTTGTTGAATAAGATTAGTTGAGATCAAGCCGTTTAACAAATATCCAAAAGTGGAAAGGAATTCCTGTTTCTCATTTTCAGAAACATAGAAAGTAAGAAGAATAGAATCTATTTTTTCATCAGTGGCATAGTGATAATTTATTTCTTGTATCAATCGCCAGTTACTATTTTCAAATTGATAGCTTTTTTTTGTTGTTAATTTTGAATTTTTGTGCTCAAAGTGAGTTTTTAAAATGGGATAAGATGAATTTTGCTCATATTTGTAATCAATTTCCTCTACCAATTGATTATTTTCATAACGGTATTCAATTAAATAAGTTGGATTCCATTTTTTATTTTCCCATTTTCTTTCAATTTGAGAAGTACAATTTTCTCCATCATATGTCCATTCAGTTTGAGAATAGCGAAACCATTGATTGGTTTTTTGAACATATTTGTTTTCTACAGCCTTCTTTTTATTGTTATATATATAAACATATTTATAAATAGAATCATTATCAAGAACATTCAGTTTTGTTATAAATGTTTTGCTGTCACTTGCCTTCAAGGGACAAATAATCAGAGAAAATAAAAAAATGGGGATAACAAAAAAGTTGTTTTTCATTGTTTGTCAATGAATTTGATAAATTTTTCAAAATTAAGCATAAAAATTTAATGTTACAAATACAAAAATACAAAAATATATTAGAAATTTTTGATTAAAAAAGGTGTTTATATGGTTGAAAATAAGTTAATTACAAAGAGCATACAAATCACCACGAGGATTGACTAACAAAATAGGAACAGGAGATTTCTTAACCAGATGAAGTTCTTTTGGACCAAAAACAATATCATCCAGTCCATATTCTCTGGAAGCAGAAACCAGAATTATTCCAGCATCTTCATTGATAGCTACTTGTACAGCTTCTTTTTCAATTTTATAACTATCAGAATTGCCTTTTGTAAGTGTATAATTTAATTGAAATTTATCAAACAATTCTTTCATCTTTTCGGCTGTTTGTCTGGCTTTTGAACCATAATCATTAGCCAGGAGCATTTTTATTTCACTTCTACAAAAGCGTCCAAAAGCAGATGCAAATTGAGCTTTTTCAATTTCTTCTTCTAAAAAATTAATGGGAACTATTACTTTTGATAAATCCAGAGGAGGGAATGAATTTTTAAAAAGAACATAAGGTATTCGTAACTCACGACATTGTGAAAGCCAAAAACGAATATTTTTTTTTGAATCGTCAAGCAATTGGATGAAAAGAAATGATGCTTCTACTTTTTCGCACATTTCGGTAAGCTCTTGAGGTGTTGAAGCTCGAAAAATTTGAACAGGTTGTAGAAACAGTTGTAAAAAATCAATTCGGGATTTTAAAAGTGATTCCTCTTCAGGAACCCATTCCTTTTTCTGAACATTTATCAATAAAATTCCTAATTTTTTTTCAAGTTGAACAGCCAAACAGGAAGCACTTTTTAGTAACTCGTCCGCAGTATCTACTTGTTGAATCAAAGCTAAAATCATATTTTACTTGAAAAAGAAGATAAACCGTTTCAATTTATTCATAAATATACACCCGTTTTACCCGACGTGAAACACGTGTCAATACTTCATAAGGAATGGTGTTTAATTTTTGAGAAACTTCAGAAATGAGTAAATGTTCACCAAAAATCTCTACTGGATCGCCTTCTTTAACATCAAAATGGGTTACATCAATCATGGTTAAATCCATGCAAACATTTCCAACTACTTTTGCTGGTTTACCATTGACCAAAACTTCACCAACACCATTTCCCAATTTACGATCAAAACCGTCAGCATAGCCAATTGGAATTACCGCAATTTGAGCATCTTCTTTCATCACAGCTTTTCGTCCATAACCTATAGTTTCTCCTTTTTTGACGTTTTTGATTTGTAAAATAATAGTTTTCAATGAACAAACCTGTCTGAGCTTTACATCAGGCAAAGAACTAATGCCATAATGTCCAATTCCGAGTCGCACCATATCAAACTGATATTCCGGGAAACGTTCAATTCCAGCAGAATTTAATATGTGACGTAAAATATGATGTGAAAAAGCTGCTGAAAACTTATCTGCACAACTGGAAAAAGTTTCTACTTGTTGTCTTGTAAAATTATCTAATGCTGGTTCATCCGAAGCTGCCAGATGAGAAAAAACTGAACGAACTTTTAGTTGATTCTGATTTTTCAGAATAGAAATTAATTTATCAACTTCAGAAGGATCAAATCCCAATCGATGCATGCCACTGTCAATTTTAATATGAATCGGATAATCCACAATACCTAATTTCTCTGTAGCGGTTAAAAAGGATTCCAGTATACGGAAACTATAAATTTCAGGTTCTAATTGATAATCCAGAATCATTCTGAAACTTCCTTTTTCCGGATTCATTACAACGATAGGAATTCTAATACCTTCTTCTCTTAATTCTGCACCTTCGTCAGCCACAGCTACAGCAAGATAATCACAATGATGATGCTGTAAAACTCTTGCCACTTCTTCTGAACCGCTTCCATAAGCAAAAGCTTTTACCATACTCATAATTTTTGTTTCAGGTAAAAGTTTTGACCGAAAATAATTGAAATTTTCAATCAAGGCATTCAAATTTACTTCTAACGTCGTTTCATAAGCTACTAATTCTAACCTCTCCAGAATTTTTTCAAATTGAAATTTACGGGAACCTTTGAGAAGAATAATTTTATTTTGAAAAGTATAAAGTAACGATGATTTTAAGAAATCTTCAGTGGTTTCAAAAAAATTTTTATCAGCAAAATCAAATTTGTCAGCATATTTTGATATTTCTGGACCAATACCAATCATCTTCTGTATATTTTTACTTTTCACCAGAAAAGCTACTGTTTTGTATAATTCTTCTGAAGAATGTCCACTTTGTAAAATATCAGAAAGAATAAGGGTTCGCGATAAATCTTTGGAAGCTGCTTGTTGATTTAAAAAATCGAGAGCGATGGTTAAAGAATTGATATCTGAATTATAAGTATCATTGATAATCAAACAGTTATGAACTCCTTGTTTAACTTCCAGTCGCATTTCAACTGCTTCCAATTGCAAAATCCGATTTTTAATTGTTTCATAATCATAGCCTAAATATAACATCAGACTTATGCAATGCAAACTATTTTCAATGGAAGCATCATCAATAAAAGGAATAGTAAAAGTAGTTTCCTGATTTTGATATTTTAAACTGACTTCTGTTGCATTTGATTGTTTTTTAATATTCAAAATCCTGACAACAGCTTTTTCGTTTTTTCCCCAGGAAAATAGTTTTCCCTTAAAATTTGATTGAGCAATGGCAATATCAACAAGTTTATTATCACAGCAATAAATTAATACTTCTGCATGAGTAAAAAGTTTGAGTTTTTCTTCACATTTTTGTTTTAGTCCGGAAAAATTTTCCTGATGAGCTTCTCCCAAATTGGTAAAAATGCCAATAGTAGGTCGAATAATTGGTTCTAAACGTTCCATCTCGTGAGGTTGAGAAATGCCTGCTTCAAATATTCCCAATTGTGTATTTCCATTCAATGCCCAAACTGAAAGCGGAACGCCAATTTGTGAATTATAACTGCGAGGGGAACGAGTAATGCGATAATCGAAACGAAGTAACTGATAAAGCCATTCTTTAACGACAGTTTTACCATTACTTCCTGTGATGCCAATGATGGGAATTTGAAAAGAATTTCGATGAAAAGCAGCCAATCGTTGTAGTGCTTCAAGCGTGTCTTTCACAAAAAGAAAAATTGCTTTTTCATAATTGTCAAATTCTGGTCGCATTTCACTCACCACAAAATAATGAACATTTTGTTCATAAAGTTCTCCTATATATTTATGTCCATCATTTCTTTGCGTCTTAATGGCAAAAAAAAGACTTTCACTTGGAAAAGATATTGTTCGGCTATCAGTTAATAACCAATTAATTTCAATATCTGGAATATTTTTCTTGACTTTTGTATTAAGGACAGTTGCAATTTGAAAAAGTTTCATGGATTAAAATTTTATTCTTGCTATAATACCTTCTGTTGTAGTAATGACAAATTCATTTGAAGAAAGAAAGGAAACAGTATTGATAATGGAGTTGCCAATTTTGTGTTTCCAGCTTACAGAACCATCTTTCGCGTTTATTCCTACTAACAAACCATTTTTTGTTCCAAAAACAATTACTCCATTTCGTTCAATAAGCATGCTGGGATTATGATCATACCCAAATTGAGCATTGGTTTTCCAGATTATTTTCGGATAATTTGTTTGCACATCGACAGCAAACACGCTGTCATTCATGGCTCGACTGTAAACGGTATTTTTATCTTCAGAAATTCCAATCGTTTCTCGTACCTCATGTTGATTGGTTCGCCAAACAACTTTTCCTGTTTCTGCATCCAATGATGTCCAAAAACGATCCGGAGCGGTAATAAATATTTTATTGAATGAATATACCGGCAAAACTGCTGCTGGAGAATAAAAAATATTTGAATTGCCATTATTCCATTTCCAAGCTAAACTGCCATCTTTAAGATGTAATGCATAAAAATAGGTATCCCATGCACCAAAATAAACTTTTCCATTAGCAACGACGGGACGAGTTTCAATATAATTTTTTATTCCTTCATATTGCCAGATTAAATTACCCGTATGTAAGTTTAAAGCTCTAAAATATCCATCACTTCCTCCAATAAGTACGGTATCATTTTGAATATAAGGACATCCGAGAACGGCTTTTTCTGTCGTAAATTTCCAAATTAAATTGCCGTTTTGAGTATTCAAACAATAAATGTTGCCGTCAGTAGAGCCAAAAACTACTTTCCCATTTTGAACAGCAGGCGAAGAAATAATTCTGTTATCAGTTTTAAATTTCCATTTTAAATTTCCATTATTTGCAAAAATACAGTAAAAATAACCTTTATCATCACCATAGTAAATATAATTTTCAGAAATTGCTGGAATGGTGTAAATTGCAGCCAATGTGTTTTTTCTCCATTTTTCTTTTACGTTTGGATAAAATTGATTTATAGCAAAGGAAGGACGGAGAGATAAATTTGGCTTTGGGTAATGTTTTTTGCCGAATGGTAAACTTAACCATTTACGGGCAGTTTTACCAATTATTTTTTCATAAACATAAATAGAATCACTCACATTTAAAATTGAATAGCCACCTTTTAGTTCATTTCCTCTTAAAGTTGAGCGATGAACGATACCTGGAATTTCATCATAATTCAAAAAAACATTTCGATGATAATGTCCTCCTAATACTGCTTGAACATTATAGCGACGAATAACATCAGTTACTTCATACCAATTGTCAACATCGCCATTTAAAAGTGGATAATGAGTTACTACAAATATGGGATTATTTTTACCAATTTTCTTTAATTGTTTTTTTGTCCATTCAATATCTTGTGGTGCTACGTGTCCATCGCCCATTTTGATAATGGGTCCAGTTGCAAAACCAATAAAATAACAATCGTTATAAGTAAAAGAAAATTTATCATCACCAAAAATTTTAGCAAAATCTGTTGCCCCAGATTCACTCCATTTCATTTCATGATTTCCGGGCACAATGTAATAAGGATTTTTGAGTTGATCTAAAATTCCTTTAGCCATTTCAAGCGATAATTTATCTCCATAATTGGTAACATCGCCTGACACAAGGATAAATTCAATCTGATTGTTGGTATTGATTTCATCGATTACCATTTGAAGGTCTTCTGAAGCTTGAGGATTTGTTGCAGAAATATGCAAATCAGTTAATAATGCGAAACTAAAAGGACGTTGAGCGAAACCAATGATAAAGAAAGAAATAAAAAAGTAAACCACTAAAAAAATTCTCTTTTTCATCTTTTATGTAGGATTATTTAATAACGATTTACAAAGTTACAATTTTCATTTGAGTATTGATTGGTATTTTATAGTAGAATTTTCACGAGGTATTATCTGAAAAGGGAAAAGTAAAAAAGTAAATATTAAAAAAAACCGTTCATAACTTATATGAAACGGTTTTTATCTTTGAGTAAAAAAAGAAAATTATCCTAAATAACTTTTTAATGATTTACTTTTTGAACTTGTTCGTAATCGTCGGATAGCTTTTTCTTTAATTTGACGAACCCGTTCGCGTGTCAAACCTAACTCATCGCCTATTTCTTCAAGTGTCATTGCAGGAACTCCTAATCCAAAAAACTTCTTAATAATTTGATGTTCTCTTTCCGACAAAGTAGACAAAGCTCTTTCAATTTCTTGTGATAAGGATTCATTGATTAGAATATGGTCAGTATCAGGCGAATCTTCATTTACCATTACATCCAGTAAGGTGTTTTCTTCTCCTTCTACAAATGGAGCATCCATAGAAATATGACGTCCTGATACCTTCATCGTGTCAGCAATTTTATCTACCGGGATATCTAACTCTTCGGCTAATTCTTCGGGGGAAGGAGTACGCTCGTTTTCTTGCTCGAATTTTGAAAGGGCTTTATTAATTTTATTTAACGAACCTACCTGATTCAATGGTAACCGCACAATACGAGATTGTTCAGCCAAAGCTTGTAAAATAGATTGCCTAATCCACCATACGGCATAGGAAATGAATTTGAAACCCCGTGTTTCGTCAAATTTTTCAGCAGCTTTTATAAGTCCTAAATTTCCTTCATTGATCAAATCAGGCAAGCTCAATCCTTGATTTTGATATTGCTTTGCCACTGAAACTACAAAACGTAAATTTGCACGAGTAAGTTTTTCTAAAGCCGCTCTATCACCTTTGTGAATGCGTTGGGCTAATTCTACTTCTTCCTCAACAGTTATAAGATCTTCTCTACCAATTTCTTGAAGGTATTTATCAAGGGATGCGCTTTCTCGGTTTGTTATAGATTTAGTAATTTTTAATTGTCTCATTTTTCTTCAAAAAATTAGGGTGCAAAATTAATATTTTTTTCTTTAATATTAAAATTCGATATAAATAACATTTCAAACACGAAATTGTTTTAATAAGATTATTTTTTCAGGGATTATTTAAGAATTATTTAAAACGCTAAAGGATGAACTTTAAGTTTTTTAAAAATTGGGTATAAAGTTCATCCTTTATTCAATTTATGGAACGATAAAGGTCTTTTTAATCGTTTTCCAAATTAATAGCATAATAGGTAATTTTCCCATCGGGATAAATGCCACTGAGGAAAAGAACTTTTTCTTCACTATTCATTGCCACTGTTAGAGCACTCTGTATGTCTTCTATTTTCCGAATAGTTTGATTATTTATTTTCAGAATAATATATCCTGCTTTTACGCCATTTTGTAATAATTTACCTTTAGTAAGTGAAACTACTTGCATACCGTAATTGATATTCAATTTTTTCTTTAAAGAAGCTGGTACTTCCTTGAAGGTAGCACCTAAAATTTCTTCAACATTTATTTTATCAGCAGAAACAATGCTTGAAATCCCTTGTGCATTTTTTAGCTCTACATTGTTAAATTTCAATTTCTCATTTTTGCGCATTACCGTAACAGAAATTTTATCGCCCGGTTTATAGCGTCCAATTTGTTCCTGAAGTTCTGCTACCGACTTTACATTTACTCCATTGACGTTGATAATCACATCACCTTCCTTAATTCCTGCTTTTTCTGCAGCACTTCCTGGATTTACATTAGCTACATAAGCTCCTTCCAAAGTTTTTAAATCTTTTTCTTTTGCCAATTGTGCAGTAATGTCAGTAATTTCTATACCCAATACTGCTCTTTGAACTACTCCATATTGACGAAGATCTGAAACCACTTTTTTCACAATGCTGGTTGGAATAGCAAAAGCATAACCTGCATAAGAACCAGTTTGGGATGCAATAGCAGTATTAATTCCTACTAATTGTCCTTTAGTATTTATAAGTGCTCCGCCACTGTTTCCTGGATTAACTGCGGCGTCGGTCTGAATAAATGATTCAATTCTCATTTTGGAATTGATAATATTGATATTACGAGCTTTTGCACTGACAATTCCTGCTGTAACAGTAGAAGTAAGATTAAAAGGATTACCAATTGCCAGTACCCATTCACCCACTTTCAGTGAATCAGAATTTCCGAAAGGAATAATCGGTAAATTATCAGCATCTATTTTTATTAAAGCAAGATCAGTATTTGGATCTGTCCCTACTACTTTTGCATCAAAAGTTCTTTTGTCATTTAACGTTACTTCAATTTGATTAGCACGGTCAATGACATGGTTATTTGTAACTATATAACCATCATTTGTAATAATTACTCCTGAACCTGAACCTTCAATCACAGGGGGTTCTTGATAAAATCTTGGCGTTCCAAAAAAGAATTCAAAAAAAGGATCAGGGCTGAAAGATAATTGAGCTTTTGATTTTGTTTTAACGTGAACCACTGAATGCACACAAAGTTCTGCAGCTACTGTGAAATCCGTTTCTCCTGCACTGGATACTTCAGCAAATTTTGCATACGCAGCAGGAACTTGAAGATTCTGATTAAAATTATTGTTCTTGTTTTTATTTGTAAAATAACTCGTAATAAGACTGGAAGCCACACTCACAATAATAATCAAAAACATCAAGCCAACTGCTTTCGCTTTTTTTGTTGTCTTCATTTGTTGTTTTTTTAAAAGTTATTTTTAATATAAATTTTTATGATTGAGAGACAAAAATAATACCTAAAATTGATAATGAACTCTTGCGTTTAAATAAATTATGTTTTATACATAACAGTTTTGATAAAGATTTGTTTAAAATTAATTGATAAATTCATTCATTGCTTGATATTATCAAAACAAGAGATTTTTCAAATGTTTACAAAAGCAAAGAAAAATTTAATAAAAAAACCACTTTTAAAGGTGGTTTCTTTGGTTTAAAATTGACAGGAGAATGATAATTTTTCTTATTTTTTATAACCATACACTGCAATTTCCCCAAGCTCTTCTTCGATACGCAACAACTGATTATATTTAGCCATACGGTCAGAACGACTTAGTGAACCAGTTTTGATTTGTCCTGAATTAGTTGCTACTGCAATATCAGCTATTGTAGAATCTTCTGTTTCGCCTGAGCGATGTGAAATGACGGATGTATATCCCGCACGATGTGCCATTTCAACAGCATCAAGCGTCTCACTTAAAGTGCCAATTTGATTTACCTTAATTAAAATGGAATTTGCACAACCCATTTCAATGCCTTTTTTCAAGAATTCAACATTGGTTACAAACACATCATCGCCAACTAATTGAATTTTTTTGCCTAACTTTTCTGTTAAAAGTTTCCAACCTTCCCAGTCATTTTCGCTCATCCCGTCTTCTATAGAATCAATAGGATATTTGTTGACCAATTCTGTTAGATATTCAACTTGCTGAGCTGAAGTGCGTTTTGCACCATTGGGTCCTTCAAATTTAGAATAATTATAGATGCCATTTTCATAAAATTCAGAAGAAGCACAATCAAGTCCAATCATCACATCTTTTCCTGGCTTATAACCAGCTTTTTTAATGGCAGTCAATATTGATTCAATGGCATCTTCAACTCCTTTTAAAGTTGGAGCAAAACCACCTTCGTCCCCTACAGCAGTGCTCAAATTTCTTTCTTGAAGGACTTTTTTCAAAGAATGAAAAACTTCAGCGCCCATTCGGAGCCCTTCACGAAAGGTAGGAGCACCTACCGGACGAATCATGAATTCCTGAAAAGCTATGGGGGCATCGGAATGCGAACCACCATTGATAATGTTCATCATGGGGACAGGCAAAACATAAGTATTTGTTCCACCAATATAGCGATACAAAGGAACATCAAGATAAGCGGCAGCAGCTTTTGCAACAGCTAAAGAAACTCCCAAAATGGCATTGGCGCCTAACCTTGATTTCGTTTTTGTACCATCCAAAGCAATCATTTTTTTATCAATTGATCGTTGCTCTAATGAGCACATGCCGATTAATGCTGGAGCGATAATGTCATTCACATTTGCAACAGCTTTTAATACACCTTTGCCAGAATAGCGATTTTTGTCACCATCGCGTAATTCAATAGCTTCATTTTCGCCTGTTGAAGCACCTGAAGGAACAGCAGCACGTCCCATTACACCACATTCCAATGTTACATCTACTTCAACTGTCGGATTGCCTCTTGAATCCAGTATTTCACGGGCAATAATTTTTTCAATTCTACTCATGTTTTTTTAATTTTTAATTAATTTAGAAATATTTTGATAATCATTTTTTTCTGATGCAAAGTAACAAAATGTTCTCATAATATTATTTGATAAATCATTAAAATTTCAAAAAGGATGTTTTTTCGTGGATTAAAAATAATTAATTTTAAAAGCTATTTCAAATTTCCAAAATGATTTAGAAATTAAAAAAATATCAGATATTTTAACTTTCACAAATATTTATGTAATAAACTTTTTTGCAAAAAACTTTTATCTTTGCATAAAATCCTTATTATTTTACTGATGTTAAAACAACAATTACAACAAAAATTACAACAGAAACTTTCGCCTGCCCAAATTCAAGAAATAAAGCTACTCGAAGTGACTACTTTAGAGTTAGAAGAACGAATACGCCAGGAATTGGAAGAAAATCCAGTTCTGGAGGAAGGTCCGGAACCCGAGCTCGAAAAAGAAGAACTTTCTGACGATTTTGAAGAAGAAAAAATTGATGAGGAAGTCAATGATGAGATTGATTTTGAAGAATATCTTGATGAAGATGAAATTCCTGATTATAAGCTTAGAATTAATAATACTTCAAAAGATGACAAATATGAGGAAATTCCTTTTTCTGCGGGTATGACTTTTCATGATTATTTGATGGATCAATTGAACCTAATTCCTCTTACAGAGAAAGAAAAAATTATTGCCGAATTTATTATAGGAAATATAGATGAAGAAGGATATTTACGTAGAAAGCCTGAAGCACTTATTGATGATTTGGCTTTTCAGTTGAATATTGAAACAAATGAAGAAGAAATCAGGAAAATTATCAAAATCATTCAACAGCTTGATCCTCCAGGTGTCGGAGCTTACGATTTACAAGAATGTTTGCTGCTTCAGTTAGAACGTAAACCTTTTACGCCTGAAATTGATATTGCCAAACGTATTGTAAAAGAGTATTTTAAAGAATTCACAAGAAAACATTTTGAAAAATTAATCAAAGGGTTGGAAATTGATGAGAAAAAACTAAAAAAGGCAATGAATGAAATAATAAAACTTAATCCGAAGCCTGGAAGTGGCTGGAGCGGCAGTGTGCTGGAGAAATCCATGACCACAGTAGTGCCTGATTTTATTCTGGAAAACAAAGAGGGGGAACTTTATGTGCATTTAAACAATAGCAATATTCCTGAGTTACGGATTAATAGTACGTACAATTCAATGTTTCAGGATTATATGGCGAATAAACGAAATCAGACTCCTCAAATGAAAGAAGCTTTAATGTTTGTAAAACAAAAAATTGATTCTGCTCGATGGTTTATTGATGCTATTAAACAACGCCAACAAACGTTATTAACCACTATGTCGACAATAGTGGAGTATCAAAAAGATTTTTTTCTTGAAGGAGATGTAAGATACTTAAAACCTATGATTCTCAAAGATATTGCTGATCGCACGGGATACGATATTTCAACCATTTCACGTGTTAGCAACAGCAAATATATTCAAACCGATTTTGGAATTTTCCCAATAAAATATTTTTTTTCTGAATCGATGATCAACGAATCTGGAGAAGAAATTTCAACACGTGAAATAAAGAAAATTCTCTTGGAATGTATTGAAAATGAAGATAAAAGTAAACCGTTGAATGACGAAAAATTAGTAGAAGTATTGAAAGAAAAAGGTTATAATATTGCTCGAAGAACGGTGGCAAAATATAGAGACCAGCTCAACATTCCTGTTGCCCGACTTCGTAAACAAATATAGTTGCGAGATACGAAGTTCAAAATGCGAGTTACGAATTCTGAGCTAAGAGTATGTAATACAAGTTATTACAGTAATTTTTTAATGCACTGAATTTTTACAAGATAAATTTTTTAAAATGAAAACTTTTTATAAAATAATTTCTATTTTATTTCAGCCTATTTTATTACCTACCTATGGAATGTTGCTAATGATGCAGATTCCACTTTTTGCAAATAATTTTCCTTTTTATTGGAAAGCTTATGCAGTGGGTGGAACATTTTTATTTACTGGTCTTCTTCCTGCTATTCCAGTATTAATTATGTATTTTAAAAAGCAAATTAGCAATCTTTTTATTTCTAATCGTGAGGAACGTACTTTGCCTTATTTATTTTCTTTTTTAGCTTATCTCTTTTGGGGCTTGTTCTTATTGAGAACTATGCGACTGCCACTTTTTATTGCCAGTGTTGGCTTTGGCTCAGCACTTTCTATTATTATCATTACCTTTATTAATACAAAATGGAAAATTAGTGCCCATTTAACTAGCATGGGAGGCTTTACGGGCGGAGTTTTTGGAATTTGTTATCGGTTTGCGATAAATCCTGTTTGGTTGTTTGTTGTGGTTTTATTTGTTTCTTGCCTTTCGGCAATAGCCCGTATTGGAGTGAAAGCCCATACCCCAATGCAAACTCTGGCAGGCTTCGTAGTTGGTTTTTTATGTACTTTTATTCCTGTCATGATTTTGAAATAAGCAATTTGAATAATCCCTAATTTATCATTAAGAATTTTTTTAATAATGTTAGATATTTAAACATTATATATTATATTTTACCTCAATATTTTATATTCGATTAAAATTCCTTTTGATTTATTGTGATCAAAACCAGTAGAATTATTTTTTGTTTATAAAATATATCACATTAATTTTTTGATTTTCAGTATTTTGTTAATTTTTTTTTTATAATCGTTGATTAAAAAAAATTTTTCTTTTAATTAATTATAGTTTACCTCCTATAATTAAGAACGATTTTTTATTCTCGTATTTGACCATTTCCTTTAATGATCCACTTGTAAGTACATAGTTCATTTAAAGCCATTGGACCACGGGCATGCATTTTCTGTGTGCTAATACCGATTTCTGCTCCCAATCCAAATTGAGCTCCATCAGTAAAAGCTGTAGAAACATTGGTATAAACACAAGCTGCGTCGACCATCGTGTCAAAAAGAGCTATGTTTTCTTCATTTTCGCTTATTATACATTCGCTGTGCTTTGAGCCATATGTTGAAATGTGCTGAATAGCTTCCAGAATAGATTCTACCGTTTTAACAGCCATTTTGTAATCCAGAAATTCAGTACCAAAACTTTCTTCAGTAGCTTTTTGTAACAAAGAGACAGGATATTTGCCTACCAAAAAAGTATAAGCTTTTGCATCTGCATAAATAATCACATTTTTTTCTGCTAATTTTTGACACAGAATAGGCAGATCGTTCAATCGCCTTTCATGAATAATAAGGCAGTCGAGAGCATTACAAACGCTAACTCGACGCGTTTTGGCATTAAAAATAATTTTACTTCCTTTTTCTACTTCGCCAAATTCATCAAAATAAGTATGACAAACGCCTGCACCTGTTTCTATTACTGGAATTTTGGAATGTTCGCGTGTGAATTCGATCAACCCTTTTCCGCCCCGTGGAATAATTAAATCTACATATCCTACTGCATTTAGCAGTTCAATAGTGGCTTCACGCCCGGCAGGAAGCAAGGTAACAATATGATTGTCCAGATCAAATTTTTGCAGTACGGAACGAATAATTTTCACTATTGCTTCGTTGGAATGATATGCATCTGTGCCGCCTTTTAATACACAAACGTTTCCTGATTTAAGACAAAGAGAAAAAACATCAAATGTAACATTGGGACGGGCTTCGTAAATGATTCCAATCACACCAAATGGCACCGTTACTTTTGAAATTTTCATCCCATTAGGACGAATTGTTTCTATTAAAATTTTTCCAAGTGGAGAAGGTAATGCTGCTACATTACAAATATCTGTAGCAATATTTTCAAGACGCTGTTCATTTAATAAAAGCCTGTCATACATTGGATTAGTCCGATCCATTGCCGACAGGTCTTTCTGGTTGGCTGATAAGATTTCCTCTTTTCGTTTTAAAGTTTCTTCTGCTATATCCAATAAAACATCACGAATGGTTTTATCATTTACAAAATAAAGTGTCTGAGAAGCTTTTAGAGCAGCTTCTTTCCAATTTATATTGTTATTATCCATAATTTTAAAAATTAAAAATAAAATTTTTTGAGCGGATTTTATTTTACAAAAGTATCACTTAACAAGAATAACGACAAAATTAAATCAATATTTTAAATAAATTAATTGCTTCTTGGTAATTTTTGGAGTAAAAAATAATAAAGAAAAATGATTTACTAATATCGTTTTATAGTATTTGTAGTTTAAGATACATTGTTATAGTTAGATATTAAAAAGTCATTATTTGATTCAGAAAAAGAAATAAATTGGAAAAGTTTTAATTTTTTTTTCTAAAAAAATGGTGTAATTTTGAAAGAAAAAATTTATTATAGTTATGGCAAAAGAAGTTGTTCAGAATTCAGGAATTATTTACAATTCGTTAACAAATGGAAGTAAAATTGTTGGAAAAATTATTGCTGATAGTGATTTTAGAATAGATGGAGAAGTGGAAGGAGAAATTGCCTGCAAGGGAAAATTAATCATTGGTCAAAAAGGCTTCTTAAAGGGTTCTATTACTTGTAATAATACCGAAATTTTAGGTAGAGTAGAAGGGAATCTTCTTGTTTTTGACACTTTGACTCTCCGAGAAACAGCTATTGTTAACGCTGATGTAAGAACCAAAGTATTGGTAGTAGAGCCAAATGCAATATTTAATGGCTCTTGCTCAATGCAGAACAATCTTGAAAAGGAATCAGAGGAAAATCTAAAAGAAATAAAAAAACCAGAATATCAATCAACTAATGTTTAATACTCATTTAACATTAGTTGATTTTTAGTTTTCTCCAGCTACATTAAAATTAAAAAACCATCAGGCATAGGATAAAAAGGAAAATCTTATTTTCTTTTTTTTCGTTCGTAAACAGAGAAAGTATAAGCGTAAGGGTTTTTATCATCAGCAGGGTGATCTTCTCTGCATATTTCTTCCCATTCGTCAAAATTAATTTCTGGGAAAAAGGCATCCGCCTTAAAATTTTCATGTACCCACGTAATGTACATTCTGTCAGCAATATCAATAGCTTGTTTAAATACTGAAACACCACCGATGATAAATACTTCCTCATCATTTTTGCATATTTCAATAGCTTCTTCTAATGAATTAGCTTCTACATATCCTTTTGTGATTCCTTCGGAAATAACTGAAGTCAAAACAATGTTTTTTCTATTTGGAAGCGGTCCATTTGGCAAATTATCAAATGTGCGTTTCCCCATGATAACAGGATGACCTGTAGTAAGCTGTTTAAAATATTTCAAATCTGCTGGTAAATGCCATGGAAGTTTATTCAAATTTCCAATTGCATAATTGTCAGCAACAGCAGCAATGATCGAAATTTTAGGCATGATGCATCACTTTAAATGTTTATAAGTGTTAAGACAATTTTTCAAAGTTACTAAAAAATATGAAAGCTCTCAACGTTTATTAAAAAATTTGTTTTTTGATTTTTCCGGAAAGAAATTAATCAATCCTTTTTTATACTGCTACTTCACCTTTAATGGGAGGGTAAGGATCATAATTAATAAGTTCAAAATCAGAATACTGAAATGAAAAAATATCTTTAACATCAGGATTAATCTTCATAGTGGGCAAAGGACGAGGAATACGAGTTAATTGTAATTTTACTTGATCCAGATGATTCAGATAAATATGGGCATCACCTAAGGTATGAATAAATTCACCTGCTTTCAAGCCTGTAACCTGTGCCATCATCATTAATAACAATGAATAAGAAGCAATATTAAAAGGTACTCCCAGAAAAATATCAGCACTTCGCTGGTAAAGTTGCAAGCTTAAAGTGCCATTCACCACATAAAATTGAAAAAGTATATGACAGGGTGGTAATTTCATTTGAGGAAGTTGAGCCACATTCCAGGCACTTACAACTATTCTCCGAGAATTTGGGTTATTTTTTATGGTATTAACTGCTTCTGAAATCTGATCGATATATCCGCCCTTGTAATCAGGCCAGGAACGCCATTGATAGCCATAAATGGGACCTAAATCTCCATTTTTATCTGCCCATTCATCCCAGATAGTCACACCATTTTCTTGCAGATATTTCACATTGGTGTCTCCTTTTAAAAACCAGAGCAATTCATAAATAATAGATTTTAAATGTAATTTTTTGGTAGTGAGGCAAGGAAAACCTTCCTCTAACACAAAACGCATTTGATGTCCAAAAATACTGATAGTTCCTACTCCGGTTCGATCTTCTTTGTAAACCCCTTCGGTAAGTACTTTATTCAATAAATGTAAATATTGTTTCATTTTTTAAAAAATATTTTATTTTTATCAATATAAATTATAGGTTGTTTTAAGCACTTTGAATTCTGTTCGTCGATTAATTTGATTGGCAATTTCCTGTTGCTCAGGCGTCAAAGTTAAAATATAACTTTCGGTTAAAGATTGTCCCAGTTTTAAAAATGGATATTTCTGAACCAAATTTTCATCTACTACAACGGGTTGTTCTTCTCCATAACCTACTGCTGTTAATCGTTCTTTTTCTATTCCATGCTTAATTAAATAATCAACAACAGATTGAGCTCTTTTTTCTGAAAGAATTTTATTGAATTGATTATCTCCCACATAATCAGTATGAGAACTTAATTCAATGGTAATGTTTGGATTATCTTTTAATACTTGCACTAATTCTTGCAAGGCTTTTTCAGAAGCGGGTGTCAAATCCCATTTCCCAAATTCATAAAAAATATTTTCAATTTTAATGGGTTTATTAATCGGATATAATTTAAAATCAACGTGATATGTTTTACTTTCTTGAACACCCATCGTTGACAATTTATTTTGCTGATTCAGGTATCCTCGTGCAGAAGCCAGCATAACATAATCCGCATCTTTTTCCAATTTAAAACGATATGAACCGTCTTTTTTAGTTTGTGTATAAGCATTGATTCCTGTATTACTTACAATTCTTATTTTTGCATCTGGGACAGGCTGCCCGTTTTCATCAACTACTTTTCCTTCGAGTAAATAAATTATTTCTGGTAATTCAAAACTCCAAATAGCGTCATAACCACGATTTTCATTTCTGTTTGAAGAAAAATAACCTCGTTCGGCATTTCCTTCAAAAGTAATTCCAAAATCGTCAGATGAAGAATTAATTGGGATTCCCATATTTTGTATTTGCCAAACACTGTCTGTACGTTGAGTAGCTTTAAAAATATCGAGCCCTCCAAAACCAGGATGACCATTTGAAGAAAAATAAAGTGTTCCATCAATTCTTATTGTCGGGAACATTTCATCACCCGGTGTGTTAATAAAAGGACCTAAATTTTCTACATATTTACATTCTCCACCTTCTAAAACAGTTCGATAAATATCTTTTCCACCGAAACCGGAAGGATGATCAGAAACAAAGTAAAGTGTTTCACCATCGGGTGCAATTGCTGGATGAGCCACCGAAATGCTTGAATCTTTAAAGATAGTAATTCTTTGAGGTGTGCTCCAACTTCCACCTGCACGTTTAGAATAATAAATTTCAGCTCCCATATCTTTTTCCTGTGATTGTTGAGCTCGAGAATAATACATGGTTTTACCATCTGAGCTGAAGGAACAAACACCTTCGTCGGAATCTAAAGCATTAATCTCACCTTCGATAAATTCGGGTTTTCCCCATTTCCCGATCGCATTCTTTTTTACCATTAACAAATTATTTTTAGGTAAACCAGTAATAGGATCAGCTTTCGGAGGAGCTTTTTTATTCATAGGACGAGTAGAAGTAAACACCAACACATCACTTCCAGAGTTCATAAAAGAAGGGCTGAAAGAAGAAGACTTTCGTTCATTAAATTGTTTTTCATAATTTATTTGATAACGAGTAGGAGTGTTTTTCCATTGCTCAATAGAATCTATCGCTAAAATCCCATTTTTTGCAACAACATTGGAAGAATCTTTCTGAAGATATATTTTATAATATTTTAAAGCATCTGTATATTTCCTATTTTTGTGCAATTGTTGAGCATATCTTAAAAAAACAATACTGTCGGAAAAATTATTTCTGATGGAATTGGCATAAGCTTGTTCAGCTCGATAATAATTTGTCAATCGATAACATTCACCTTGCCGAAAAGCTACATAAGCTCGCATAGGTTTATCCTTAGAAGAAAGCTGGCTATAGCAACGTTTATATAAATCGCCAGCAGCATAATATTCTCCAATTTCAAAACGATTATCAGCTTTTTTGATTCTTGAAGTAGTATTGCATCCTTCCAGTAAAAGAAAAGCTAAAAGAATCACTATGACGCCGAAAATTCTAAAACGCATGAATAATATTAAAAAAGCGAGAAAAGTGAAATTTATAAATTTTCATTAAGTCATTCCAACTCATGAATTACTAATCCAGAGCGTAATTTAGGCTCAAACCAAGTAGTTTTAGGAGGCATGATATTTCCTGAGTCAGCTATTGCTATTAATTGTTTCATCGATACTGGATACAAGGCAAATGCTGCTTTCATTTTTCCACTGTCAACCAATCTTTTTAATTCACCTAAACCTCGAATTCCTCCTACAAAATCAATTCGTTTATCAGTACGCAAATCTTTAATATCTAAAATATTATCTAGAATATAATGGGACAACACCGTAACATCCAATCCTTCAATCGGATCAGCATCATTATAAGTTCCTTCTTTAGCTGTCAGTGAATACCAGTTGCCTGCTAAGTATAACGAAAAATTATGCAATTTATTTGGCTGATAAATTTCTTTCCCTTTCTTTTCAACCAGAAAATATTCTGAAATTTTTTTTAAGAATTCTTCATCAGTCAAATGATTCAAATCTTTTACCACACGATTATAATCCATAATTCTTAATTGATTTTCAGGAAAGCAAACAGCCATAAAGTAATTATATTCTTCATTTCCTGTATGAGAAGGATTCGATTGTTTTTTTTCATTTCCAACTGAAACTGCTGCAGCTGTACGATGATGACCATCAGCAATATAAAGTGAAGGAATATTATCAAAAATTTCTGTGATTTTTTTCATCTTATCTTTATCATCAATTATCCAAAAGCGATGAATTACTCCATCTTTTGCTTTAAAATCATATTCAGGTTTATTTTTAATAACCTCAGATACAATTTTGTCTAATTCAGGTTGAAAAGGATAAGCAAGAAAAACTGGTTCTATATTAGCATTGGTCATACGAATATGCTTCATGCGGTCTTCTTCTTTATCTTTACGGGTTAGCTCATGTTTTTTGATTTTTCCAGTAAGATAGTCATCGATGTGGGCACACAGCACTATCCCATATTGTGTGTGTCCATTCATTGTTTGAGCATATACATAGTAATATTCTGTTTGATCTTTCTGCAACCAACCATTTTCTCGAAATTTGGCAAAATTTTCTACTGCCTTTAAATACACTTTTTCTTCATGTTCATCAGCTCCACATTCAAAATCGATTTCTGGTTTAATGATATGATATAATGACATAGGATTGCCTTCAGCTTCTGCTCTGGCTTCTTCTGAATTTAATACATCATAGGGTCGAGAAGCTACTTTTTCTACTAAATCTTTAGGAGGACGAATGCCTTTAAATGGTTTTACTTTTACCATAAATTAATCAATTTAATTTAAATTAAGTTAGCAAATAAGTTTACAAAGGTAAGTAAAAAAATATAATTTTTTAAAGGTAAAAAACTTGTTTAATTGAATTGTTTCCAATCAAATGTCTGCTAAAAACTCAAAATTTGAAAAATATAATTGTACACTTTTTGTTGTTTCATTACTTTTGTTTTTCTTATTTATTGAATTCTATCAGGGTTAAATTTATTATTTCATAGGTATGCGAGTTCTCGTTTCAACTAAATTACCTTTAGAAGGTTTTGCTTCTTTAATGGAAAAATTCGAAGTGGTTTTTCCTGAAAGCGATATTTTTAGTAAAGAAGAAGTTATTCAAATAATTCCTTCTTTTGATGCTTTTATTTCTACTTTTCAGTTTAAAGTTGATAAAGAAGTAATTGATGCTGGTGTTTCAGGACGGCTAAAAATAATAGCCAATTATGGAGTAGGATATGATAATGTTGATGTTGAATATGCTGCTAAAAAGGGAATTGTAGTAACTAATACACCCGATCCCGTCACAGAGCCTACAGCAGAACACACCATAGGTTTAATGTTGGCTGCTGCACGAAGAATTAGTGAATGCGACAGGAAATTAAGAATCCCTAATGGATTAAAATGGGGATTACTGGAAAATCTTGGACAATCATTGTATGGAAAAACTTTAGGGATCATTGGGATGGGACGTATTGGCAAAGCAGTTGCTCGACGTGCTCTTGCAATGGATATGAAAATTATTTATTACCAGAGAAATCGCTTAGATCCAGCATTGGAAGAGCAATTTAAAGCAGAATTTATTGAACAGAAAACTTTGTTAAGCGAAAGCGAGGTAGTAACATTACATCTTCCTTTAAATGAAAACACTTATCATCTTATGAATGAAGAAACACTTCGATTGATGAAATCGACTGCTATTTTAATCAATACAGCAAGAGGACCGATTGTTGATGAAAAAGCTCTTCTTAAAGCATTGAAAAATCACTGGATTGCAGCGGCAGCACTGGATGTATTTGAAAACGAGCCAGATATTACTTCTGGATTACTGGAATTAGACAATGTCGTTTTATCACCTCATAATGGCACTGCTACTTTAGAAGCTCGAAATGAAATGAGCAAATTTGCAGCTCAAAATATTATCAACTTTTTCGAAGGGAATGGCAATATAACCAAAGTAAATTAAACTAATTGATTTTTGAGCAGTCAAAATGAATAAAAATAAGAATAAAGACAACAACGGAAGCCATTCAACAAAGCTTAACATGGAAATAGGCGAAGAAGAGTTAATGTTTCAATTGAATCAGGCTAATACAAAGGCTGCTGCATTTTCAATAGTTGTCCGAAAATATCAAGAACGCTTATATTGGCATATCCGAAAAATGGTTTTATCTCATGACGATGCCAATGATATTTTACAAAATACTTTTTTGAAGGCATGGAAAGGAATAGATAATTTCAGAGGCGATTCGTTGATTTCCACCTGGCTTTATAAAATTGCAACCAATGAAACATTAACTTTTTTAGCAAATAAAAGAATGCAAAATATCACTTCAATGGACGAATTAGAAGAAGTTCTGGCACAAAATCTGGAAGCTGATAAATATTTTGATGGCGATGAAGCACAGCTAAAACTTCAGAAAGCCATTTTGACATTGCCAGAAAAACAACGACTGGTTTTCAATATGAAGTATTTTGATGACCTCACCTATGAAGAAATGGAAGCTATTTTGGATACGTCGGTAGGAGCTTTAAAAGCTTCTTATCACATTGCGGTAAAAAAAATAGAAAAATATCTTACTGAAGAAGAATAATTATTTCGACTATACACATTATAAAGCAAACAATTTCAGCTAAATGTGTTAAAAAAACAATTGATATCTATATAAAATTAAACCAAATCTATTTATTTTAGTCAAAAAATAAAAAATGAAAAAACAAACACATATATCCCTTGAAGAAATAGGTAAAAAATTACCATTTAAAGTTCCAGAAAATTATTTTGAGGAATTTGCTTCACAAATAGATGAACAAATTGCACCTAAAAAACCTTCCTGGAAACAAATTTCACAACCATGGCTTTATCTGGTAGCTTTGTTTGTAGGCATATTATTTATGGTACAAATTTTTTATACCGTTTACGTTAAAATTGATAAAAAACAAAAGGAAAATTATGAATTGTACGTACTTTCTCAAATAAATGAACCTTTTATAATGAATTATTACTTAATCAATGAAGAAAATAACTTATCAGGAAATGAAAATGAATATTAAATATGTAATTTTTTTCTGCTTATTGTTCATTGGGACATCGCTTCAAGCAGAAGAAGCTCGTAAAAATCCCCGTATTAAAGACATGCATGAAAAAAAATGGAACTATTTGGTAGAAAAAACTCAATTAACTTCTCAAGAAGCGGCTATTGTAAAACCAATTTTTATGGAATATGAACAGTCGTTGTGGCAACTCCATAGTCAGGCAAGGAATACTTTCAAGAAAAATTATATGAAAGGTGAAAACCCACAAATCAACTATGAGGAATTAAATGAACTTTATATAAATGTACAGTTAAAACAAGCTGAATTATTAAAAAAATACCATCAACAATTACGAAAAGTACTCTCACCAAAAACTCTTTTTAATTATTACCAGGCAGAACAGAGTTTCAAACGTCAGTTATTACGACATATGCCAAAGCAAAAAAATAATAAAGCATTAAAACAACCACAAGAGTAAGCTTTTGCCTCGTTTTCATTCTCCTATTTCAAAACTTTGCTGAAAAAGAAAAAAACATTATCTTTGCAACCCTAAGATAAGGTACTTTGGCCGAGAGGTTAGGCACCGGTCTGCAAAACCGTAAACGGCGGTTCGAATCCGCCAAGTACCTCGCACACCTTCTTTAAATTGTTTGCAATTCGAGAAGGTTTTTTTATTTTTAAAAAATTCCCCTCTTGTTTTATCAACTCAACTTAGGAATTTTATATATTTGTTTTTTCAAAAAAATATTACTCTTAAAATTATCATTTTTAAATTTATAATGAAAATACGTTTTACAATTCATTACGTTACTCAGTGGGGACAAACCATCTCTGTTTTTATTCTTTCAGATCAAAATAAAAATCCGCAACAATTTTTAATGACTTGCAATAAGGATTTTGAATGGAGCACTGAAATAGAATTTAAAACTCCTTTAAAATTTATTCAGTATCGCTACGGCTTATTGCATCCAGATTCAAAAATTGAATATGAATATGGAGAATATAGGTATTTAAATATAGATACTTCTTACTCAAATATCAATATTTTAGACAACTGGCGTGCTCGTTTTGGAGATAGTCCTTTTGAAACCACTGCATTTTTGGACTGTTTTTTTAGAAGAGAAAATCAATTTACTCAGCCATTAAAAGATAAAAATGCAAATCTATTATTACAATTGCGTTGTGCTCAAATTGAACCTGATCGACATTTTGCTATTGTTGGTAATCAGGAAGCGTTAGGGAATTGGGATGTAAGAAAAAAAATCCGTTTGGATGATTCTGATTTTCCTATTTGGAAAATTTCGCTCAATGCTTCTAAATTCAAATTTCCACTGGAGTATAAATATTTAATTGTTGATACTGAAACAGATGAAGTTCTTGCATGGGGAGGCGGACCAAACAGAAAAATAACAACTATTTTCAACAAAACTTTGAATATTGTTAATGATGAACATTTTATTCGAACAATTCCTTCGTGGCATGGTACGGGAGTATCTATTCCTGTATTTTCACTTCGTAGTGAAGAAAGTTTTGGAGTAGGAGAGTTTAACGATTTAAAGAAAATGGTTGATTGGGCTAAAATGACAGGTCAACGCATTATTCAAATTTTACCAGTTAATGATACTATTGTGTATCATACAAATTATGATTCTTATCCTTATAATGCTGTTTCGGTTTATGCTTTACATCCTATTTATTTACATCTCGAAAACTTAGGTATGCTCAAAGATGAAAAGCAAAATGAATATTTTGTTCAGAAAAAGAAGGAGTTCAATGCAAAAACTTTTTCTGATTATCAAAATGTGTTGAATGTAAAATGGGAATATTTTAAAATGATTTATACTCAAAAAAAGTCAAAAATTTTCTCTTCAGAGGATTATCAGACTTTTTTTGAAACAAACAAAAGATGGCTCATGCCTTATGCAGCATTTTCTTATTTAAGAGATGTTTATGGCACACCAAATTTTAGAGAATGGGAAAATTTTTCTTGCTTCGACTTGAAAGAAATAGAAAATTTTTCATCGCCTGAACAACCTCATTATGATGAGATTGCCTTTTATTATTTTCTGCAATATCATTTACACAAGCAACTCTCTGATGTTCATCAATATGCTCGTGCCAACGGGATAGCTATTAAAGGCGATATTCCTATTGGGATAAGTCCTTATAGTGTGGATGTATGGACTGAACCTGAATTGTTCAATACACAAGTACAAGCTGGTGCTCCGCCTGATGATTTTTCTGTAATAGGTCAAAATTGGGGATTTCCTACCTATAATTGGGAAGAAATGGAAAAGAGCAACTATTCATGGTGGAAAAATCGTTTTCAAAAACTTGCAGAATATTTTGATGCTTACCGTATAGATCATATTTTAGGTTTTTTTCGTATTTGGGAAATTCCAAATGATGCTATATGGGGACTTGCAGGTAATTTTTATCCAGCTTTACCTTTTACACGTGAAGAATTGGAATCAAAAGGACTGGACTGGGATGAAAATCGTTTTCTAAAGCCTTATCTAAAAGAACATGTTCTGTATGCAACTTTTGGAAAATATACCGAAGAAATTCTCCGGGAATATTTTCTACCTGATGGCTGGCAAACCTATAAATTCAAACCAGAATACGATACGCAGAAAAAAATTGAAGCTCATTTCACTTCCTTAGGTTATAATTTTAGCAATAAAGATGTATTTATTCGAGACGGTTTGTACGCATTGCATTGCGAAGTTCTTTTTCTCCGTGACTTGCGTGAACCAAATAAATTTCACCCACGTATTGGAATGCATAGCACTGCTTCTTTTCGTGATTTACCTGAAGAAACTCGGCGTTTGCTTGATCGATTATATGTAGATTATTTTTATCATCGACATACAGAATTTTGGAAGCAACAAGCCTTGAAAAAATTGCCCGAATTAATTTCAGCAACTAAAATGTTAGCTTGTGGCGAAGATTTAGGAATGGTGCCTGATTGTGTACCTGAAGTGATGCAACTTTTAGAAATTCTGAGTTTGGAAGTTCAACGAATGCCCAAAAAACCGAATAGAGAATTTGGGAATCCAGCAGAAGCTCCTTATTTATCAGTTTGTACTACTTCCACTCACGATATGAATCCATTAAGGGCATGGTGGGAAGAAGATCCGGTAATAACACAACGTTTCTATAATCATGTACTCAGATTACCTGGCGAAGCACCAAAAACTTGTGAGACGTGGATTGTGGAAAGAATTATTGAACAACATCTCAACTCTAATGCGATGTGGGTAATTCTTCCTTGGCAAGATTGGATAGCGTTAGATGAAAAACTTCGATACGAACATCCTTTTGCCGAACGAATCAATGTGCCCAGTAATCCGCATAATTTCTGGTGTTATCGAATGCATTTGACATTGGAACAATTATTAAAAGCAGACGACTTTAATCACTATCTTAAAAAATTGATTACAAAATCAGGACGCTAACAAAAACTTTGAATTTTTCCTGACTTCGCCAGCTTGGTTATTTTATCATTGTTGTAAGTAAGTATAATAAAATGCGAGAAAGGTTTTTCAGTGCATTTGAGAGAATGATTTTATCTTCAAAAGATTTT
>DAOOVG010000010.1:0-34904 GCA_035369865.1 Paludibacteraceae bacterium | reverse complement strand
TTACAACTATTTTATTGATATTTAATCGAATAGAATAAATTTAAGGAACGACTAGATAAGTTAGAAAAAGTCTTTTTCATATCATCAAAAAAATCACCAGTAAATATTCAATATTTTCAAAGTTTATCTGTCTTAATAAGATAAACAATTACAAGGTGGTGTAAGTGTATCTTTAAACTTGTAAGTAAGTGTTAGACTCAAATTTGCTAAAGTGTCATTTCTTTTAGAATACTCAGTAGATACCCCATCTAAATAATCAGAAAAAGAATAAATCCATCCTAATTCTGCGCCTATCAAAAAATTAGAAGTAAGATGATATTGATAACCTATACCTATTGGAACAACAGGTGTTGTAGTTGTGAGTTTAACTTTATCATAAGGTCTATCCGATGGAGTTTCCGAAACAGATAGCCCTTTTCTCCATAATTTTGAATCGCTATTTAAAATACCGCCGCCTAAATAAATATATAGTGTATGTAAATGTGATTCATAAGGATCAAAACCACCTAAAATAACGTACTCAGCTTGCAAAGTAAAACCAACTATTTTATTCTTATAAGAATAGTCTCTCAATTCATTTCTCGAATTAGCATCATCTCCTACAAATGAACCATACAATACATTTACTTTATAACCTAAATCATTTTTAAATAACTGTCGGAGTCCCAAAGAAACTAAATAACGTGTATTAGAAATATCCCAATCATTAATACCATTTAAAAATTGTTCTTGGTATGATCCGCCAACATCCCCAAAACAATATGCCAAACCTACAGAATTTAAAATAATAGACATAGAACTACTGCCTGTACTTATTAATCCCTTTTTTTGGCTGTAAATAGGAAACAAACACAAAATAACCAGCTGAATTATAACTAAAAATTTTTTCACAGCATTAAATTTTTGAATTTGTTAAATAATTGCTTTCCAACAATCCATTAATTTTATTGAAAAATTTTTCAGCCTTGTTTCTACTAATATCTAAAACTACTTCCACCAACAAATTCCCGCAGTAAAGAAGTAGGCGGAATTTCACGATCCGGAATAGCGACAAAATAACTTAAAAATTTTAATAAACGATGTGCTTCCGTATATTCATCACAATATTTAGGTATTTCAGAAAGTAACGGCTCTGCATACCTTTTTAGTACAGCAAACTCAAAAATTAAAGCAGAATTAAACATAATGTCTGCATTTTCTTGAAAAGGAAAAATCCATTTTTCTTCCCCTTTCCTTACACTTTCCCAGCGAGCTATGGTTTCTCGAGCCGAATAATTCCTAAATCTTGAATCGCGGATGATTCGTCGCAATAACCGTGTATCAGTGGTAGGAATCCAATTATGATCATCAATAGAAATAGTAGTCAGAGCAGATACATAAATTTTAAAAGTGGCTTCCTTTGGTATTTCTGGAATTAATTCAGGATTTAAAGCATGAATTCCTTCAATAATTAAAATGCTTCTTTCTTGAAATTTTATTTTTTCTCCACGATAATATCGTCTCCCTTCTTCAAAATCAAAAAAAGGCAGCTCAATTTCTTGACCATTCAATAACTGCATCAAATGAGAATTAAGCAATTCTAAGTCCAGCGCATGCAAATGTTCAAAATCAAATTGTCCATTTTCATCACGCGGTGTTTTTTCTCGATCTACAAAATAATTATCAAGAGAAATAATAATAGGTTTGAAATGACAAACCATTAATTGAATAGATAATCTTTTGCTAAAAGTTGTTTTTCCTGAAGAAGAAGGTCCCGAAACAAATACAAACTTTACCTTATCTCCTCTCTGAACAATCATATCGGCGATAGCTGCTACTTTTTTTTCATGCAAAGCTTCTGAAACCTTTATCAAAGTAAAAGATTGTTTGTTTAAACACGCTATGTTAAATTCTCCTACATTACTCAAATTCATTATTTTACTCCATTCAACATACTCTTTAAATACTTCATATAATTTTGGTTGTGGAATAATTTCTTCTAATTCGGTTGGATTTTCTCTGTTGGGAACACGAAGCAATAAACCATCATAATAAGGTATTAAATCGTATAAACTTAAATAGTCAGTTGAAGGTAATAAAACACCATTATAATAATCTATATAATCATCAATTCGATAAAATTTACAATAAGGAATGCCCAATGTTTCAAAAAGAGTGATTTTATCTTTCTGATGTTGTTGCTCAGCAAATAATCTTTTTACTTCCTGTGTCTGTTTTTCTTCTGCAATAATGGGTTTGGCTTGAGAAATAATTATATTTACTCGTTCCTTGATTTGAGAAAGCAAGGCTGACGTGACAGGTTCATTTAAATTGTTAATAGTGCAGTAATAACCTTTGGAAATAGGATGTTCAATTCGAAAAACAGCATAAGGATATAATTCTGAAAGGGCTTTTGCGATCACCATTGTGAGTGTTCGGACATATACCCGCATTCCTGAAGAAGTGCTCAAATCAATAAAATCAATATCTTTGGGTTTATACACCAAAAAATTAAGGTCTTCAACTTTATAATTGACACGAGCTGCAACTACCTGATATTTTAATTTTATATTTAAAAATTGATAAATTTCAAGTAAAGAAGTACCCAAGGGAAAATCATGAAACGAGTGTGTATTTTTGCAATAGATAGTTACCTTTTTATCCATAATTTAAATTTCTTAATAAAAATGTATTTTCATTTCAATTGTAAATATACAACTTTTTTTATTTCTTTGCTTTTAAGAATTCAAAAATTGAATAACTTTGTAGTGAAATCTTAAAAAAACAACCATAAAGTAATGCATTATACATTTTATGATTTTTTGATTCTGATTGGCTCGTTGGGCGTATTCCTTTATGGAATGAAGGTAATGAGCGAGGGATTACAAAAAGTAGCAGGCGAACGTCTTCGTGCCATTATGGCTGCAATGACCAAAAACCGTTTTAGTGGAGTTTTAACAGGCTTATTGATTACCTCCATAATTCAATCTTCGTCCGGAACAACAGTAATGGTAGTAAGCTTTGTAAACGCAGGTTTACTTACACTATATCAAGCTATTACTGTAATTATGGGGGCTAATATTGGTACAACAGTTACTGCTTGGATTATTTCTTTATTTGGCTTTAAAGTAAACATTGCCTCTTTCGCAATTCCTCTTATAGGACTTTCAATACCTTTTATTTTTTCTTCAAAAAGTAAACGCAAATCCATAGGTGAATTTTTAATCGGATTTGCGTTTTTGTTTATGGGACTTGAAATGTTAAAAAATTCAGTACCTGATATTCAAAGTAACCCTGGAATTTTAGCATTTCTTTCCAAATACACAAACTATGGCTTTGGTTCAGTTTTATTATTTCTTTTAATAGGCACCATTTTAACCATTATTGTGCAATCTTCAAGTGCTATGATGGCTGTTACTTTAGTAATGTGTAGTAAAGGTTGGCTCTCATTTGAACTGGGAGCAGCAATGGTGCTTGGAGAAAATATTGGTACAACTATTACTGCAAATTTAGCAGCTATACCAGCGAATGTTTCAGCCAAACGTACTGCATTAGCTCACCTTACCTTTAACATTTTTGGAGTAATTTGGATGTTAATATTTTTCTATCCTTTTATAAATTTAATCTCCTATATCATTACTAACTTCGGACCTGGAGATCCAAACTTATTAACTTCTTTTACCACAAGTTTAGATCCGGAAACCTTAAAAGTAATTTCATCAGATACCACAGCACTTACTTCCGAACAACTAACCATTAAGCAACAATTGCTCCAACATCAACTGGCAACTTCTTATGGTTTGTCACTTTTTCACACGCTATTTAATCTTATAAATACGTGCCTTTTGATATGGTTTGTTAATTTTATTGCTAAGGTTGTATCTTTTGTCATCAAACAAAAAGATTCGGAGGAAGAATTTCAATTAAAATATATATCAATAGGATTGCTTTCAACTTCTGAACTTTCTATTCTTCAAGCATGGAAAGAAATTAAAGTTTATATTGATCGATCACAAAGAATGTTTCAAATGGTACGAGAATTATATTATGAAAAAAATGAAGATGAATTTGTTAAAAAGTTCAGCAGAATTCAAAAGTACGAAAACATTAGTGATAGGATGGAAATAGAAATAGCTCACTATTTGACAAAGGTAGCAGAAGGGCGATTGAGCGAAAAAAGTAAATTTGAAATCCAAACTATGTTGCGAATTATTTCTGAAATTGAAAGCATAGGAGATAGTTGTTACAACCTCGCCAGAATACTCATGAGAAAGAGAGAAGACAAAGCAATTTATATTCCTGAAATGGATGAGAATGTAAATAGAATGATGGATTTGGTTGAAAAAGCATTGAAGGAAATGAGAGAAGCCATAGAAAATTATCAAGCAACCGATCAGGAATTAGCTAAAATTCAAAATTTGGAAAATGAAATAAATAATCTTCGGGATCGACTTAAATTTCAAAATATTGATGATGTAAAAGAACAGAAATACGATTATATAGCAAGCGTTACTTATATGGACATCATTGCTGAATGTGAAAAAATAGGCGATTTTATTATCAACATTGTTGAAGCGTTGAACGAAGCAACGAATAGAAAGGATAAAATTCCATTACTCCAATTATAAGCTGAATTCGAATTCTTAATAAGAATAGAAAATTTTAATTTGAATTTTTTTGTTCTCATCTTTACCCTAAAAAATTTTCCTAATGGTCTGGATAAATTCCTTTCGGATTATAACTTGTTATAAAACAAAAACGCTGACTCATGAGGAATTATCAGCGATAAGGAGACTTTATCAATAATCAACTTTTTATTCAACTTTGTGCTCCAATTGAATAATTTCGATTCCTGTTTGGAGGGCTTTTTCATTCAAAGGAATTAAATGATGATAACGTTCAGGCAGTGATTTTTCCAAACCTTTTAGAACATTTTCCATTTGCAGAAAGCAAGAAAACAATCTTTTCACTTAAATTTAACTATTATTTACCTTAAACATAGTAAGCCAAAAAAGATGCAAAAGGGGTTAAACTTTGATAGCCTATCGCAAGCAAGCTAAAGGAACTCGCGAAAATTGAATTATATATCAATCAATTAAGACCATTAAAAAAGAATTCTTGCTTTGTTTAAAAAAAGAAGATGAAAAATATTTGAAGAATGTGTTTAACTATTAGTAGACTTTTAATCCGTCTGAACAACCAGGTATTTACTCACGCTCCAGAAAGCCGACGGATCACTAATAATTAACACGAGATTATCATCTTGTTTCTCAAGCATATAGGAGGACTTGGGATGAGTAGTAAGGATTTTTGCTGTTTTAGAATAGAGAGGAATAGCTTTAACATTCCTGGCATCAATCCGAACGAAATAATCTTTGTTAAAATCTGATTTTAAAATATCTGCCTTTCTAAAAATGCCATTGGTTGTAAGAATTTTTTGCTGAATGAGTTCTTTTTTTGTACCAAAAGCATACCATGCTGAATGAAGGCTGGCATCCAGTTCCTTGATTTTTTCTTCTTTCGATTTGTTTTCCTGCGATAAAGATTCGATATTCTCTCCCATTTGACCAATGGTGGTACTCAATTGAGTAATAACAGTGTCTTTTTGAGCCAATTGATTTTGCAAAAGGGCAATTTGTGTACTTTCTTTTTCTAATTCTTCTGTCAATCGGGCAATAGTTTTTTCAAGTTCTGTCAATTTTAAAGAACTTTTTTTTAGTTTTGATTTCAGCTGTGCGAGCTCGTCTTTGTTATTTTGCAGCAAGTTATTCAGATAATTGATATCTTCATTGATTTTGATACGGGTATCTTCCGAAATTTCCCGAGTATTATTTAAAGTAATGGCGTTTTCAGTGCTTTTGATTTTTTCGAGATTTTCATATATCTGATTAATACTTGAAAAGTATTCATCCATTTCCTTTTCCATGTTTGCCTTTTCAAGCAAAAGCGAGTCATTTTGTGCTTTTAGAGCTTTATATTCTGCTGAATGTTTGCCACAAGAAGTAAAAAGCAAAGTAATCAACAAACTGAAGAGAAAAATTTTTGACTTCATATATCTTTATTAGTTATTGAAAAATAACAGACTATTTCTCTTATTATGAGAGATTTTGTTATCGTTAACAACGATAAACAAAGGTAATATTATTATTCCATTCCACCAACAACAATAGTAAATTCTTCGTCCAATAGGGTTTGTAATTTTGTCTTTTAATCCAGAATTTTTGTATTAGTAGCTTTTGCTCCAACCCCCTTTACTATTTTTCCTCAGAAAATGTTTAATTTTTTTAATGGTTTTGGTGATTTTACTTCGCTTCAATTGTCTTGATACAAAATGAAAATGTTTTTATTGCCTTATTTGTTTTTGAGATTTTTTCTCTTGTAATTCCATACCTTCTCTATGGAACTCTTTGAAAATAAATGATTTATTAAACTGAGAAACACAGAGATTTTTTGTTATTTGCGTATTCAGACATTCCATGAAACATCTCTACTCAGAACTTCAAACTATTAATTTGTTGGGCATTTGCAAAATGTCTAACTCTAAACTCATACTTCGTATCTTCCAACTCGTAAACTCTTAATTATCAATTCCTTTTTAAATTATTTTTTATTTTCGAAAGTTGTTTTAGTATTATTATACTTTTCCGTTTCAGAACGGCGGATTTCACAATGTAACTTTTGGCATCAATTTTGCATAGAATGTTAAAGTTTTTATGTTAAAATATTAGGAAAATTGAAAAATAAATTTAAGTAGCAAAAAAATCAAAATCAATTTGATGAGGAAAAAACAAATAATATTTTTGTAGAAATGTAAATTTTAAGTTTATTTGTATCGAAATTTAAGAGAGATATTCAAATAATAATCAAAAAACAATTGTTTATTAATTTTCTAAACCAATTAGGAGGGTACCTAATAACGGAAGATAATTGTAAAAAATTTTTAAAAAAACTTATGAATTGATACAATGAAGAAAATAAATACTAAAAGTTTAAAAGTGCGAAATTTGAAGATCAAGAAATTTCATATAGACGAAGATATCCGAAATTTCTATAATGGAATATTTATTGACCTGGGAGAAATGATTCTTTTCACTGGAAAAGTTATAAAACAATTTTTTCAACCACCATTTGAGCATAAAGAAATAGTTAAACAAGGTTTTCTGATCGGGAACAAATCTTTATCATTAGTAAGTGTTACAGGATTTATTATGGGTTTGGTTCTTACCATGCAAATGTATCCTATTTTATCAGATTTTGGTGCCCAGACGTTATTACCAGGAGTGATTGCCATTGCTATGGTGAGAGAATTGGGACCCGTAATCACTGGACTTATTTGTGCGGGAAAAATAAGTTCTGGTATTGGTGCTGAAATTGCTGCAATGACGGTAACTGAACAAATTGACGCTATGGAAGTTTCAGGAACTAAACCACTGGGATTTGTTGTAGCTACAAGAGTTTTAGCTGCTACAATTGTAGTTCCTATTCTGGTGATATTTGCCGATGCTTTAAGCCTGTTGGGTGCTTTTCTTGCTATTAATGCTTTTGAATATATGAGTGGTACGCTGTTCATCAATAGTGCCTTCGGAATGTTAGGCTTTATAGATTTGATTCCTGCGACCATAAAAACTGTCTTTTTCGGATTTTTTATTGGGCTGATTGGTTGTTACAAAGGTTACAATGCCAACAAGGGAACAGAATCCGTAGGTTATGCAGCTAATTCAGCAGTAGTATCTTCATCGCTTACAGTGTTTGTGATAGACCTTATATTTGTATTAATTATTAATATTTTATAAGCCAATAATGGAAAAAGAAGAAGTAATTGTAATAAAAGACTTGTATAAATTTTTTTCTGACAAACCTATTTTACGAGGCATAAGTCTAACCTTGCATCGTGGAGAAAATTTAGGAATTATGGGGAAATCAGGTATCGGAAAGTCGGTATTGGCAAAATGTATTGTAAGATTAATAGAGCCCGATGGAGGCGAGATAAAAGTGTTAGGAACAGATATATTGCAGTGCAATGATAATGAGCTAAATGAAATACGTAAAAAAGTGGGTTACCTTTTTCAAGGAGGTGCCTTATACGATTCAATGAGTGTTCGTGAAAATTTGCTTTTCCCAATACGACGTACACAGTTTGTAGACAAAAAACGTGAAGCAGAAGAACTGATTGAGACATCACTAAGAAGCGTCGGATTACTAGAGGCAATTGATAAAATGCCATCAGAACTTTCAGGAGGTATGAAAAAAAGAATTGCTCTGGCACGCACCTTGATTCTTCGTCCAGAAATCATTTTGTATGATGAACCCACTACTGGACTTGATGCAGTAACCTCAGGCGAAATAAGCGAATTGATCATTAAAATTCGTGAGGAATATAATACTTCTTCTATCATCATTACACATGATACAAAGTGTGCCAAAATGGCTACCGACAATATAAAAATAATGGATGACGGTGTTTTTATAGCCGAAGGCACATATGACGAATTAAGTCATAGCAAAGAAAAAGAAATAAGAGATTATTTTATTTAATAATAAAATCATACAATATGAAGACACAAAAAAGAGCCTTAAGATTAGGTATTTTTATTGCAGCTGCTATTGTTTTATTCGTAGTGGCTGTTTACCTTATTGGCAGCAAAGAAAATCTGTTTACTTCAAACACCAATTTATATGCCTCGTTTAAGGATGTTCGGGGCTTGTCAGTAGGCAATAATGTACGGTTTGCCGGTATTAATGTAGGAACCGTGAAAGATATACGTATTATTTCGGATACCTCTGTCATTGTTACTTTTTCGGTAGATGATCGTTATACAAAATACATTTATAAAAACTCTACTGTTCAAATCGGACAAGAAGGCTTAATGGGTGGAAAAATTGTTCTTATTTTACCTGGTGATCCGCAAACGGGACGCGTAAGAGAAGGTGATTTTTTAAAAGTAACAGAAGGACTTGATATACAAGGTATGTTAGCCCAAGCACAAATCATGTTGGAAGAAGCTACTGGAACAGTGGCAAACCTACGTTCTATAACTGGAAAAATCGATAGTGGAAAAGGAGATATGGGAAATCTCATTAACAATGATTCACTGACTACTCAACTAAACATAGCTATGAATAACATCAATTCATCATTAGCACATATTAAACAACTCACAAGTAAAGTTGATAGCGGGCAAGGCGATTTGGGAAAATTAGTTAATGATGATAAACTTACAACAAAATTGAACAATATTTTAGGCAAAGGTGACTCAATTATGTATGAATTACATACGACTACTTATGCACTGAATCATGGTGAAGGGACTCTTCCTCGCCTCGTACACGATAAGCAAATGGCACAAAATATTGATACTGCTATATCAAAAGTTGATGAAGCTGTTGTTCAAGTGACCAGAGCCGCTGAAACGGTAGCCAATAGCTGGATTTTCCGTTTGTTTTCCAAAAAGAAAAAAGAACCCAAAGAACAACCAGTACAAGAATTTAACGTGCAGCCAGGAGACACCATCGTGATAGACAGCATAGGAGCAAGCCTCAAACGATAATTTAGCAAAGTCTTGCTTTTCGTATGTTTTTCAGTTTAGGGAATGAACTCTATTCTACGCTTACGTGAAAGGTATATTATTTCCTCTACAAGCATTATCAAAGTAGAGATGAAAATTTTTCCATTTTGAAAAATAAATTGTAGCAAGACATAAATATCTTTAATATAAAGCTGAAATTGTGAATCAAAATCTATAGAAAAAAATTATTCTTCTTTTCCACCAACAACAATCACAAATTCTCCTTTTGGAGCATTTTTGCTGAAATATTCGATTAATTCGTACAGTGTTCCTCGTTTAGTTTCTTCAAAAAATTTGGATATTTCACGCGAGATGGAAGCTTTTCGTTCATTTCCCAGCGTTTCAGCAAGTTGAGTTAATGTTTTCAATAACCGAAAAGGAGATTCGTAAAAAATCATGGTACGAGTTTCAGAAGCCAATTCTTTCAATCTGCTTTGACGTCCTTTTTTAACGGGCAAAAAACCTTCAAAACAAAACCTGTCAGCAGGTAGCCCCGAAACCACCAATGCAGGCACAAAAGCTGTGGCGCCAGGTAGACATTCAATTTCAATATCTTTTTCTATGCACTTTCTTACCAGGAGAAAACCAGGATCGGAAATAGCAGGTGTGCCTGCGTCGGAAATTAACGCAATAGTTTGTCCACTCAAAAGTTGTTGCACAACATTATCAACTGCTTGATGTTCATTAAATTTGTGATAGGAGAGCAAGGGCGTTTTTATATCAAAATGCTTGAGTAAAACACTGCTGGTACGGGTATCTTCTGCCAGAATTACATCCACTTCTTTCAGTATGCGGATAGCTCGTAAAGTCATATCTTCAAGGTTCCCGACTGGTGTAGGAACAAGATATAATTTTGTCTTATTGTTTTTGATTGAATGAGGATCATCTTGGGTTGAATGATTCATAGCAATTATTTTTTATTGCAATGCTTTAAAATCTTCTTTTCAAGATTCGGTAAAAATCTTCGGCAGTTTCGTTATCTTTTTCCCAATGATATTTTGCTTCCAGGAATGAGACAGCTTCTTCAAAGGTAGCCAGTTGATTTAAATAATTGAGCGTTTTATTCATATCTTCTCCATTGCCTTTGAAAAGTTCTCGTTGAAATCTGAAACGATCGCCAATGCTGATGGCTTTTTTTATGTCGTCAATTTTTTGATGCGACAAAGTAGCTTCTACATTATTTTCAGGTTGAGAAAACAATTGAGAAAGGGTTGGTTTGGAAATAACAGTTTTTTCCTTATCAATAGCTTCTGAGGATGAGACAGTAGTTATTAGTTCGTTCATTTCAGTTTCTAAAATCTTTTCTTTCGATATTTTTTCTTCAGTTTCTTCTTGAAAAATTTCATTTTCCTTTTTCGTCTCAAAAGTAGTTTTGTCTGAATCCTGTTCTATTATTTCTTCCTTTTGCAGTTCAAAAGATATATTTTCAACGATTTCGCTTGAAATGATGGTTTCATTCACGGAGTTTTCTTCTTCCATTTGAAAGTTTGTTACTCCATTTTTTATTTCTTCTTCTTTTTCTAACGTTTCGGTTGATTTTTCATTTGTTTGAGTTTCAAAAATTTCTGATTCTTTTTCTGTTTCTACCTCTTCAGCAATTAATTGATCTACATAATCTTGAATTTCTTTCACTTTTTGTTGAATCATACGAAGCAAAACAGGTGGAAATTCAGTCATTTCGCTCAAACTTTCGGTGAGCAAATCTAAATCACGAATATTTTTTCTCAAAAGGATAAGAATAATTTCTCTGTTCATATTTTTGCTAAAAACAATTTTAATACTTATTATTTTTTTTAATTTTGTCAGAAATTACAAATAAACATTTCTGTAATTTTCAAAATTTTTTGAAAAAGGTAAACAACTTTGTTAGGAACAACAACCTTTAAGTGGTGTAAAGTTACAACAATTGAGAGAGAAATAAAAAAGAAATTTTAATTTTCAACAAAAACTTGTTTTTAAAGATGATTTATTCAGAACAGACCCATCCCAATGAAAAAATACGTGGCAGTATTGAAGTTATATGTGGTTCGATGTTTTCTGGTAAAACGGAAGAACTGATTCGACGTTTACGGCGAGCACAATTTGCGAGACAAAAAGTTGAAATTTTTAAGCCTCGAATAGATACTCGTTATTCAGTGGACGAAGTGGTGTCGCACGACAGAAATACCATACCTTCTACGGCGGTCGATTCTTCGGCAAGTATTTTGCTCTTAAGTTCAAACGTGGATGTGGTGGGTATTGATGAAGCTCAATTTTTTGATGATGGGTTGGTGGATGTTTGTAATCAATTGGCAAACGATGGAATCCGTGTGATTGTAGCTGGATTGGATATGGATTTTCGGGGTGTTCCTTTTGGACCCATGCCAGCTTTGCTTGCTATAGCAGACGATGTTTACAAAGTGCATGCTATTTGTGTCCGCTGTGGGGCACTGGCGTATATTTCTCACCGACTGGTTGAAAATAACAAACAAGTATTGCTGGGAGAAATGGATCAATACGAACCTTTATGTCGGAAATGTTATAACGAAGTTCAAAAAGAATCTCAATTTCATTAAAAAATTAAATTATTTTAAGGATAATATGAGTGAAAATTCAAAACCTTATACTTTTGATCGTGTTGTACGCATTATCATTACCTTAACCGTACTTTTTTTACTTTTTCTTTTATTAAAAAAAGTAAGTAAAGTTTTGCTGCCTTTTCTCGTTGGCTGGCTTTTGGCTTATTTATTACAACCAATTGTTCATTTTTTTCAATATAAGTTAAAATTCAAATCACGCTTATTGTCGGTCATTGTTACCCTCTTGCTTTTCATAGGATTTTTTGTTGGTCTGGGATTTATTCTTGTTCCTATTATTATTGACGAGACCCGAACAGTTGTTGGATTAATCAATAGTTATATTCAACGTACAGATGTAAATGCCATTTTGCCCTTAGCGTGGCAGAATCAATTAAAAGAGTTTCTTTCCAGATTCGATTTACAAACTTTGGTTCAAAGTGAAAATTTTCTGTCGATTCTCAAAAAAGTCTTGCCTGGAGTTTGGAATTTTGTTAGTGGTTCTTTCAATTTTATTCTAAGTTGGGCGGTACTTATTATCGTTTTTCTTTATTTGTTTTTTATTTTAATGGATTACGAAAGAATTTCTACCAAATGGATTGAATTAGTTCCTCAAAAATATCGTTCAATGGTGTGGCAGATAGTTCAAGATATCGAAGATGGAATGAATCGCTATTTTAGAGGGCAAGCTCTCGTGGCTATGTGTGTAGGAATTTTGCACATGATTGGACTAAGTATCATTGGTTTACCTATGTCTATTCTAATGGGTTTGACCATTGGTATTTTAAATCTTGTTCCCTATCTGGAATTACTGGGCATTATTCCATGTTTTTTTCTGGCGGTATTAAAGTCGGCTGAAACAGGTCAAAATTTTTGGCTTGTTATTTTAAGTATTGCTATTGTGTGGTTAACGGTACAAGCCATACAAGATTTGATTTTGGTCCCCAAAATAATGGGGAAAGTGACAGGACTTCATCCTGCTCTGATTTTACTATCGCTTTCCATCTGGGGTGCTTTATTGGGATTGGCAGGAATGATAATTGCCTTGCCCATTACTTCCCTCATTTTATCATATTACAGACGTTTTATTGTATTGGATGAGAAGAGAGCTAAGCAGTCGGAAACTTTTAATGAAGAATGGATTTCAAAGAGAAAAGATAAGGATGACAGTTCTTCCTCTTGAAAAATAATATTATTTTTCACTTCAAAAATTTTCGTTTTCGACTTTCATGTCTTTGATTATCAGTTGAATGGTAGTATTTCCATTGAAATTATTTTCCTCCAAAGTATAGCAAATATTGAGAGGTTGAAGAGATTTTAAATGAGTGTTATATTCACTCATGCCAAAAGCAATTCCATTCATCACATTTTCGGAGCTTGAATCAATCAATTCCATTTTTAAATGTTCCTGTTCTTTGCCAACTAAACGACTTGTTCCATAATCAAAAACTTTTTTTGAGGCAAAAACAGGTTTCATGTTTTCAGGACCAAAAGGAGCAAATTGTTTTAAGATACGAAAAAATTTGGGTGTAATGTCTTTGAATTGAAGAATACAATCAATATCCATTTGAGGATAGGTTTGCTCTTCCAGAATGTTTTCTGAAACGTATTCCTCAAATTTTGCAGCGAACAACGGTATATTTTCTTCTTTTAGCGATAAGCCAGCCGCATACATATGTCCGCCAAAATTTTCAAGTAAATCACTACAATATTCTATGGCTTTGTAAAGATCAAAACCTTGCACGGAACGACCCGAACCAGAAACCATTCCATTTGATCGTCCTAAAACAATAGCAGGTTTATAATATTCATCTGTGAGCCGTGAAGCTACAATTCCTAACACACCTTTGTGCCAATGAGGTTGATAAACTACAATAGATTTTTTCTTATGATATTCCTTATCATTGGTAATTATTTGAATAGCTTCGTCTGTAATGTTTTTATCCAAATTTTTCCGATTGTTATTGTACTCATTCAAAATTTCACTTTTTTTTCTGGAAAAATTTACATCATTGGATATGAGCAATTCCACAACTTCCGAAGCGGATTTTATTCGTCCACTGGAATTGATGCGAGGACCAATTTTAAAAACTATGTCACTAATGGTGATTTCTTTATCTGACAGATTGCATACATTGATAATTTCTTTTAAACCAGTGGAAGGATTTGTATTAATCTGTTTCAGACCATAATAAGACAAAATTCTGTTTTCGCCAGTAATAGGAACAATATCAGAAGCAATGCTTAAAGCAACATATTCCAACAAGGGAACAAGGTCTGAAAAAGCAATATCATTTTTAGAGGAAAAAGCTTGAAGTAACTTAAAACCAACCCCGCACCCAGAAAGATGTTTATAAGGATAAAGACAATCATTACGTTTGGGGTCTAACACTGCTACGGCTGAGGGAAGTATTTCACTGGTGGTATGATGATCACAAATAATAAAATCTATGTTCAATTTTGCTGCGTAAGCAATTTTTTCCATATCCTTGATGCCGCAATCGAGAGCAATCACCAGACTGAAATGATTTCTGGCTGCATAATTAATCCCATCGAAAGAAATTCCATAACCTTCTGTATAACGATCTGGAATATAAAAGCCTATTTTGGAATGATACTGTTTGATGAATTTATAAACCATTGCCACAGAGGTAGTGCCGTCCACGTCATAATCACCATAGATTAATATTTTTTCATTTTTAATCATAGCTTTAGTCAATCTGTCAACCGCTTTATCCATATCAGCCATGAGAAATGGATTGTGAAGATCGTTCAGGTCAGGTCTGAAAAACTTTCGTGCTTCTTCAAAATTATTAATACCCCGTTGAACTAGCAATTGGGCTAATAAAGGATTGATTCCTAAATCGTTTGCTAAATTGTGTTGAATTTTTATCTGTTCTTCGGAAAGCTGTTTGTACCTCCATTTGTTTTTCATTACTATGGATGCTTAATAAGATAGGCGAAAATTAACTTTTTGATTAAAACTATAATTAATTTTTAGTTCTACAAATATACAAGATAATTTCTGATTCTTGGCAATCCGAAATCAATACTTCCGGATCTTCATTAACTTTATCTACTAATAATGATTCGTTCATATATCAAACTTTTAATTGAAGCTTTCAGGATAATTTTGCAATTTTTTAACGGAAGGATGGCTTTTTTTCAAAAACATATAACAATTCATTTAGTGAAAAAATTACTGATCGTCCCAGCCAATTCCTTTAAATTGATTGAAATTTTCTTCTTCATTCTCTTCTGAAAAAGGATTTTCATTCATTTCTTCATCTATTTCTTCCTTTTCTGTCTCAATTTTTCCATGCGAAATAACTAAAGGTTGGTGAGAAATTTCCAGAAGTTGATTTGATGGTTTGTTAAGTTCTGTCCACAGTAAATCTTTCAATTCATTGATACCTTCGCCTGTGATAGAAGAGATAAATACCGAAGGAATATCCATCGAAAGATTGTTTTTTAAATCCTTCAACGAATTTTTATCCACCAAATCACTTTTTGAAATGGCAAGAATGCGTTCTTTTTCAAGAAGTTGCGGATTGTATTTTTCCAATTCGCTGAGTAAAATATGATATTCTTCCTGAATATCTTTGCTATTCGCTGGAACCATAAACAAAAGAATAGAATTGCGTTCGATGTGTCGAAGAAAACGAAGTCCCAGTCCACGACCTTCCGCCGCTCCTTCAATGATGCCCGGAATATCAGCCATGACGAATGATTGATTGTCACGATAGGAAACAATTCCGAGTTGTGGAACCAGTGTGGTGAAAGGATAATCGGCAATTTTTGGTTTAGCAGCCGAAACAACTGATAACAAGGTTGATTTTCCAGCATTGGGGAAACCAACCAGCCCTACATCGGCCAGCACTTTGAGTTGTAAAATGATAGTTTTTTCTTTTCGTGGCTCACCCGGTTGAGAGAAACGCGGAGCTTGCATCGTAGCGGTTCTGAAATGCCAGTTCCCAAGTCCACCGCGTCCACCTTCCAGCAAAACAACTTCTTCCCCATCTTGTGTAATATCGCAAATAAATTCTCCTGTATCACCATCGTAAACTACTGTGCCACAAGGAACTTCAATGATTTTATCTTGACCACTTTTGCCAAAACTTCTATTTTTGCTGCCATTTTCACCATCTTCAGCAAAAATGTGACGAGCATATTTTAGATGTAGCAAAGTCCAATAATTTTTGTTTCCTCTTAAAATAATATTTCCACCACGTCCACCATCACCGCCATCAGGTCCTCCCTTTGGAAGAAATTTTTCGTGACGGAAATGTGTAGAACCTGCACCACCTTTACCTGAGCGACAATAGATTTTTACGTAATCAACAAAATTTGAAGTTGTCATTTAAAAGTTTCTTTTGTAAGCTGATAACAAAATTAAAATGATTTAGTTTTCAGCCTCATTTAATTTTGAGTTGATTACTTTTTCAATGCGGGAAAAAACTTCTTCAACGGTTCCGACACCATCAATGGCAATATATTTGTTTAATTTCTTATAAAATTCATTTATAGGCTCAGCATTTTGAACATATATTTCCAGCCTTTTCTTGATTATATCCGGTTTGTCATCATTTCTTCCTTCAATTTCTGCGCGTTTTAACAGGCGCTGAATTAATTCCTCTTCATTAACTTTCAAATCAATTAAAAGTGTTATTTCAGTATTTCGTTCATGGAGTATTTTTTCAAGCATTTCTGCCTGCGGAAGTGTTCGAGGAAAGCCATCAAAAAGAATTCCATTGTAGTTTTTCAACTCGTCATCAATATTTTTGATTAAAATATCCATTATTATTTCGTCAGGAAGCAAATTGCCTTTTAAAATATAATTTTCAGCGATTTTACCAAGCTCTGATTGTTTTTTTATTTCAGTGCGTACTAGTTCTCCTGTTGATATGTGTTTGAGATGATATTTCTGGGCAATGAGTTTACTTTGTGTCCCTTTTCCACTCCCTGGTGCTCCGAACAAAATGATATTCAGCATTTTAATTTTCTATTATATAGAATTTTTATGTTATTTGGCTATTGTTCAGGAATTAAAGTATAAATATCCTTTAAATTCCTTCCATAACCATTATAATCTAATCCATAGCCTATGATGAAATCATTGGGAATTTTTATACCTACATAATCAATTTTTAGATCTCGTTGTAAAGCATCAGGTTTTAAAAGTAAAGCAGCGATTTGAATTTCGTTAGCTCCTTTTGATTTGAGAGAATTTATAATGAATTCCATTGTAAAGCCTGTGTCAATAATATCTTCAATTACTACTACGTTTCGTTTCGTAATATCTTCATTTAAGCCAATGATTTCTTTTATTTTCCCAGAAGTAGTTGTGCCATGATAAGAAGATAATTTTATAAAAGTAATTTCGCAGGGGATAGAAATTGCTTTCATCAAATCGCTGGCAAACATAAATGCTCCATTCAAGATACAGATAAAAAGTGGATTTTTATCTACCAGGTCATGGTTGATTTTTTCTGCAATTTCCTGAATTGATTTTAATATTTCTTTTTCAGGAATATAAAGTTTAAAATTTTTGTCTTCGATTTGAATGATACTCATAGAGTGCAGTAAATCTTCCATTTTATATATAAATAATGGTTATTTTATTTGGCATAAAATGCACAAAAAGTGCATAATTTTCATCTAATTTGCAAAAATAAGAAAAAACACTAATACTAAAAACATTTATAATTAGAAGGAAGCAAGAAGATAATAAATTAATGTCGTTTTCTTAAAAAAATCAAATTATTTAAATCGGTATCAAAAAGGTGTTTAAAAAATTGGGGAAGCCTTCAAAAAGGGAGGTGAGTTTTGCTCGAAAAAACTTTTAATTATTAGGAATCTAACGATTCATATTCAAAATTATCTCTTCTTCTGAAAAAATCAATTTCATTTGGCGGAATAAATTTTTTACCCCAAATAAACAGTAAGGCATCGATTTATAAAAATAATTGACCAACTGCTTGGCGTTAAAAAAGTTTAGGATTTGCGAGTTGCGAATCACAAAATGCTGGTACAAGATATGAATTTTGCGAGTTTCAATTATTTAGGGTTTTATTTAACTGCACAAGAGCAAGAAATAAATCTTTATGTCTTTTCTGGGTAAATTTTTGTGTGTTTTCTGAATAATAAAAATTAAAAAATCACAGAGTCACATCGAGAAGGCATAGAAATTTTTCTTTTGTTGCTGTCCTGTCAAGCGAAATTATAATTATTCATTTTTTTCACAATCAAAACCTTGCCCTTCGAGAACCCCAAACTCCTGATTACCAACTAAATTTTGACAACTTAAAACTAATAATTTCTTTTGGCTTAAAATTCTAATGTTTTATTCCAGTTTTTTTGTATAAAACAATTCATAATCAGGTAATAATTCCGGATGCAAAATAGAAATTATATCTTTTAGTAACAAATCAGGATGAGCTATACCACTTTCCCAAAAATCATTAGCTCCTGATGACAACCTCCGTTTGTTGAAATTATAAACCTGCTTTAATTTAACTGGACGAAAAAGTGCATATTTTGCATCTGCTTTCAACAATTCGTCTAAAGAGCAGTAACTGCAATTCAACCACACATCAGTTTCGGCAAAATTCTTCAAGATTTTTTCAAAATTCAAAGGCAAACTTCCTTTGGTTGTATCATCCGCATAAAAATAATTTCCACCAGCATCTAAAAAAAGTTGTGCCATAAAATTTTGTCCACCTGGCATGTACCAAGTTCCCCGAAAATTGGAACCAGACATTATTGTAGGGCGATATTTTACTTCTTTTGCTTTGTTTGAAACTTCCAAATATTGCTGTTCAATTCTTTGAAAAATACTATCGGCGAGTTTTTCTTTATCGAAAAACGCGCCAATAAATTTTATCCATTCTGTACGTCCCAATAAAGAATTTTCCATCCATTCGTTGTTATAAACTACTGGAATGCCTATTTCAACAAGACGCTGTGTAAACGGATCGTTCTGATTATAACCACTTACCATTACAATATCTGCATGAAGTTGCACCGTTTTTTCAAGATTCATATTAAATGCATCTCCCAAATCTACTACAAGACCTTTTTTAAGCCTATCGTTGATTTGTGGATTGTAAATAATTTTAGCAGAACAAACACCTGTAACGGCATCAATTTCATTTAGCAAACACAGAAATTCAAAATGAGTAACAGAAGTAGCTGCCAATGTATAAACAGGAATTTTAATTTTCACGCCATTCGCTGGTACAGCAACCGATGTATCGTAAACCAAATAATATCGTTGATAAACAGTTTCTTTTGTCCAGGGATTAAAAACCGTTACTTCTTTAAAATTTTTGAAATAGCTAACTGAAAAACCTTTAGCATAACACAGGTGTAAAGAATATAGCGGCGTTTCGCCAGTTCTATGCGAATCTCGGGAAATACATGAAGAAACTAAAATCAGTAACGGTAATATAAAAGACAAAAATTTTTTCATCAAAATTTACTTAAATTGCCATGAATGCTATGTTCACCTTACAAAAAGTCAAAATTTATAGCATCAACAATTTGTTTACAAAGATAGCTGGAAAAACTGAAAACAGCCAATGCAAAACATGAAAACTAAAAATAGTTTCCATTGCTTTTTCACTTGAAATAAAAAAGCTGTTTATCTCTGAAAAAATTATTGTATCTTTGTCTTGCAGCATGTTTTTTTGTTTTTGTTTTATCCTATAGAATTACTGAATATCAGCGATTTTACTAAATAAACATGCTGTTTTTTTTCTCTAAACCACCAACTTATTTTACTTACGAAAGTTCAAAAGATAATATATGAGAAAAAAATACAGATATGTTTTCTTCGATTTAGACGATACGCTCTGGAATTTTCACGAAAACGCAAAACTTTCTTTGCAAGATATTTTTAATGAATGGAAGTTAAACCAATATTTTGACGATTTTGAAACATTTTTTCACCTCTATGCCCAACGCAATCTTGAGCTTTGGGAAGCTTATGGAAAAGGTGAAATTACCAGAGAATACTTGATGATGGAACGTTTTCTGTATCCACTTTCTATGATGGGAATTAATGACCACGAATTGGCCAGAAAAATGGGAGATTATTACCTAAAAATTTTGCCCACCAAAACAGCTCTAAAACCTTTTGCTAAAGAATTACTCGATTATTTGTCTTCAAAATATCCGCTCACCTTGATTTCTAACGGTTTCAGAGAAGTTCAATATAAAAAAATCAGAAGTTGCCAGATAGAAAACTATTTTTCCTTTATTGTCCTTTCCGAAGATGCTAAAGCTCTGAAACCTGATGCACGAATTTTTGAGTATGCTTTAGAACTTAATCAGGCAAAACCCCAAGAAACTATTATGATTGGCGATAGTTATATAGCCGATATTCTTGGAGCAAAAAATGCAGGAATAGATCAAGTGTATGTTAAAAATAACACAAACCCATCAGCCGAAAAATTTGACTGCACTTATCAAATTTCACATCTAAAAGAAGTATTGGAAATATTATAGCAACAAGTTATTTACTAAAGCTTAATCATTCATAAAAATAAAAATAGTAATGGGAATAAAAACAACCCACTACTATTTCTATAATTATTGTACAAATGTAATAATAAAATCACACACAAAACTAAATGTTCTACTCTTCTGAATTTGCACTTTGAGCAGCCAAATAGTCATCCCGACTTAAATAAATGTAAGTAGGAGTATCGCAGGGATATTGTGCCCCATCTTTATAATTTGCCATGCTCACAAACAAAGAATTTTCAGGGAAAATAATCACACCATTATCTTCATCATATTCTCCTAATGGATAAGCACTTAAATTATCGGAAATATTTCCATAAATAGAACCCACTGTAAAATAACCATATCCCCAATCGAATCCCATTTGTTGTGGTTCCATGGATGCATTATTTTCAGCATCAACCTCAATAACCAAATAAAAATCACCTGGTAACATGTCTCCTGGAGCATTATAAGGATAACCATCAGCTATGCCATATTTATCCAAATCTTCAGCTTCCATTGGTTTAAAAGGATTTATCAGACGATAACGTGTAATACTGCCTGGCAAAGTAGCTTTTTGAATATCTACATAAAAAGGATATAATTCAGGCACCCCAAATAAAGTAGATATAATCCCTTCAATCATAACTCCTGGACCAATGTCTTCCCATTTAATGCGAATAACAGAAATTTTTATGGAAGTTTTATCGCTTATGTACGGATTTAAATATTCATCGCCGGAAATTCCTATTTCAAAGCTATATTTTATTCCTTCTTCCGCTTCAGGAAAAGTCACTACAAAACTCGTAGTGTCTACTCCTGCTTCAAAAGTTACTGTGTCAGGAATGATAAAAACACTATCAGCACTAATAACCTTCAAAGGAACAGTTGCTGCCTCTTCTGAATTTTGCCTGGATATAATTACCCTAACTTGAGTGGGATCTGTTGGTTCCAATTCTACATCAGTAACATTATTATTTGTGAAAAACACATTTTGACAATCAGAAGAAACTGCAGGAGACGGTTCTCTTTCGATGGTATCTTCGCAAGATGTAAAAAACATCAATGAAACGACTATGATACCAAGCACTATGTTAAAAATTTTACCAATTTTTTTCATATAATTAACATTTAAAAATTCTGAATTAAAAATATTTTATTAACTATTGAGCTACAGGTGGATCAACTTTGGGATTGTTATCTGCCTCCGATATCCCTTCATTCGCTTCTATCTCACTCTTGGGAACAAGCCATAACAATATCGGATGTTCAGCAGGAATATTAAATTGCCAAGCATCAGGGAATGAAGTCACCCCATTTTCGACTCTGATAACAGGTTTTTTCAATCTCATTACATCAAAATAAGAAAACCCTTCTCCCCAGAATTCAATTCTGCGTTGAAACCATATTTCGTCTCTAATTGCTTCGGGAGCAGAAGCATTACATACATAATTCGGATTTCTATTTGCTCTAACAAAATTTTCAAGTAAATTTTTTGCATCGTTAGGCTGTCCACCCATAGCTAACCCTTCAGCTTTAATAAAAATCATTTCTTCGGCACGCATCAAAAACCAATCTTGTGCCGGGATTAAATTATTCAAATCATTATTATCTGCTCCAAATTTAACATTAGTATAAGGACCAAAATCACCATCTGACCTTGCAATTTCAAACCATCCATTATACGATCGATCAGCTACAAGAGGAGACTCTAAGTTCTCGTCCAGCCACCAACCTTTTCGAACATCGGTGCTGGGAATTTTCCTATACAATGGCAAGTTAATCTTTTTCCATGCTCCTACTCCAACATATCCATCAGTAAAGAAAGAACACAAATGAGAAGGCATATTTACAATACCGGTTAAAACAATATCGTTATTCTCCGTAATAATATTTGCCCAAATCACCGTATTATCATTTGCATTCCAAAAAGCTGGAACAGATACTTCAGTAAGAGAATAAGGCATTGCTCCGGATAAACTTAAAGCCATTTCGGCATCATTAGCAGCATCTAAATAATTGCCCATTAGAAGGTTAGTTCGAGCTCTTAATCCATAGGCTACAGCTTGATCAATGTAACCCTTATCGGGCCTTTTGTAACCTTCCAATAAAGTAATGGCTTCATCTAAATCATTTTTTATTAATTGATATACAGCTTCAACAGAAGCCCGAGGATTATTTATCAACTGTTCGGCAGTAGTTTTTTCAGTAACAATAGGAATACAAGGTGCTCCCTCATGACCGATATAAGTAAATTGATGTGTTTGAGCTAAATTCAGATAATCAAAAGCTCGTATAGCTAAAGCTTGCCCTCTAAAAGCTTTTAAAGTAGGCTCAGTTGTTGCAGAATCTACTGAAGAAATCACCAAATTAGCTGAAGCAATTTGTTTATAAAAAAGATTCCACATAAAAATAGTTCTTGTATTTGTATAAACTCTATCTGCATAACTAGCATTTGGAGCAAACCAATTATACCCCACATTAGCACATGTCATGTCAGCACCATTAGAATCCATCATCAAACAAGCGGCTGCATAACCAAAATCATTATGATAATCTTCTCCTAAGATTGCCCTATCGGCAATCATATTGGCATACATAGCTGCCACATCCGATGCCAACAAAGCAGGATTGGCTTCAAAAGCTTTTTTCTTCTGTTCTTGAGTCAACGTTCCTCCTTCAGGTCCCGTATCGAGCTTATCTTCGCAGCTTATTAAAACTACTGCACTTAAAAAAAAGATAATTATTTTTTTTATTGTTTTCATATTATTTCTTGTTTAAAAAGTTAATTATCAAAACGTTATATTTATGCCACCGGAAATAGACCGTATAGGAGAATACAATTCAGCATTCGAAGTAGTATAGCTCTGGCGAGGGTCTAATCCTTTACGGGCAGAAAAAAGTGCTACATTGTCTGCCACACCATAAATCCGAAGTTTGTTGATATTAAAACGTTTTAAAAATTTGCTGGGCAAAGTATAACCTAATGTTATGTTTTGAATACTTAGATAATCAGAGCTAACAATAAATCGGTCTGAGATATAATTTGTAAATTGATCATTCGAATTTACTCTTGGCACATCGGTATTCGGATTTTCGGGAGTCCATGCTTTTAAAATATCAGTATGCCAATTTCGCCCCGCATTATCTCCATATCCTGCATGCATTAAACTGGCATAAGTATTGTCGTATATTTTGCCACCCAATTGATAAGCACATGAAATGGACAGATCGAAACCGACAAAATTGAATAATGTTCCAAAACCACCATAAACATCAGGAAGAACATCTCCTAATTCATATTGAGTGGCGGTAGACCAATTTGTAACTTTTTCCTGTCCGGTAATATTTCCATCATTATCTATAACATCCTTATACCACAAAGAAGCTCCCGTTTCAGGATCGATGCCTGCATATTTTCTTATATAAAAATTATACATGGATTCTCCCTCTTTGTAAATATAATTTCCATCAATCCATTGTCCATTTAATGATTCATCCAAAGCTATAATTCTATTTTTAAGAAAAGTAGCATTAGCATAAATATTCCAGACAAATGAACGTGATTTAATTATATCCATGTGCAAATCAACTTCTACTCCAGAGTTTCTTACAGAGCCTATATTCATAGGCGATTCGGTATATCCAGCAGAGCCTGGCATCGGTTTATAATATAACATATCTTCCGTCTTTCTTGAAAAACCTTCTATTGTTCCATTAAAACGTTCATTGAACATTGAAAAATCAATACCAGCATTCAAATTATAAGAAGTTTCCCAGGTTAAATCTTCGTTTCCTTTATAAATACGTGCAGTTGAAAATTCTCCATTCACTTCCTTTACCTCATATTGATCAATATAGGGATAATAATTAATAGTTGCAGTACCAGAATTAATAGTTGCAGTACCAGGATAATAAAGTTTATCATTTCCTTGAGCTCCATAACTGGCTTTTAATTTTAACATATCGATAAAATCAATAGACATAAAGCTTTCTCTATTAATATCCCATGCACCACCTACAGACCAAAAATTACCCCAACGATTTTTAGGTGCAAAACAAGAAGAAGCATCCCTACGATAAGATGCAGAAGCAAAATATTTTGTATCATAATCGTATTTAGCCTGAAAGAGAACTCCCATCGTCGAATAAGAATCAGTAGATGATGAAGTACTGGGTTGAAGAATCGCATTGCTCACTTCAGGAACAAAAGGCTGAAAAAGTTTTTGTTTATAGCCTGATAAATCGGCATTTTTAAATTCATACAATTCATAACCCAATAATAAGTCAATGTTATTTAAATCAAAGCGATTTTCGTAAGTTAATAAATATTGTTGATTGGTACTCGTGAATCTTGTTTGACTAACACCTGCCGCACCTCCCATGTCAGCGAATTGACCATAAAATGGATTTAATGTATATTGATATCTTTGATTAGCATTTGTTGAACCATAATTAACTGTAAATTTTAAACCTTTATATAAATCTGCTATAGCATACCATTTCCCTATAAAATAATCCGTTAAATAAAATTCTTTATTTAACATAAGAGCCGAAGCAGGATTTGACTGACTCATAAATGGACGTTTATAAGGAATAATAGTTCCATCTCCATAGTCATACATAATAAAACCATTATGATCAACCATAATATTGCCATCAGCATCTCTAATATATAAGGGATATATAGGAGCAATATTAGAAGTTAAGAAAAATAGATTTCCTGATGAGTTTGTAGTTGTCTGCTCACTTGGATATCTACTTTTGGTTTGAGCAAAAGAAAAATTAGTTCCAATTTTCAACCATTTTTTTACCTGAAAATCTACATTTGCACGACTAGAAAACCTGGAAAAATTAGAATTTTCAATAATTCCCGTATCATCAAGTTTACCTATTGAGGCATAATAAGATAATTTATCTGTAGCACCACTAATATTTACATTATATTCCTGACGGAAATTATTAGTTTTGAACAATTCGTTATACCAATCATCTGGCAAATACGTAAAATTTCCATCAGAATAACCTAAAGTAGCATTGGGATTTAGTTTAAAATTAGTACCAATTAAACGTTCATTTTGTGGGACTGTATAAACTAAATAGCCTAATCCTCCTTGCGAAACATCTAATAAATTTTTATTAGCATATTCGTGAGCAGCAGTTACACCTGCAGAAATCCTACTGTTATACAGGGCTCGATAAAATGTTTCATAATACATAGCAGGATCTGTCATTACATTATAAGCAGGAATTGCACGAGAATTATTACCCCATTTAGTATCGACAGTAACTAAAGCCTCTCTCGATTTGCCACGTTTGGTAGTTATAATAACTACTCCATTAGCTCCTCTTGCTCCATATAAGGCATTGGAAGCAGCATCCTTTAATATTGTAATTGACTCAATATCTGCATTATTAATAGCAGAAATATCGGTATCATAAGGTATGCCATCAACAATATAAAGAGGTGCATTGCTTGCATTCAGTGAGCCAATTCCTCTAATACGGATAGTAGAACCTACACCTGGCTGACCATTTGAAGACAAACCTTGAATTCCAGCTACTTGTCCAACCAAAGCATTGGTAATATTAGAAGCCTGACGCTTAATAATATCATCCTCTTTGATTACTGCTGCTGAACCGGTAAAAGATTTCTTGGTTGTAGTTCCAAAAGCAGTAACAATTACTTCATCTAATTCGGATACACTGCTAAATAATTCTACCACCATTCCATTTTTGGCTTCCACCTCTACAGTTTCCATACCCACATAGGAAATAACCAAAGTATTTGCATTCGCTGGTAAATCAATTGTAAAATTACCATTGACATCTGTTATGGTTCCTATTGTTGTTCCCTTAACCAACACTGAGGCTCCTATTACCGGTTTGCCATCTTCTGAAGAAATTACCTTCCCCGAAATTGGTCGCGATTGGGCACTCGTTAAACTCACTCCTACCATAAATAGGCAGGTAAATAAGAAGATTAGTTTTTTCATAAGCTTTGCATTTTTGTTGATAAATTTACTTAATTTTTATTTTATCTTGTAAAATAAAGTAATGAACTGGCAAATATAAATCATTAAAAAATAAAAAACAAGAATTTTTGATAACAAATAGAAAAAATATTTAGATTTATATTATCAGATTGAAACTTTTTTACCCATTTTGTGTTTCTTTTTCATTCATATAAAAGTATTTTACATGAATGAAAATATTATAATATTTTGAATATCAAAGAATAACCTATATAGCTGACCAATTAAATTTTGCAGACTTATAAATCTAAAAAAATTGTTTTCTTAAAAAACAAAAAATTTTTTAGGTTAATACGAATCAAGTGTAGAAATCTCATCAATGTTTAAATAAATTAACTTTGAAAGAGTTTTCTGAATGGACTCAGATTATAAAATAAGAAAAAATCAGAAATTTTTTTTTGATATAGAAATAATGTGTAATTTTGCAGTAAATTATTTAAAATAAAAAATAGAAAAATGGCTTACGTAATTACAGAAGATTGTATTGCTTGTGGATCGTGTATTACTGAATGTCCAGTAGATGCAATATCAGAAGGTGATATTTATGTAATAGACCCCGAAGTATGTACAGATTGTGGAGTCTGTGCTGATGTTTGTCCATCAGAAGCAATTATACCTGGTGGGAATTAATTTTTTTAAAATAATGCGGCTTATTCTTTTCTGTAAAAGAGTAAGCCGTTTTTTTATGGATAATAATTGGAATTTTCAAGCAATTTTTCATAATTTCTTTCATTCATAAGCTGCCTCAAATCCACATTTTTATTTGTTTCCATATAACTTTTTATAATCTGCCAGCCTATCCACGTGCCAAGTCGTCCAGGAGAATCCTGCGAGATGGGTGCAGTAAATGGAGCATCGTTTATAAATGCTCCAATAATTTTAGAATTGGACGAGAATAATGCTTTTTGTTCAATAACACTTGCCCAAATTTCTTTTTCGTGTTTTTTACACCATTCCCATTGAGTAGGAGTATAACCTATCAAATCTGTCGGTTTTTCTTCAGGTAAAAAAATAGACAATAAATACATGATTTTTCCGCGATAAAGCATGTTTTCAATCAAACGATCCTGAGAACTTTTCATTGGAAAGGAATTGACCAGCAAGGTAGAAACAATATCAGCAGGAATGCATTCACGTCGCATATTATAAATCATGTATTCATAAGTAATTTCTTTATAGAGCGGATAATCGTTGCCCAAATATAAATCCGTTCCAATACCAATTAAATGGTCGTTCCATAAAATAGCCCGATTAAATCCTGAAACAAAAAAATAGACAGTTGGGAGTTTGATTTCAGGAAAATAATAATGAGTATAAGTAAAAGCGGTGGAAAGAGTTGTTTCAATATCAGAAACATCGGCATATTCTTCAAGCACTTTTTTATTTACCTTTACAAAAGTGGTATCTTTTAAGAAGTTTTTTATTAAATCGCAGATTTTTAAAGTATCTTGTGGGTCCCTTTCCAGAATAGAAGAAATATAAAAGGGGAAAAAATCAGGATATTTTTGATATAATTGTTTAACACCAACTTCTGTATTGATTGTATCAAGTAAAATCAAATCTTTATCAAACCGTTGAATAACCACTTTTATCCTATCTTTTGAAGTGTTTATGGCAAAACGATTTGTTTTTTTACACGAACAAAAAAGCAAAGTAATAACAATACTTGTGAAAATAATTCCTTTGAATTTCATAGGGAAAATAAATTTTAAAAAATGAACAACGAAAATAATATTTTTCTACTTTCTGTTTAAGTTAGCCGAGATACAAAACTTATTTTCTGTTTTTCAAAGCTTTTTCTTGCTCGCGTTGCATTTTTTCTAAACGCTCAATGAAACTACTTTTTTTGACAGGCTTTTTAGTATTGCGTTTAGCATGCAATTCTGCCAATAATTTTTTTTCATCAACCATTTTGCGGATAACATAGGTTTGAATGATAGTGATTAAAGTGGAAATGAAATAGTAATAACTCAATGCTGCCGAATAATTGTTGAATATAAACATAAACATCACGGGCATCAAATACATCATCCACTTCATCAGATTTCCACCCGGCTGATCGGAAGGTGTAGAATTAGCCATATTTAACCGGGTTGCTACAATACTGCTGATGGTCATCAACAAACAAAACAAGCTAATATGGTTTCCAAAATAAGGAGTAATAATGGGAATATAAGCATTCCAGTTTAAAATAGAATCATAAGTGGAAAGATCTTCAGCCCAAAGAAATCTTTGCTGTCTGAGCTCGATGGAAGCAGGGAAAAAGCTAAACATCGCAAACAAAATAGGAATTTGCAGTAAAGCTGGAATGCACCCACTCATCGGGCTAATGCCTACTCTTGAATATAATTCCATCACTGCTTTTTGACGTTCTGCTGCTTTTTCTGGAGGAATACGTTTGTAAATTTCATCTATTTCTGGTTTCAAAACACGCATTTTTGCACTCGAAGTATAAGATTTATAAGTAAGCGGGAAAATTATAATCTTAATAACAATGGTCATTAAAAGAATAATAATTCCGTAATTACTAATAAATTTACTAAAAAAGTTGAACATTGGAATAATAAGAAAACGATTAATCCATCCAAAAATTCCCCAACCAAGCGGCACTAAACTTTGAAGCTTTAATTTTTCATTTTTATCTACGCCCTTGTCATAACTTGCAAGAATATTAAACTTATTAGGACCAAAGTACATCCGAAATACAGTCGGTTCTTTGCCTGAAATATCAAAAGGTACCGTCATTTCAGCACTGCATGATTTTAAATAAGGTGAGTCCGTTTTTTCTATTGTACTTTTTAATGTGGTTGAGGTGAAAGCATCTTCTGCAATCAAAACACTGCTAAAAAACTGATCTTTAAAAGCAATCCATTTTATTTTATTAGTTATTTCTTTGCTGTCGTCTTTATTAGGATTAAGTTTTTCTGTGTCGTCTGATAAATATTTATATTGAATCATTGAGTAACGTGATTCAAATTGCCGTCCTTTTTCCTGTTGACGAATTTTTGAAATCCATTGCATTTCAAGCGAATTAATGCTTGCTGGCAAAACATTATTCATATGATAAGCTTTAATACCAAAGCCTATCATATAATCCTTAGGAGGAATTGTATAGACAAAATCCAGATAACCTTCTCCAGTAGTTTTCAGACGAAAAATAATAGTTTGATTTCCATTTTTGTCCTTTTTAATTTCAGGGAGAGGTTCGAAATACAAATTTTCTGTATTGACAATACGATTGTTATTGGTAATAAAAGTAAAATTCATTTTGTTTTCTTTTCCTTCAAATAATATTAAAGGCAAAGAATCGTGGCGGCGGTAATCTTTCAGCTCCACCGAATAAATTTGAGCTCCTTTATTAGTAAAAGTAATCTTTAAAAATTCATTTTCAATCGTGATAAATTTTTCTTCTCCCACAGCAGCTATGCCAAAATCTCCATAAGCATCTTCGAGAATAAAATTGGTCAGTGAATCTTTTTTGAGTAAAGGTGATTTCAGTAAAGAATCAGCCTGATGTTTTACAGCTTCACTTTCTTCTTTTATCTGCTGAACTCTTGCAATGGAATCATTGTATCGTTTTTGTTTTTCAATCATTTCGGGCGATGGCCTGTTTAACCACGAAAACACAATGAGAATGACCGCAATCAACAAAAAACCTATAAACGTATTTTTATCCATATTTTATAAATTTCAACCTCTTCTTTCCCTTACTGTTAAAAAATTAAAGTTTTTTATTTTGTTTTTCGATAGCTGCTTTAATAAAACTAATGAAGAGCGGATGAGGATTCACTACTGTACTATGATATTCTGGATGAAATTGAACGCCAATATACCAGTTATGCGATTGTAATTCAATTGTTTCTACGAGGTTAGAAACTGGATTGATACCGCTACAAATCATTCCGGCTTTTTCAAATTCTTCCTTATAGTCATTATTAAATTCAAAACGATGTCGATGACGCTCATAAATATTATCCGTTTGATAAATTTCATAAACTTTCGTTCCTTTTTTTAAAGAGCACAGATAAGCTCCCACTCGCATACTTCCACCAAGATTTAATATGTTTTTTTGCTCTTCCATAATATCCACTACATTATGAGATGTAGTGGGGTCAAACTCTGTACTATTCGCATCAGCGTAACCCAATACATTTCGAGCAAATTCAATAGCCATACATTGCATTCCCAAACAAATTCCCAATGTGGGAATGTTATGTTCACGAGTATATTTTATAGCTGCAAATTTTCCTTCTATTCCTCGTTGCCCAAAACCTGGCGCTATAATTACTCCATCAGCATTGGCTAATTTTTTTGCCACATTATCTTCATTTAATTTATCTGATAAAATTAGGTCCAGTTGTAATTTTTTATCGTTATAAGCACATGCCTGGAGAAGGGATTCGGTGATAGATTTGTAAGCATCTGGAAGTTGAACATATTTTCCTATCAGAGCGATATGAATTTCATCTTTTGCATTTTCAAGTTTTTCTACAAAATGTCTCCATTTATCCAGATCAGCAGAAGGTGTTTTAGTTAAATCGAATCCCATTTTACTCAAAAGAATTTCATCCAGCTTTTCTTCGTGCATATTCAATGGTACTCTGTAAATAGTTGAAACATCAATAGATTGCATAACCGCCGATGGCTCCACATTGCAAAATAAGGCTACTTTTTTTCGTAAATCAGCAGGAATATTATGTTCTGTTCGTAAAACAATAATATCAGGTTGTACTCCCTGTTCCTGTAAAGTTTTTACAGAATGTTGAGTGGGTTTAGTTTTTAATTCCTGTGCAGCAGTAATATAAGGCACATAAGTTAAATGAACGACAAGGCAATTTTTACCCAGTTCCCAACGTAATTGACGTACACTTTCAATGTAGGGCAAGGATTCAATATCGCCTACTGTCCCACCTATTTCAGTAATGACAAAATCGTACCCCTCTCTACTGCCTAATAATTTAATATTGCGTTTAATTTCGTCAGTGATGTGAGGTATTACCTGTACAGTTTTTCCCAAATAATCTCCTCTTCGTTCTTTTTCAATAACTGTCTGATAAATTCGTCCTGTAGTAAAATTATTTTCCTTATGCGTTTCAATATTTAAAAATCGCTCGTAATGACCTAAATCCAGATCGGCTTCGTGTCCATCTACTGTGACGTAACATTCGCCATGTTCATAAGGATTTAAAGTTCCTGGATCGATATTGATATACGGATCAATTTTTTGATTGGTTACCTTAAAACCTCTTGATTGCAATAATTTACCTATTGAGGCAGCAATAATGCCTTTACCTAATGAAGAAACAACGCCGCCCGTTACGAAAATATACTTGGTATCTTTCACTTTGCTTATAATAACTTAACTCAATTAAAGCTGCAAATTTCGCAAAAAAAAATGAATATTGAAAGGATACAAAGTATTTTCCTTTTTTATTAGAAAAATCCTTGATTCTTCTGACTATTAAAAAACTATGCTTTTTTGAAAATAATGAATAACTCTGACAAATTAATTTTAAGGGTTTTACGGTTTGTAAGTTGTTGAATATCAATGCTGACTTTTAAAAGATTAGCAAAGCAATCTTTTATGAGTAGATTTATGAACATCGAACTCAAAAAATTGGATAAAATAAAATCATAAAATTTTGTATATTTCTAATTTTGTTTCCATCTTTGCAATGGAAAAGCACGTTTTATAATCATAAAAAAAATCAATATGAAAATCAGAAATTTTTTGAACTGTTTAATAATATTGTCGCTCATGACAATAGCTTTCTCTGGTTGCAAATCAAAACAAAAGGTGACAGAAATTCCTGGAGCAAATGTAAAAGCTACCACCACCTCTGCTTCTACTACTCCTTCAGAAACTACTGCTCCTGTTGTTGTAACTACTCCGCCTTCAGAGACCGAAACTAATATACCAGAAGTTACACGTAAAGAAAGCTTTAATTTGGCTGAAGGTGAAACAAATCATGATGCTTTAAGTTACAAATATCATGTAGTAGTTGGAAGTTTTAAAAACTTGTCAAATGCGAAAGGCTTACAAAGCACATTAAAACAAGAAGGTAATAATTCTCTAATCGTAATCAATGAACAAGGAATGTACAGGGTAATTATTGATTCCTTTAATGATTATAATCAAGCTCATGCACGTATCAATCAAATAAAAAATAGATTCCCTGATGCGTGGGTTTTGATACAAAAATAAAATTATCTTTCAAAATCGATATTAAAAAAACCGTTCACTAATAGAAAATAGTAACGGTTTTTTTATTTTCATTTTATATAAAAAAGAAATCAAAGTTGAAAAGCTTTTCGGATTTCTTCTACTTTGTCCAATTTTTCCCAAGTGAAAAGTTCTACAATATGTGAAATTTTATTGCCATTCCCATCTTGAAAATATTTTTTTACTTCAACGGGGGTTCTTCCAAAATGTCCATAGGCTGCAGTTTCTTCGTAAATTGGATTACGTAATTTTAAACTTTCTTCAATGGCTTTTGGACGCAAATCAAAAAGCTTTTCGATTTTTTTCGAAATTTCTTCATCGCTCCATTTAATTTTAGCTGTGCCAAAGGTATTTATGCAAAAATTAATAGGTTTAGACACTCCAATTGCATATGCAATTTGTATCAATACTTCATCGGCTATTCCTGCAGCAACCATATTTTTGGCAATATGACGGACAGCATATGCAGCCGAACGATCTACTTTTGAGGGATCTTTTCCTGAAAAAGCTCCTCCTCCATGAGCTACTTTTCCTCCATAAGTATCCACAATAATTTTTCTTCCTGTTAAACCTGTATCTCCATGTGGACCTCCAATAACAAATTTTCCAGTAGGATTAACTAACAAACGATAATCATCATTAAAAAGTCGTTCAAATTGTTGATCTTTTATTTTTACTCTCGGAATCAAAATATTTTCAATATCTTTTTGAATAACAGAAAGCATTTCTATATCAGCTTCTTCTTGAGTTTTTCCATTACCAACTTTTATAAATTCATCATGTTGTGTAGAAACAATGATAGTATGAACTCTTAAAGGACGATTGTGATCATCATATTCAATAGTTACCTGAGATTTAGCATCAGGACGAAGATAAGTCATTTCCTTCCCTTCTTTACGAATTTTTGCCAGTTCGCTTACTAATGTATGAGCAATATCGAGAGCGATAGGCATATAATTGTTGGTTTCATTGCAAGCGTACCCAAACATCATTCCCTGGTCACCTGCTCCTTGTTCCATCGGATCTTCCCGCTCGACACCGCGAGCAATATCTGGTGATTGTTCATGCAAAGCAGATAATACGCCACAACTGTTTCCAGCAAACATATATTCACTTTTTGTATAACCTATTTTATTAATGGTTTGTCGGGCAACAGATTGAACATCTACATAAGCATTTGTTTTGACTTCTCCTGCAATGATTACTTGTCCTGTCGTTACAAGAGTTTCACATGCTACTTTTGAATTTTTATCCAATGCTAAAAAATTATCCACTAATGCATCAGAAATTTGATCCGCTACTTTGTCGGGATGTCCTTCAGAAACCGATTCAGAACTAAATAAATACGCCATGATTTTAATAATTTAAAATTGTTGAAATAGTAGTTGAATTTTAAATTACAGGCAGGAAGATTCGAAAATACTTATAAATGGCAAGCAGAAAATGGCACGCAATTTTAGCATTTTTTTCTGTGGTTGCAAGCAGCTCAAATCTTTCCACATATAATTTGACAGCACAAAGTTACACAAAGTATTCTAATTTTTTATACTTTGCCAATAATAATTTTAAAATGATTTTTTGTAAATTCCACCGAAACAATAGAAGAATAGATAATTTATTGATTTACACACAAATTTCCGAATAAATATAGAGCAAGATATTAAAAAAATTAATAGTGCTTTAAAATAACTTTTAAATCAAATAATGACCAACTGCCCAATAAATAATAGCTGCGATCAAAGCACTTACAGAAATAGTTAAAATCCATGCTAACCATAAATCTCGAGTTACTCCCCAGCGAACAGCAGATAAACGCTTGATAGAACACGCCAATAATTGCTCCACTCAATTGTTTTGACACAAATCAAAAAGAAAGTAAACTTAAAACATAAGAAGTCAACAAATCAGATGCAAAATAAAAATACTGATTTAATTCTCAATTCTAAATTCATTTCTTTATAAATAACTATCGAAAAGAAAATTTTTTAAATGATTATCCGCATGAATTCCTATTGTAAATTCTTGACTTGAAATCGGT
>DAOOVG010000009.1:0-35491 GCA_035369865.1 Paludibacteraceae bacterium | reverse complement strand
CCCGTATACACAAAACGAACAATAGATTTTGTCGACAATGAAATTACACTTGAGAAAGGGAAGATAGCAGAGGAAGTATTTTATTTTTTCATGTTTACGGTTTTTCAGAAATAAAACTGAGTGCTTTAGCTTTGTTTTTGCATAGGTTAAAAGAGTAGACATAATTCTGATTATCAATATAATATATCTGTTCGGTTCTGTGGATAACCTATGATTTATAGAAGAAAGATACAATATTACATATGATAGCGATTAGATATTAGTGTAAATTGTTGTTAATCAGTCTCAGTTTGTTGAACCAAAAAATATTTCGACAAAGTAAAGATTTCTTATCGGGTAAATTTTGGAGTTCCCGACTTTTTATCATTTTTATCGGCGGATATAAGGTTGTTCAAAACTCATAAATCATTTTTTTCAACTCAATTCCAGCATTTTTTGTATCGGTTTAATAGCTTTTTTTCTTATTTCTTCTTCTACCAAAATTTCAGGACTTTCATTTAAAAGACATTGATATAATTTTTCAAGAGTGTTTAAACGCATAAAATTACATTCATTGTAAGCACAAGTACTATCATTTGGTGGCACGGGAATGAATTGTTTATCAGGATTTTTCTTTTTCATTTCGTGTAAAATTCCCGATTCAGTGGCTATTAAAAATATTTTTTTATCGGACACGGTGGCAAAATTCAACAAAGCCTGGGTGCTACCAATATAATCAGCCATCATCAAAACAGGTTTGGTACATTCCGGATGAGCCAACACAAGAGCTTCTGGATACTCCTTTTTCAACTGAATCAACTTTTCAATCGAAAATTGTTCGTGCACATGACAAGCTCCATCCCATAACAACATTTGTCTTCCAGTGATACTATTGATATAATTTCCTAAATTATGGTCAGGTGCAAAAATAATTTTTTCATCCTTAGGAAAAGATTCTACAATTTTTCTGGCATTAGAAGAAGTTACAATCACATCACTCAAAGCTTTTACAGCAGCGGTAGTATTTATATAAGAAATAACTATATAATCAGGATGAGTTTTTACAAATTTTTCAAATTCGTTAGCAGGACAACTATTAGCTAACGAGCAACCAGCATTGATATCTGGAATCAGCACTTTTTTATCAGGACAAAGAATTTTTGCAGTTTCAGCCATAAAATGAACACCACACAATACAATGATAGCAGCATCTGTTTTAGCCGCCCATTGTGCTAATGCCAAGCTGTCACCTACATAATCAGCTATATCTTGAATATTGGCTTCCTGGTAATAATGAGCCAAAATAATAGCATTTTTTTCTTTTCTCAAACAATTGATTTTTTCTATTAATTTTTCCTTTTTCATCTGAAAATAAATTTATTAAGAAGTTGTAAATTCAAGTAATCAATGCAATTTTTCAAGTTGTGGAAGTGTAGCGATAAAGAACACTAATATTTATTGAATATTTATATATGGTAAATTCTTGCATCAGATTATATGTGATGGTGATTGAGTGTTAATCTTAGAAATGTAGAACTTCGCTTTTGAGACAAAAACAGCAAGACATTCCCCAAGAAGAATTGTATAGCCGAAACAATGTTGAAACTACCATTTTTCAATTAGGTTACCGTTATCAATGACAAGACATGTTGTTGCACATTTCCTAAACGCCTCCTGTTGCGGTATTCGTATTCACTAATGGAAATAAATTTTGCTCGAATACTGAAATATACCATACAAACAAATCAAAAAGTGTTTGATACTTTATAAAAAGTTAATTTTTAGCGAAAATAATTTTTATTGTAAACTAATTGAAACGACAAAAAATTAATGTTTATCTTTAAGAGAGAATTCTTAATTTGAATTTTTTATTCTCTGAATAATTATGTTTTAACTTTGAATTATTCCAAACATCAATTTTTGCAATCATTGAAAATAAAAGTACTAAAAGAGCCACTACATAATGCATATGTTTTAAAAATTATTTTTCATCTTTTCGTGTTATTGTTTTTTTAATCTACTGAGTAACTATTTGTTAGGTGTCTATTATAATATTTATTTATCACTCATTTACATATGCTTTTTTAATCATTTAAGCATACCAGTACATCAAAAGTGGTATGTATAATACGCTTTCTTTTTACCTTGCATCGTATAGCTAACTAAATAATCTTTACATTATTTTTTTTCCAAACAATCAATTGCGTTGTTAGCTTATTTTAATTTATTGATACATTTAGATATTTAACCTATTTCTACAAAGAAATAATTAATTCTACTCTTCTGTTTTGAGCTCTGCCAGTTGCAGTGCTGTTGCTGGCTATTGGTACTGTATCACCATATCCTTTCGTTGAAATACGGCTTTCTTCTACACCTTTCGAAACGAGATATTCTTTAACTGCTAAAGCTCTCTTTTCAGATAATTCTAAATTTTTTTCAGGTTTTCCTACATTGTCTGTATGACCTTGTACTTCAATTTTGTAAGTAGGATTTTCTATTAAAATTTTTGCAATTTGATCAAGCACAGGATAGGAAGAAGGTTTGAGCGTGGCTTTTCCACTTTCAAACTGTATTTTATGCGAAGCTTCTTTTGCCAATGCCATTACTTGAACAAGGTTCATTACTTCCTTTTTGATTTCAGGACAACCATTATTGGTAGAATCGCCGGGCAAATCACGACAACTGTCTTTATAGTCGGGAACACCATCGCCATCCGTATCACGTAGACAACCTTTTTCGTCAATTGTTCCCGCAGCTTCTACTGGTGTATCAGGACATTGATCCAGATAATCAGGTACGCCATCTTTATCAGTATCTTTTGGACAGCCTTTTTCATCTACTTTTCCGATAACTTCAGCAGGGGTATCAGGACATTTATCCAAATAATCGGGAACACTGTCATTATCAGTATCCAGTAAACATCCATGTGAATCTACAAAACCACGAGCTCCCTGTGGTGTATCCGGACATTGATCGAGATAATCAGGAATGCTATCATTATCCATATCGAGCGGACAACCTAAAGAATCAACTGTTACTTCCAATGGCGTGTCGGGACATTTGTCAAGATAATCGGGAATACTATCGTTATCGGAATCCAAAAGGCAACCTTTACTATCCACAAATCCTCGAGCAGCCAATGGCGTATCGGGACACTGATCAAGATAATCGGGAATACTGTCCTGATCGGTATCAAGCGGACAGCCATTTAAATCTACTTTTTTTCGGGCTGCTTTCGGGGTATCGGGACATTTATCTTTACTATCTTTTACACCATCTTTGTCTTTATCAGTAGCATTTCCAAAAACAAAATTGATACTGAGTCCTAAATTTATACCTTTAGAATTATAAGGTACCGGAATTGTCGTAGAGGGAAGCGAAGAATCTATTTCATTTAATTTTAGTTGTGCGTTATTCAATGAAATATAATCAGCCGATAAGTTCCAATAAATAAAACCTGTTCTTAATCCTAATGCTGCACCGATATTACTCATTTTTCCTTTGAGAAAAGAATAAGATAAAGCTAAATTAAACCAATTAACAGGTCGTAAATTAAATGAAGTAGTAATTTCTTCATCAATATTTTTCCTGAAAATGGTTCGTGAAAGTAATCCCACACTCATTTTATTATCCAAAAAAGTATATTCTGCTCCTATATTCAATTTAGTTGGAGTAAAAGTAGTGTAGGAAGAAGTTGCTTGCTGAGTGGTATACGAATCTTTAAAAGCATTTGATAAAGTATCCAGAAAAGCGTCCATATCCACCGAATCCAGATTGTTTATTTTAACCAATCCATCAAATGTATAATTCATGTCATATCCTACTTTCTTGATGTTCGATTTCCAGTTGATGAATCCTATATCAGTTAAAGCAGCTGAAACGGTTAATTGCTGAATGGGTTTATAAGTAAATCCAATATCGAAACCCGCACCCATTCCTGATGGTTTAAGCCAATCGCTGGTTGATGATGGCTTGATAAATTCAATGGAATCTAATTTCTCACCAATGGTTACTTGTGCTGGAGAAGAAATTTTTAAAGATCCTTTCCCATTTAAAAGCCATTGATCAGTATTAGCATTTAAAGTTAAACGTTCATTTGTAAATGAAGTATTGGCATTTCCAGATAAAAATTTTACTTTTCCTCCTACTGACCATTGATCATTTAAAATTTTTGAATAACCCAGTGCAATTTCTGTATAAGCCGAGACACTCCCTCCTAAATCCTTAAAATTAAAAATATTATTTTCTAATTCAGGAGTTCCATAAAGCAGTAATTTAAACATATCTTTCGGAAGGGACAAACTGCCATCTACTTTTTCTGTGATTCCCAAAGAAAAGTATGCGTCGCCAGAACGAAATCCAAAATTTAACAAATTAAGATGTATATCAGTATTCAGCCAGGTTTTATTACTGAGGGATTTATAAAATTTATTCTTGTCTCCTGCAGGATTTAAAAATAAAATGGTTTCTCCATTTTTATTATATACTACATCCTTCAAAGTAAGAGAATTGTTCCCTAATTCGAAAAAAGTATAGCCTAAAACAGGGAAACCTAAATAAAAGCCACTTAAAGGTTGAAAGGCGGGATTGAAATAATTTCGAACAGGTGAATTTTCCAGAAAATAAAGAGTGTTCAATTGCTGTGCTGAAAGACAGGTAAATAATGAACTTACCAAGCTCAACACTCCTATTACAAGAAGAAAAATATTTCTTTTCATGGTTTTGAATTATTTAGAATTATCATTGTTGCTTGTGTAATTTCCTTTTACAAAAAAGCTCATTTTTACACGGAAAGTGTTTGATTTTTGAAAATGTATATAGGAATTAATATCCTTACTGTTTATTTTTATTTGAAAAATAATATTTTTAGCCCGTTTAAAATCATCTAATTGTTCATTATTTAAAGAAACGATAATTTTCTGGGGAGTTATACCAGTAGGAATTACACAACCATTTGCATCTATCTGAGGGGCATCTATTTGATAAGTAGTTTTAAAAGTAGTCCTAATAATTTGATCGTTTTCATCATATAAACTCATGGTTAATTCAACTTTTACAGGCAACCCATTTGCTACATTTAAAATCATTTTTGCACTGTCAATTTTTACATCTTTCAATGTTGAATCAATATCCATATCTTTCAAAGTATCTTCATAAACATAATAGCTTTGAGGTTTTAAATAAAAAGGAATTTTAATTTTATATTTTACTTTTATTTGAGCATCAGACGTTATAAAATTGGTAGAATGATCTTGATCTATTTTTTCCTGATCTAAGGTTGTTGAAAACATGTATTCAACCATATCAGGTTTAGGCGTAATAGAGAAAAATTTATCAATCGATCCATAATTTTTATCTAAAGATATTTGTGTCGTTGCCCATTCTCCTGGTTGTGAAGGTTTAATACCTAAAGCTTTTTGTGTTGAAGGATTTCCATTGAATGAAGCATAAACCATACATGAAGAAGGTTTTTCCTGTAGATAGGCTTTTATATAGTTAATTTTGAAATACAGGTAAGTTCCAATATTACTTTTTATATTCAAAATAACTTGTGGATCAACAAACTGAAAATCTTCTATAAAAGAAGGTAAATCTAATGATTGCTGCTGTGTGCTTGTTGCAATACTACCAGGAGCAAAAAAACCATAAGCCACCTCAAAGTCGAAATGAGTAAATTTTATTTCCACATCTATTTTTGAGGAAGGATAAATGGTAATGGGAACACTTCCAGCAGTAAATTTTAATTTTAACGTAAATGGAATTGTTGAACTCTGGCTGGTATTTATGATAAAATTATTAATCTCTTTTACAGTAGGATTATTAAAATCAGCAGGTTTATAATTAACACAAACCGTATCCCCATTAAAATGTCGTACCTTATTCTGCGGAAATTCAAGGATTAATTCTACATTGTTCGGCGAAATAGAAAGATTTTCAGAAACTATTTTTATACTTAAAAGAGCACGGTTAATTCTCACACTATCAATTTGTTCTTCTGGAGAAGTGTTTATTCCCAAATTAATAAGCTCATTTGGTTTTTCAAAACTGTAAGAGTTGTTTGCAGGAATAGTTTGTGAAATTGGGAATATAAATGAAATATTTAATGGCTGAGCATTTTTTGTTAAGTCAATATCTCTAAATCTAAAGGTAGTACTGTCTTCGCTTTGATAAATAATTTCTTCTCCCTCTGTGATAAGTATTTTTTGACTGTCAATTTGAGCCAGCAAATTTTCTATATTTAAATTAGCTTCTCCGATTGGAATTGCTAATGCTCCATCCCATTGAATGTCTGATGAGATATTTGTTAAATCAACATCGTTGGTACAAGAGACAAAAAATAAACCTGTAATAAAACTTATTAACATGAATTTATAAACAAATGGTTTCATAGTAGATGTTTTTAAATAATTAAATATTGTTAAAAAATAAGGAGAATTTGTTTAATTTTTTAGGAGATTATATTTCTCTTTAAAAAACACTTTTGTTTTATACAACTAATAAAAAGTAAATGAAGAAAGGTAAATTTAATTATTGATAAACAATCTTTTAAAGAAAGTTCAATTAATTTTCAAAAATAATAATTAATTTGTTTAAATCAAGTATTTTTATATATTTTTTTAAAAAATTTTTCTGAAAAATTAACAAGAAAAACTTTTTTTGTCGCCCTGGTTAAAGCAGTATAAAGCCAGTGATAAAAATCGGCATTTATTTGAACTTCGGTAATGAGACCTGGATCAATAAAAACCCTTTCCCACTGCCCACCTTGTGACTTATGACAAGTTATAGCATAAGCAAATTTAACTTGCAATGCATTGTAATATTCATTTTCGAAAATTTTTCTTATTTTTTCTTTTCGTTTTTTTATCTCTGAATAATCTTCGGAAATTCTTTCTAGTAAAGTTTTATACATTTCCTCTGTATAAAATGGATTTTCTGACTGTAAGCTATCCAACCATAATTTTGCATCTATTTCCCAATTTTCATCCAGAGAATGAAGCGTAACATCTACAAAACGAAAGCCATACATTTCTGTATAACGACGAATTCTTTTTACTTCCAAAATATCACCATTAGCTATAAAATCAATACCTTCATAAGGTTGTGACCAGAAATAATTATTTCGCGTTACCATCAGCAAATCTCCATTGGTCAGTTCTGATTCTCTGAAAAGAACTCTATTGCGTATGCCCTGATTATAATAGTTAGCTTTATAGTTGGAACGTGTAATCACAATTGTTTCATTAATGCCTGCTTCTTCATAAGCTTGTTGAATTTCGTTGACAAACTCTGATGCAGGAAGCGAAACAATATCTTTAAAATTTTTTATTTTTAGATATGGAAAATCACTTACTTTATTTTTACTCAAATGATTTCTCAATTTTGTAGCATTATATAATATTCCACTTTCCAGAGCTTGACGCATTACCTGTGTGAGCGTAAATTCCGTGACATTCAAACCATAATTTTTCAAACTTTCAGTATCTAAAGCTGGACTTTTTTCTTCTTTTACAGGTGGAAGCTGAGCGGTATCGCCCAACAACATTAGGCTGCAATTATTTCCCCCATAAACATATTTTAGTAAATCATCAAATAAATGTCCAGAACCAAAAATTTTATCATTTGATGTTTCGGAAATCATAGAAGCTTCATCTACAATAAAAAGGGTATTTGAATGAAGATTTTCAGAAAGCTGAAAATGGAAATCAGCAAGTGATTTTTGTCGGTAAATTTTTTTGTGAATCGTAAAAGCTGGCATACCAGCATAATTGGCAATTACTTTAGCTGCTCTTCCCGTTGGTGCCAACAAAATAGTTCTTTGATGTAATTTTTCCATAGCTTTAACCATTGCAGAAACAATAGAGGTTTTGCCCGTTCCTGCATATCCTTTTAATAAGAAAATTTTTTCCTTATCCTTTGAAAGCAGGAAATTACTTAGTGTCTCAATAAGTGCTTCTTGCTGTTCGTTTGGCTCAAAAAGTAATTGAGCTTTTATTTCGGATATAATGTAATTGGCTAACATATTTACAAATATATCAAGGATATTTTACATTTTATACGAAAATTTTCTATTTTTGTAAAAATAAACACTTTTATTCAAGTGGAATTGTTTAAAGGCTTGTTTGTTTTTTCATTCTTGACCTGAAAAATATTTATTTGCAAAGTGTTTTAATAAAAAACTAAGTTATGTTGCTTTCAAATCTTGAAAATTACCAAATTATTTTAGCTTCAAAATCGAAAAGACGGCAAGATTTATTAAGTGGTCTGAATATTCCTTTTGGTGTATATCCTATTGAGGTTGATGAAAGTTTTCCACCAGAATTAATTGGAATGGATATTCCTATTTATTTATCTAAAAAGAAATTCCAGGCTTGTACTTCCATCATGAATGAAAAAACCATGATTATTACTGCTGATACTGTTGTCTGGTATCAAGGTCAGGTATTTGGCAAACCGAAAGATAGAGAAGAGGCAAAAAGTATGCTTACAACCCTGTCAGGGAAAACTCATGATGTGATTACAGGTGTTACCATTGCCACTTTTCGTAAACAACGAACTTTTGGAGTTGCATCAGAGGTAAGATTTGCCAGAATTGCAGAAGAAGAAATTGATTATTATCTCGATCATTTCGAACCTTACGATAAAGCAGGTGGCTACGCTGTACAAGAATGGATTGGCTATATAGGAGTTGAATACATTAATGGCTCTTACTACAATGTAATGGGGCTTCCTGTTCAACGATTGTACAATGAATTGAAAAACTGGAAAGAATAATTTTCAAGTAGAAAAATGATTTTTTTCATTTAAAAAAACTGATAAACAGCAAGATATTCAAAACTGTTACAATTATTCCCAGTAAATAAAGAATAATTTTATGCATTAAGTCGTTTTTATATTTGCCCATTACTTTTTCGGAAGAAGTCAAGTAAACTTGTGAAAAAATAGTAAATGGAAGCTGGATACTTAGAATCATCTGGGATATAATCAGTCCTTTAAAAGGATCACCAATCAAAAAGATGATAATCATTGCCAGTACGAGAGAAAAAGTAACTCCCAAACGAGAATGATTATCTTTGATGTCATAAGGTTCTTGATACATTCCTGAAAAAATTGTACCGCCAGCCATTCCTGATGTGATGCTGGAAGATATACCAGCAAATAACAAGGCAACTGCAAAAACCACTGCTGCATTATTTCCTAAAAGCGGTGTTAACAATTGATGGGCTTGCTGTAATTCAGTAACAGGAGTTTTAGTTTGGTAAAAAGTGGTAGCAGCGAGTAATATAATAGCACTGTTAATAGCCCATCCGATCAACATAGAAACAAGCGTGTCTAAAAATTCATATTTTAATTGTCTTTTGATAACATTTTCATTTTCAAGATTCCATTGACGACTCTGAATTATTTCAGAATGTAAAAATAAGTTATGAGGCATCACCACAGCTCCCAGTACACTCATAATAATTATTATTGAACCTTCTGGAAATGAAGGCGTCACCCAACCTTTTGCGGCTTGTAACCAATCAACTTTTACCAGCGACAATTCATACAAAAAAGATAATCCAATAATGGATACAAAAGCAATAATCCATTTTTCAATCACTTTATAAGAGTTGGTAAAAAGCATAATGAGCACGAAAGCGGTTACCAAAATTGAAGCTGCTGGAATAGGGATACGAAACAACATGTTTAAAGCAATGCTTCCACCTAAAATTTCAGCAAGAGAAGTAGAAACAGAAGCACACATTGCAGAAATAAGCAGAAATTTTGAATAGACAGGTTTCATATATTTTGAAATAGCTTCTGCAAGACAAAGACCTGTTACTATTCCAAGATGAGCAACGTTGTGCTGTAATAATATTAACATAATGGTGGAAAAAGTAATCATCCAGATCAAGGTATAACCATATTGTGCTCCTGCAGCTAAATTTGAAGCCCAATTTCCTGGATCGATAAAACCAACTGTTACAAGCAAACCTGGTCCTAAAAATTTGAGAATTTCTAAAGCCCCATATCCAGGACGATAAGTTTTACTATCAATATTTTTAAAAATTTTAAATGACATTGACTGATTCTAAATTAATTATGTAAACTTTAAAAAAGGTAAATCTTCTTATAAGAACTGTTTTAAAAATGAGTCTTCTTTTAAAGCCTGACTTTTCAAAAATAAGAAAAAATCAGCTTTTTTTAAAGGAAAGAATTAAATTTTTTGTCGTTTCAATTATTTTACAATATTTGCATTAAAAGAAAAATTTTACAAAAAATTAGCTCTTGTAAAACCTTAAGTATTTTTTAAAAACATTTTTCAGTATTCGAATTTGTTTCGACACGAGAACATTACGTAGTGTTATAATAACTTTTTAAAATTTCTAAAGTTATACCTAATTTTTTGTATTTTTATCCCCGTCAATAATTCAAAAAAATTGATTTTTATGCTTATCAAAAAGAAAGTTTTAATACCACTGATGTTTTGCATGTTAACTTCATGCAACTACAAAACGTGGCAAAAGGTAGAAGCTGCATCTGATAAAATTTCTATTGACAGTACAACTGACATCTTGATTGATAAGGAATATGAGGCATTCCTTCAGCCTATCAAACAAAAAATCGATGCAGGAATGAATCGAGTTATCGGAGAAACATTGGTCGATTTGAAAAGTTATGCTCCCGAAAGTCCTCTTTCCAACTTTTGTGCAGATGTGTTTCGTCAAACAGCTTCAGAATTTCTAAATGAAAAAATTGATATTGGCATTGTTAATTTGGGTAGCTTAAGAGCTATCATACCAGCAGGAAAAATTACTGTACGACAAATTTTTGAATTGATGCCTTTTGAAAATGAACTGGTTGTTCTCTGGCTCAAAGGCGATAAATTGGAAAAATTACTGCAATATTTTGCTTCTATCGGAGGAGAAGGAATTTCAGGTATACACATGACCATAAAAAATGGGAAAGCAGAAAGTATTCTTGTTGACAATCAACCACTTGATCCTGAAAAAACGTACGTTATCGCTACCAGTGATTATTTAGCCGAAGGAAATGACAATATGATTCAACTTGCTGAATACGAAAAACGTATTGATACAGGATTAAAAATCAGAGACATACTCATCAGCCATATCCAAGCTGAAAATCAAAAAGGGAATAAAATTCAATCAAAAACAGATGGTAGAATTACCATAATTCAAGCTCTTTAATCAATAAAAAAATGAGAATCAAATATTTATCCATTTTATTACTCGAATTATTTTTTTCTTTTTCTGTAACATTTTCGGCAGAAAAAGTTAAACTGGTTATTCTTCACACCAATGATACGCATAGCCAAATTGAACCCACTGAAAAATCACCGCTACCAACTTCCAACAGAGGTGGTTATGCACGCAGAATGGGCGTTATCAATCAAATACGTGAACAAGAAAAAAATGTTTTATTATTGGACGCTGGCGATTTTTGGCAGGGAACTCCCTATTTTAATTTTTATCACGGCAGAATTGAAGTAGAGGGAATGAACAGAATGAATTATGATGCGATAACGATAGGTAATCACGAATTTGACAATGGGCTTGATACTATGGCAGTTGTATTGAAAAATGCAAAGTTTCCTATTATCAGTTCTAATTATCAATTTAATAATCCTTTGCTGGACAGCATTGTTAAACCTTACTTGATACTGAATAAAAACGGTATTCGTATCGGTATCATGGCTCTTAATATTGATCCTAAAGGATTGATTTTAAAAAATAATTATAAAGGATTGAAATTCAATGATCCGCTCGAGACGGCTAAAAATGTTTCCGACTTTTTGAAAAACAAGAAAAAATGTGATGTAATTATTTGCCTCTCACATTTGGGTTGTGACACCATCAAGCAAAAAATGAACGATTATGTAATTGCTCAAAATACAAAATATATTGATGTTATTATTAGTGGACATTCTCATGTACTTTTAACCAATACTGTTGTAAAAAACGCCAACGGAAAATCTGTAACAATTGCTCAAATGGGTAAAAGCGGCTTTTATCTGGGGAAAATTGTTTTGTATCTGGAAAAGAAAAAATGATGCTTGAAAAATCTGATTAATATTTCTCTTTTTTCAAAGTAAAAAATGAACTTCCCAAAAGTGGAAGGGCATAATTAACAGCCCACACGAAAGCACTTGCTAACATAATTTGAATTTTTTTATGCAAAATTTTTCGAAGTAAAAGTTTGAACTATTTTTTTATAAGTTTTAAAACAGAAATAACTTCATTGGATTTTTTAATAAAAAGGAAAAATATACCTTGAGGAATATTTTGAGGAAAAACGACATCTCCCGATTTTACATTTTTCTTCAACCATATAATTTGACCATCAATGGTCATAATTTCTATATCAAAAAAATCTAATGAATCAATTGAAAAGGTAAAAAATGAAGTAAAAGGATTTGGATAAATTAAAATGGAACAATTTGATTTTATTAAATTTTCTCCTTCTGACAAATTCCAAACTTGTGGTAATTTTTCTATAAATTTTACAGGTAAATTAGCATCATAAATCCTGATTTCATCTACTGTACCTAAATAATTATAATTGGTCTCTGATTCATCTTTCCTGGCAATTGTTATATCTTTGGTAGATATTCCTATGCTTCCTTCCAGCGGTTTGTAACTTGCTAATACTCCATTTCTATAAAGTTCTAAAGAATAGCCAGTATAAAGCCCTGTATAATGAATAAAAACTCCTGATTGCAATCCAATTGTATCATCTACATCTTCAATTCCATTAGAAGTTTTTAAAGTCCAACGCATTTTTCTTTCAGGCGTAATGGACATTTTGAAACGTTCCTCATAACTACCATGAGAAATAACAAATTGTTCGTAGTTTGGGAAATTATCAGGTTTTATCCATAAAGATACAGCAATTTTATCTGTAAAATTAAGTCCACTATCATTTGGAGTATAAATATATTGATTATTGTTAGCAAAAGAATAGGCACTATTTAAATTTCCCAATTTATCCTCTGTTGGTATAGCATTATGTGAAATTGCATGAAAAGCATTTTGAGCTGCATTTTTTGTATCTCCATTCATGGGATAATATATTAGAAGCTTACCGTCTATTAAACTCGTTTGTAAGTCTTTTACTAATATTTTTCTTGTTGTTGAAACAGAGCCAAGAAGATTTGATGCAGTTAATGTCACTGAGTATACGCCAGCATTAACTGGTAAAATCCATGTTGGATTTAAAGAATTGGTATCTCGTAATTCACCAGCACTACAACTCCAAGAATAGGAAGCAGTATTGGGCTCTATTGAGGCTTCAATGTTAATGGATGAAGAAATTGGATAGGGCTCATTATCAGAAAATGACCATCCGTTAATTTTTGGTGCTATCTCTCCAGGAGGAGCAACAATTATTTCTATTTCATTACTAATTACCTTGCTGTAATTTGAAGTAACTTCACATTTAATTTTATAAATCCCACTGATGAGTGGTGCTGTCCAATAAAATGTACCGTTTGTAGTATTGCTTATTTCAACGTCATTCTGATACCATTTATAAGTCGTAGAACCAGTATTATTTTCAATTAAACAATTAAAAGTAACAATTTCTGGATTAACCACTCGTGACTTATCTGAAGAAAAGGATTTGATTCTTAATGGATTTGTGAAATTGTATCCAAAATGATAATCAATAACACCTCCACCATAGATTTTTCTAATTCTACCAATAGTTTGTTTACTTTGACCTCCTGGTATTACTACAATGATTCTTGCTCCTTTACTGTTAATATTGAAATTTGTGAATCCGCTTACATTAGTTTTTAATATTGTTTCAGAGATAGCATCGTAAAGATCATAAATACCATCTGGAAGGTCAATCTTAACACTTTGAGAATTGCTTAATGGATTATAATAAAGATATGTTGGATAAGCATTTTCACCTCTGAAATCAGTTTTATTCAAGTCTATTTGTAAAATGCCTTCGACATTCGTTTTGTTAATTAAAGAAGCCAGATATCCAACAGATGAGCCACTATATAAAGAAAGATTAGTTGATGCCCATCCTCCTTGTACTGCATCTCCCGTAGCGTAAGGACTTATCCCTGACCAGTTTTGCTTCATTGATTCAAAAGGAATACAAAAATTAGCATCATATTGTTTAGCCCACTCATTGCCACTTGAATGTTGATTTGCATCAGGCAAACCATTGGCATAAAATAATCTACTTGCATTAGCTAAATTTAGAATCCATTTCCCAATTGCAATAGCATAACGTTTATCATATTTTACAACAGGAGCCAAAGCAGCTGCATGTTGAAATCCATTCATTATAAATGCATAATCATTGCCTTTATCATTAGCTTCACCAATAAGCCCTGATACATCGTACCCATTCCAATTGCCGACTATAGTACCCCAACCTCGTAATGTCCCTTCTCCGGAGGTAAAAGTCCAATTAAGCATTTTGTCTATATTATAATTTGTTCCTTCAACTGCATTCATACGTGCAGCAGTTAAAATTCCATAAGGCAACTGAATTTCATAAGAAGGATTTTTGGAACATGTTTGCAAAAAATCTAAAGCTAATTCTGCTCCTTGCAGATATTTAATATTTTTAGTTTGAATATATGCTTGATATAAAATCCAAGCAATTGAACCTGCAGATTCTGGTTCAGGGACACTTGAAGAATTGGGAACTCCCGTAATCAAATTAAAAGCACGGTAATTCATTGATGGCGGAGTCCATGGTTGAACTTTGGCTCCTAATTTAAATAAAACATCTAACTCGCGATCGGCAATAGTAGTAAATTGAGTTGAAAAATCTGGGTCAACATTGGGATATAAAGCATAAAGTTGATAAAAGAACACATTAGGCATGATTTCATACCACCAATCTGAGCCAGTGCTACTACTATAACCATTTAAATAAACGTTTTCTCCATTTTTTAAATTATAAAAATCTTTAATATTCTTTACCCAATTAATATCAAATTGATTTGTTTTATCAATTCCTACCAAAGTAGCACCAACCACTGCAGGAATTATATTAATAGCCTCTGCAACATTACCGTGATTTTTTTGTCCTACATAAGTATCCATCAGAATATTATGAATATCACTATAATTAATTCCTGAAGTAGTATTTATTTTTGTAAGTGGTAAAAATGTTCCTGATTTTGAGACATCAAAAACAAAATTGTCATAATTTTTCGCAACTTCTTTCCAATCACGCATTAAATATGGAGAAGGTTTATCTGGCATTTGATCTATTCGTGATATTGATATTTGTTGTGCAAAGGAAAGAGTACAAATAATTTCAAAAATTGTCAGAAAAAGTAATTTGTATTTCATTTTAGTTAACTCTTTATCATTAAATTATTATTTTATAAAAAAGCTCTGCTGAATAACAGAGCTTTTTTATAAAGAGATAAAAACATATTTTTACTTTTCTTGTTCATACAATCTTGCTACTTGACCTGCTGTTAATGCTATGTTATATACTTTTAACTCATCAAGAAGACCTACAAAATTATCCCAAGCTTGAGGCGTTTGTGCCCATGACCAATTCCATTCAGCAATTGCCTCTTCATAAGTAGTGCAAGCACCAATTATCAAAGGTAATATATTTTTATATTGCCACGGTCCTGTACCGGTTAAACCAGGCTTTGTAGTGGCATTCCACTCCATTGTGCTCACTCCATTAACATAGAAAATCAACACTTTAGTATCCATATCTAAAGTTACAACCAGGTGAGTCCATGTTTTATTTGGTGCTGAAAAATCTGCTTGATTATCTGCATCTACCCAACCATCAGCATTAGTGTGAATGGTGAAAAATGGTTTATTTTGTTCTTGTAACTGAAATTTCCACGAATTCCAATAATTATAAGAAATAATATAATTCCCTGCTCTGGTTGAATCAGGATTTACCCATACTGAGATCGACAATTTGCTCCCAAGTAAATCATTGGCAGTATAATCGCTAATTTCAAGATGCGAGCCATTACTAAAATACATTGCTTTACCCACTTTACCATTATTCTCAACACTTGGAAAATTCGTCGCGGTTCCAAATATTTCAGAAGGTCCTTTTTTCAATACTGCTGTCCAACCTTTCCCTTCAGTGGTGAATTGATTATTAGAAATATTTTCATCAAAGCTCAATCCTAAAATAAGAGCTGAAGACGGAATAGCATCGTAAGCTGAAGCTAAAAATACTTCCCTAGCTTGCCTTAATTGTACAATTAGATTATCTACAGCAGTCTGAGTGATAGTCGAACTTGAAACAGCAGATCTTGCTGCATTTACTACATTTGAAAAAGTAGTAATAGCATCTTGAGGATAATCATCAGTTGTTGCAGAATTAATCAAAGTTTGGCATGAATCAATCAATGCTGTCAGTTGTGAGGTGTCAGCCGGTGTAACTTCATTTTCACTATTTTTACATGCTGAGAAAAAAGCTGAAAATATCAGCAATGATACACATGCAAAAAAAACATTTTTTAAAAAATTCTTTTTCATAATAATTTAAATTTAATTGTTGTTTGTAATTGTTTTTATTTATTATTTATAATGCTTTTAATGGAAAGCTTCATTTGTATCTATTTCGCTTTGTGGAATTGGGAAATAAAATCGTGGCTCAGTCCATTTAAAATTTGGTCCAAGAGCAGCAACAGCCGTTTCTCTACCCCACCGCATAAGATCGAAAAATCTATGAAATTCAAATCCAAGTTCTTTCCGTCGTTCATTTCTAATAACCTCACGCAAAGCTGCTTGTGTTGAAGCAGTAGTATTACTTAATTTAGCACGATTACGAATTTTATCAACTTCAAAAGCTGCTTGTTCTACGGCATTTTCTCCGCCCAACTCATTTATTGCTTCTGCTTTCATAAGAATAACATCAGCATATCGAATAGCATGGTATGGAATGGTTGATTGACTTATTGCCAATCCTGAAACTCTATCTTCATCATATTTCTTAACAAGGTAACCTGTGGCTTCAGACCAAGAAGATGAGAAAATTGTATTATTAAACCAAGGTTTTCCATTGCGACCAATTGAGGCATCCAATCTTGGATCATCTTGATTGTCAATTGTTCTTTCAGTAAATGCGTCAACATAACTTTGAGTGGGAGCATCAAAATAATAACCACCTTCTATTGCAGGTGCGAACCAGACAGTCAAATGATTCCCTAAAGAGACTTCATTGTTATTAATATACCTTAACCCGAAAATTACTTCTATACTGTCTTCTGCACCTGATTTAAACAAATCAGAATAGCTTTTTAATAAATCATATTGATGTAAGTTCTCTAATGATTGAATATTTGAAAGACATTCTGAATATTTTTTCTGATAAAGTTCTACTTTTGCTAATAAAGCATAAGCTGCACCTTTAGTTATACGTCCTTTTTCATCAGAATAACTGATAGGTAAAGCATTAATCGCATCATTAAGGTCAGTTTCAATTTGAGCATAAATAGTATTTACTTCGCTTAAGCCTATATAGATATTGGTTGGAGAATTTTGAGGGTTCAATTTTAATGGTATTTTCCCAAAAATATTTGTCAGATTAAAATAGGTATAAGCTCTTAAAAATTTAGCTTCTCCGATTAGACGATTTTTTAAAGTGCCATCCATCGTAATATTTGGAATATATGCAATAGCATTATTTGCCCGAGAAATAGTTTCATAAGAAGCTTTCCAATAGTTATATAAAGCTCCATTATCTGTGGTAGCGGTAAAATCATTTATACCGTTAATATCAGCCTGATCACCAGCATTTCCACCTTTTACTGCATCATCAGAGGCTACATCACCAAAAACCCACAAAGTACTTCCATATAATGAATTGTAAATCCCATTCACAGCCATGACAGCATTTTCTGCAGAAGTATAAAAATTTTCGGAAGTATATTCCCCTTTTAATTCAGTAGTAAGAAAATCTTCGCAAGAAGTTAAAACCAAACTTACAATTATTAATTCAAGAATATATTTTTTAGACATAATATTTTAATTTTAAAAAGTTAAATTTATTCCAAAAGTAAAACTTTTAGCTACTGGATAGGTGCCCCAATCTATTCCATTTGCCATATCACCTTCAGCTGCTGAATTAGTACTTACTGTCATTTCCGGATCAAGTCCAGAATATCCTGTCAATGTAAATAAATTAGTTCCCGCAACATACAATCTTAACATTTCTATTTTCCATTTTTTTGTTCCAGGTATAGTGTATCCTAATTGAAGATTTTTGAGTCTCATGTATGAACCATCTTCTAAAAATCGTGAAGATGCTTTTACGTTATTTGACTTAGCTGACCATGATGCTCTAGGCTGAGTATTAGATGTTCCTTCACCTGTCCAATGTTCCTTATAGTACCTTTCTGTGACATTAAAACCACGATAAAAACCCTCAATATCAAAATTTACCTGGGAGAAAATCTTCTGACCAAAAGCTCCTTGAAAGAACATTGATAAGTCAAAATTCTTATAATTTCCTGATAAATTTAAACCAGTCGTAAAAGTTGGTATTGCACTACCCATAAATTTACGATCATTAGCATCAATAACATTATCAAGATTCTGATCAACATATTTGACATCACCCGGTTTTATGTTGTTTCCTTGATAAGCAGAAGTTAATATTTCTTGTTGATTTTGGAAAATTCCATCCATCTCGTATAAATAAAATGAACCAATAGGATGACCTTCTGCTGTACAAGTTGCATAAACTCCATTATCGACACGACCAGCATAATAAGGAGCACTTAGATTTAATACTTCATTGTATAAATAACCTCCATCTAATGAAATATTAAAACCTCCATTACGATAATTCTTTCGATAAAAAATTTCTAAATCAATTCCAGTATTCAACACATTTCCGGTGCTATTAATTTCAAAAGGTGTGGCATTCCCAATTGAAGGAGGAAGCGATGCAGGTAATAACATATTACGCGTTGTTTTGTAATAGTAATCAATCGTAACTCCAAGAGAACTTTTCAAAAATTCAAAATCGAGGCCAGCATTGAATTGATCACTTGTTTCCCACTTTAATTCTGTATTCCCGAGTTGAGTTTGAGCGAAACCATTATAACTTTTCCCTCCAAATGTATAATAATAATTATTACTATAACGATCAAAATAGGAATAGAGAGGGATATTTTGATTACCTATTGAACCATAACCTATTCGAAGTTTTAATTTATCTATGGCTTTAACATTTTTCATAAAATCTTCTGATTCAATATTCCAACCTCCTGATACAGAAAAGAATGTACCCCACTTATTGTCTGCAGCAAAACGAGAGGAACCATCCCGTCGAATAATTCCAGACAAATAATATTTCTGATTAAAATTATAATTTACATTTGCAAAAAAAGACACCAAAGTTGCTTCTGATACTGATTGACTTACATCTGTTTTGCTATTTCCTAAACCTAAAAAAAGAAAATCAGGATTTGTATTTAAAAATTCACTCTCACTTCCATAAAAGCCACTGTTACTGTCATCTATAGCTTCAAATCCAATTAGAGAATTTAAGTTATGTTTATTATTAATTGTAGTATTAAAATTTAATGTTGAATTAATAGACCAGTTTATCATATTTACAATTGAGGCATTTATACCATTTGTGGTATTTATTCTATTATTCGTTCCCCAAGTTTTATTATACTCCCGATATTCAGTTGAGTTATAATCCAAACCTGCTGTTGTTTTAAACATTAAATTAGCTGGGAGTGTAATTATAAAATTTCCTGTTGCTAATAACATTTTAATTTTTTTTGTTCTATCTGTATTTGCTGCTAACCCTTCAGGACTATAACCATCACCAAAGAAAGAATTGTATACCGGATCACCATAATATTCTGAAGGTAAATCAACATAATCTCCATTAGAATTAAAAATAGGAATCGCAGGATTACGGAATAATGCATAACGAACAACACTGCCTCCTTCACCTGCATAACCATCTCCTGAACTAGAAACAAGCCGATTATTTGAAATACCTCCACTTACATTTAAACCAATTTTTAACCAGTTGTTTACTTGAGAATTAATATTTGAACGTAAATTTGTCCTATTATAATTAGTATTATTTATAATTCCATCTTGTTGATAATACGTTCCTGAAATTAAATACTGGGTTTTATCATTTCCTCCACTAATTGATAATTCATGAGATTGAAGTGGAGCTGTTCTAAAAATTTCTTCTAAATGATTAATATTAGGGAAATCTCTTAACCATTCTCCTTCAATTAAAGATCTTTTGACAACCGAAGTTAAATTATCTGCAGCCGCAGCTTCATTATAAAGACGTATATATTCATCAGTTGTAGCCATTGGAGTTAAATGTCCATGTTGTTGAAATCCTAATTGGGTATTATATGTTATTTTTGAAGTTCCCGATTTACCACTTTTTGTTGTTATTAAAACAACTCCATTAGCTGCACGAGAACCATAGATTGCTGCTGAAGAAGCATCTTTTAAAACAGTAATGTTATCTATCTCATTTGGAGAAATATTGTTTAAAGCCCCTTCAACTGGAACACCATCAACTATATATAAAGGGTCATTACCTAAACTTATTGAGTTTACACCACGAATGCGAACAGAAACAGGGGAACCTGGTGCACCAGTTTGCGTTGACACATTTACTCCAGCAACTCTTCCTTGAAGAGCAAGTTGAGTCGTGGCAACAGGAATCTTACTTACCTCTGTTCCTTCGACTTTGCTAATTGCACCTAAGATATCCCTCTTTTTTTGAACAGAATATCCTACTACAACCACTTCTTCTAATGTTTTAACATCTTGTTCAAGGGAAATATTCAAAAAATTATCATTTGAAATTATTATTTCCTGAGTTTTATAACCTAAATATGAAAATCTTAGTGTGGCATTTTGAGGTACTGAAATAATAAAATCACCATTAGTTCCTGTAATAGTTCCTAATTGGGTTCCTACAACAATTACGTTAACTCCGATAAGTTCTTCTCCAGTTGCTGCATCTCTAACTACACCTTTTATTTCCGTGAAGTTTTGAGCATACAACCATATTCCAATAAAGTTTAATAAAATAATAATAAATGTTTTCCGCATAATAGATGATATTAAATTAATATTAATAAAAAGCAATAACTTCTTCATTTGCAAATAATTGATTATTCTTTAATTTAATAAATGTCCCAGCAGGAAGTTCAATTAATAAACAAGCTTCATCGGGTGGAAGACTTATTTTGGTATTAGAACTTATTCCTTTTGCTATATATTTTTTAGAAATAATATCGAAGATATCAACGTGCCCTTTAGGCTTGTAAGTTACTTTTTTGATTGCTTCATAAGGGTTGTAATATAAATAAGTTGGATATTTTTTTGCCGAATAAAAGTCAGTGGCATTACAATTAAGACGCAGAATCATTTTGACCTCAGTAGTATCAACAATAGAACCTAAAATTCCTATTGGGGAAGTGCTATATAAACTAAACATACTTTCTTTTGGATTGCAAGGTGCCCATTTAGGCCCATCGCCTAACGCAACAGGATGAATTCCTTTTAATTCTGGTTTATCATAACAATCTTCATATCGTAATCCCTCATAGGCTACGATAGAATTTGTTAAATTTTTCATATCGGGCAGCCACTGATTTTTATCGGGAATTTCATTAGGAAAAAATAATTTAATAGCATTAACATTGTTAAGCATCCATTTCCCTATAGCCCGTGCAAATTGAGGCTCATATTTTACCATTGGGAGCAAAGGCCATGCCATTTCGATACTATTCATTAAAAAAGCATAACCACCACCATCAATAATGCTTCCTTGCAACCCACTTATGTCAAAATCACCCCATTTACCTACTAATACACCCCAACCATTTCGTGCTTTAGGATTTTTGCATCCATCGAAGACCCAATTTATCATTTTTTCTACATTATAATTCATTTTTTGTTCGGCATTGAGTCTTGCAGCAGTATATATTCCCATAGGAAGGAGTATCTCGTAAAAACGACTTTCTTTTTGATTATTTAATGCCGCAATTGCTGATTTGGCATGAGCAAGGTAACGTTCATCCTTAAATTTTTGATAAGCAGCATACAAAACATATCCATGTCCACCTGCTGCATCTTGCTGTAAAGGAATTTGATTAATTTTTCCTTCCATTTGGTTATAATCAAAATAAGAATAATCGTAATTGCCATTTAAAACAGAATCGGCTTTACAGAACTGCTCTGCAATTGTTCTTTGGATATTATCAGCATTTTCCACATTAGGAAATATATCTGAAATAGCATAATATAATACATTTGGCAAAACATCATACCACCAATCTCGTCCATAACCACCTCCTAATTTGCCTACTTCTGGACAAGTATTATTCATCATAATATTCCACCCCGTATCAGAATTGAAATAGTTCTGAATCATTTTTACGAAATTATACCCATTCTGATTAGTCTTATCAATTCCCACCAAACCAGCTCCTAAAATAGCAGCTAAAGAATTCAAGCTTTCGTGAAATTCACCATTATTATGCAAAGGACCTTGTCGACAATCATTAATAGCTGTATAAAGGCCAAAAGTAACTTGAGGTATATTTCGTCTATTATTATCAAGCCAAATCATATTTCCTGCAGGTAATTTTGAATTAAAATCAAAAATATAAGTATCGTAATCTATTGCTTTTTGTTTCCAATCAACAATTTTATAGGGTGTTGGGAAATTCGGCATTTGCTCTATGCGAGAAATTGCAATTTGCTTCACCGGCTTTCCGTAGTTTGTTTCTCCCCAGCATATGGTGGAAGAAATAATATAAAAAATTATAAAAATTTTCACCGATTTAATGGTAAACAGAAAGTTTAGCTTTGATAAATGGATCTTCATATAACTTAAATTAATTCAGTGGTTACATATTTAGTATCAATTTCTTTGATAATATGTTTAGCTAAAGGTAGAGATAGTAGTTGAATACCCCCTACAATTATAAGAGCATATTTTAATGCAAATTCTTCCGAAACAAAATATGCTAGTGATATAAACAAAATCATTCCGAAAGCCCTACCAATAAACAATCCTATTTCATGGCTCATTATATAGGCATATTCATTCCTTTTTTCAATTTTAGAAACCACATCAATGGTTTTCATCATAGTAGGAAAATATGCTAAGTCATGCAATGGCTGAAAAAGCACTTTGCAAAATACAAACACGATAACGCCAATTGCTGAAAATAAAATTCCATTAATTAAAGTACCAATAAAAAATATAAATAGTCCAAATGCAAAAATTTGCATTCTATGCTTAGGCTTGGTTATTCTCCCTAACACGTAAACAAGGATTGCTGTTACAGCTCCACCTATGCCTTGAATTAATCCTAATGAACCTTCATTTCCGACAAGGCGCATTACCAAAATTGCAGGAGCTGTAACTAAAAATCCTTGCACCATTCCTTTTAAACCTGCTAAAACTAAAAATTTTTCCCACAAAATATGAAATTTATAATATAAAAATTTTTTCTGCTCTGGATTGCTGAAATTGCCTTTTGAAAGAGCTATACATGCCCCGATTGCTATAACAAAAACAATCAATGTAATAAATTGATAGCCTGAATTTACATTTAATTTATAACCAAAAATTAACTTGCCATCTATACTAGCCAAAAATACTCCTACTAATATTGGAACTAAAATATTCCAAAGAGAAAAAAAGAAAGATTCAAGTCCAAAAAAGTAATTTCGATTATCATCATTGGTAGAATTTAATGTTAATAAGTATCTATTTGTCCAAAAAAAACCTGTCGAAGCACCTAAAATAAATCCCGCAATACCAAGTTCAATTATTCCAATCAAATGAACAAACATCATAGCCATTAATGAAATCGCTGAAAGAATTATACCAAAACTATATAATAAATTTACTTTGAAAATTTTTAATAATTCTCCATTTAAAATTGAAGTAGTTACAATACCTATATACATACATAACTGATAAATAGCCACATAAGATGGTTTACCTGTATTACGCATAATATAAGCTCCTACAAATATTTCAATAACAGGTAAAATCAAGGCATAAAGCATATTTGTGATCAACAAAGTGCGTATATTAAGTGGTTGAGATTTAAAAAAATCAACTTCTCTGATTAAATTTATCTTCATTATTATTTTTTTAGATCATTCAAAATTTCGTTGATTGAAAACTCTGCTGAACAAATTACTTCATCGCTGGCTCCATAAAATATTTTAATTGTATCGCCACTTATATAATGACCATTTGTAAATATTACATTTCCAAAAAAACCCGTTTGCTCATAATCTGCTATTGGCTCCATAATTGGTTCTTTGCTGCGAGCAAGTACTTTCGATGGATTATTTAAATCTAATAATAAAGCCCCTAAGCAGTAACGATTTTCATGATTAGCACCGTGATAAATTTCTAACCAACCTTCTGATGTTCTGATAGGAGGTCCGCCAGCCCCGACACGAACAGAATCCCAATTCCCTTCACGAGTTACAGCAATACATTTATGATTTCCCCAATGAATACGATCGGGAGACTGTGCAATCCATATATAATTCCCTCCTAATTCAGGACTACTTGGACGATGAAAAGCATAATACATTCCGTTTATTTTTTCTTCAAAAATGGCACAATCTTTATTATGAGGAGGTAAAATCATGCCTTTTCTGTCATAGTGTTTAAAATCTTTTGTAATAATTAAACCTACTCCAACTGCAACTGGAGAAACTTCAGTAAAAGTTAAGAAGAAACCGTCTTTCATTGTTGCAACTCGACAATCTTCTATTCCAAAAGATTCAAGAAAGCCTTCGCCAAAAATTGGAGGAAAATTAGAATCTTCAAAAAAATGTTCATCATCTTCACTATACATTAAACGAAAATATGAGAGAGTTGTCAGATAATTTTGATCTTTATATTTTATGACACGCGGATCTGTGAAATTCAAATTTGGATCATTTTTATCGAAACTTACAACTTCAATTTTTCCTTGAATATTATAAATAGGAAAACTTATTTTTCCTTCTATTTGTGTAGGTCGCTCAGCAACACGAAGTATTAACCATGTTTTATTATCTATTCTAAATACTCCGGGATTAAGTAGGCAACTAATTCTCATTCCCTGTATTGCAGGTATCAAATCAGTTGGTTTAATCAACGGATTATTTTTATTTCTTTTTGCTATATCCATATAAAAATTATTTTTTGTTTGGTAAAGTAAATAGTTTATTATCAAAAAAAGGTATCTAAAAATTTCAAAAAGGTATACTATTTTTTATTTTCTTATTTTTTATCGTGAAAATGAAAAAATTAATTTAATAAATTTGTTTAAGTGCCTCTTATTCGATATTTTTACAATAAAAATCCTATTTAGATGAAAAAAAATATCTTAGTGATTATTTTATTATTAATCTCATTGAAGGTTTTATCCATAGAATATGATGTCATAAATATTACCAATAATGATGGCCTTTCTAATAGCTCAATCAATAAAATTTTTCAGGATAATAATGGTTTAATTTGGATTGGAACGTGGGATGGTTTAAATGAATATAATGGACGAGAATTTAAAATTTACAAACCTGATCCTACTAATGAAAGAAGCATTAGTAATAATATTATTAGAGATATAATTGAAGATGACAAAGACCAGCTCTGGATTGCTACTGATCGTGGTATTAATCTTTTTAATTTAAAAACCAAAACGTTTGAACATTACTTAGTTGAAAAAAATATTAAAACCATATCAAATGAACATGCTTATCTAATTGCAAAGAACAGCTTTAATTCTATTTTTGTTACAGTATTTGAACAAGGTTTATTTGTTTTTGATCCAATAAATAAACAATTTGTAAAAATTGATGCTGTAAAAAATCTTCCCTATGAAAAAATATTTTTCGATCTGGATGATAATCTTTGGATACATACCTATAATCAAGAATTATATAAAGTAGTTTTTAAAAAAGGTAATAATAATTTTCCACAAGTTGAAAATATAATAAAGTTTCAACACATAAAAAATATTAAATCAATCTTCTCAATTTCAAATAATGAATTTTTACTTCAAACAGATACCAACATATTTTACCTTTATAATATTTCAGAAGGATCATTAAAATTTTTTCCACTTGATTTTTCTAAAATTGGTAACACGATTAATACTGTCGTAATTAATAACAATAAATTATTGTTTGGCACTTCTAATGGACTTTTTGAATATGATTTAACCACGAATAAACTTCACCCTATTTTGTCAGGCGTAATTGTTTTGTCAATTTATATTGGTAGCCAGGATCTTTTATGGGTAGGAAGCGACGCTCAAGGTGTATGGCTATTATCTCCATCTAATCAAAAATTTAAAATTATTAATTCAAAAGATATACCCGAGTTAGGTAGATATCCTGTTCGTTCAATATTTGAAGAAAATAATATATTATGGATTGGGACAAAAGGAGGAGGAGTGCTTGCTTTTGACAAAGATTTACATAGAATTTTATATCATTTTACAGTAAAAGATGGTCTTTTAAATAATTCTGTTTATTCCATTGTAAAAGGTTTGAATTCTGAATATTGGATTGGGACTGATGGTGCAGGTTTAAATTATTTTGACAAGAAAACTCATACAATTAAAACGGTTAATATCATCGACAGCTTGAAGAAAAAAATTAATCTTTCATCGGTATATACAGTTCTACCAACAACCAAAAATACTTTATGGGTAGGTACAAGCGGGAATGGGATATTTAAACTCACGATCAATTATCAAACCACACCTTATCAATTAATAGAATTTAAACAATATACTTACAGCCCAACTAATCCTAACTCTTTAAGTAATAATATCGTTTATTCAATAATTAAAGAAGATGAAAAACATTTATGGATTGGTACTCGAGGAGGAGGAATTAACTTCTTTAACATTATCACAGAAAAATTTATACACTTGAAATATAATTCCGCAAAAAAAGATTGCATCAGCAACGATGATGTTATTTGTTTATATAAGGACAAAAGTGGAGCTTTGTGGGCAGGGACAAGCATAGGACTTAATAAACTGATAAGGTTTAATAATGAATCTTCTATTTTTAAACAGTTTACAGAAAAAGAAGGCATTCCTAATAATACTATCCATGGAATTATTGAAGACGAAAAAAATAATATTTGGGTTAGTACAAACAGAGGAATAGCAACTTTAATTCAAGATTCTAATCATTATAGAATAGTTTCTTATTATGTAAAAGATGGGTTACAAAATAATGAATTTTCCGATGGAGCTTCGTTTGTAGATCCTATAACAAAAAATATTTATTTTGGAGGTATTAGTGGACTTAATTATTTCAACCCTGAGGATATCAAATTCTCAAGGTATATGCCAAAATTAATTTTAGATGCTTTCTTTCTCGATAATAAAGAAACAAATCTTTATTCTTACATTGTAACTGATAAACAAAAAGAAACGTTGGTGCTTTCTTATGCAAATAAATCATTTGGATTTAAATTTTCGCCCTTAGATTATCTTTCCAGTAATAAATGTGAAATTGCCTATCAATTAGTTAATTACAGTAACGATTGGATTAATATTGGGACTTCTAATACAATAATTTTTACCAATGTTCCTGTTGGAAATTATATATTAAAAGTTAAATGCAGTAATGCTGACAATATTTGGAATGAAAAGTATTATATTCTAAATATCAGAATCAGACCTCCCTGGTGGGCAAGTTCTTATGCATATGCTGCCTATATTTTAATCTTTATATTTTTACTTTTTACAGCCAATAAACTGCTTAAATATCGATTAAACGTTCAACATCAATTACAAATTAAAGAAGTAGAAAAACAAAAGGCAGAAGAAATTCATGAAGCTAAATTAAGTTTTTTTACAAATATTGCTCATGAATTATCAAATTCTTTAACTTTAATTTATGGACCATCCGAAAGACTTTTAGATCTGAATTTGAATAATAGTATTGAAAAAAAATATCTAAATGTGATAAAATCAAATTCTGAAAGAATGCAAAGTCTTATTCAACAAATGATCGATTTTAGAAAAGCAGAAACTGGACATTTAAAAATCCAAATTGAGGAGGTTGATATTTTTGAACTAGTAAAATTTATTTCCGATAACTTTATTGATATTATTGAACAAAAAAGGATAAATTTTACTTTGAGTTTGAATGAGGATCTTATTTGGAATACCGATAGAGATTGTTTAGAAAAAATAATTTTTAACTTGCTTTCAAATGCAGCTAAATATACCCCAAATAATGAAAACATTCAATTATTTTCCTCTGTTATCAATAATTCATTGATAATCAAAGTAATAAATACTGGTGCTGGAATTAAACAAGAATCTTTTGAAAAAATTTTTAATAGATTTGAGGTTCTCGATAGATTTGAAATGCAAATTTCAAAAGGACTTGAGTTCAGTAATGGAATAGGTCTGGCTATATGTAAATCTCTTACCAAACTTTTAGGTGGTGAAATAAAAGTTCAAAGCGATGGTTCAAGCTATACTTGTTTTGAAGTAAATCTTCCTTTTCAAGAATTAATAGAAAAACAACAAACCAAAAATGAGGAGATTCTCGATCCCATCTCCAAGTTGAATATTAAAAGCATAAATTCAAATTATAATGAACTAAAATGGGAATATATAGATAAAAACAAGTCAGCATTAGTATTAATTATTGATGATGAAAAAGAAATTCGTGATTTAATTCACGATATACTCTGCGATAAATATCAAATAGTTGAAGCTTCAAATGGGAAAGAAGCTATAGAACTTATGAAAGCACGTCTGCCTGCAATTATCGTTTGTGATGTTATAATGCCTTTTATGAACGGAATAGATTTCATGAAAATAATAAAAGGCCAAGAACTTACAAAACATATTCCAATTATTTTGCTTTCAGCGAAAAGTTCTATAGAAAATCAAATTGAAGGAATTGAAATCGGTGCAAATGCATATTTGAATAAACCTTTTAATCCGAGACATCTCAAAGCTCTCGTTGACAGATTATTACAAGGGAATAAAGATATTCTTCAATTTAACGAATCCGGATATGCTGCAATGGAACAATATGAAGGAAAATTAATCAAAAAAGAAGATAAAATATTAATCGAAAAAATAACAAAAATAATAATAGATAATATAGATAATGAAAATCTTAATATAGAATTTCTTGCTAATGAAACAGCGCTTAGTAAAATGCAATTATATCGCAAAATAAAAGATATTATCGATCAAACTCCAACTGAATATATACGTTCACTAAGACTTAAACATGCTGAGAAACTCCTCACAATCACAAATAAAACTGTTCAAGAAATAATGTTTAGTTGTGGCTTTAATAATAAAACATATTTTTATCGAGAATTTTTTAAAAAATACAATCTAACACCCAAAGAATTTCGCACAAATATTAAAAGAACTTGATTTCAATATATTATAATACTACCACCTATGCTTGATATTACCTTTTATTTATTTTTCAGATGCATTAGCTTAAAACTATGCACTTTTAGCAGGGTTGTCACATAAAAAATTTGAAAAATGAGTCGTCATTAATAGGTTAACGAATAGGAGGGGGGGGTAGTTGTGCTCTTAATTTTATTCAGATCGTAATTGTTTTTTACTTTGCCCAAACTTGCTTTCAATTTGATTGCATTCGACTTTTTCTTTTTTTTGTTTTTGCCTCTATTAACGGGTTAATGGTTTCTTTCTTTGGCTTTCGTGTTAATGATCGACCTGTATGCCTGATATTTCGTTTTTTCAAATACGCCTTATTGAATCGGGTTATGTAATATCGTCAGTTTGTACCAATTCAGGATAATATCCAAATATCTCCCTGTAGCCTTCTATTTGATGCTGTAAATATATACTTTCATTTGAATTTTGACTACAAGTCAATGATAATCCCGAAAACAAGCCTCGAGGATTTTTTTTGACTAAATAATTAATAATCAGTTTGTTGCATGCAATTTATACTCGCCAAAAAAGAAAATCTGTTACAAATTTGATTACTTTATATCAGTTTATTTTTCTTATGCGATTGATAAACAATTTATAAAATCGTGCTCTTTTTATTAAATTGTTGTTAAAAAATAATTTTTTTGAAGGATTTCTTTTGAATCTGGCAGCGATTGTTTACATTTGTCTCACAATTTATAAAGAATCAGTTTTATAAAAATTGTAATTGACATTCCTGATTTGTTCCATTTTCTTCTACCAACTGATTTGTTGAGAACAAATCAGTTGTATATTTGAAAAAAGGAACTATTCGATTCTATTTTTGTTCATTATCAGCATTTTAACCTTCCAAAATGAAAAGTTTGTTTGTTAAATGAAGAAAAAATAATTTTAATAAATATTACTAAGCAATGAAAAACAAACAAACCAGAAATGTTTCTCCCTGGGCTTGGGTGCCAACTTTGTATTTTGCTGAAGGCATTCCTTATGTAGTAGCGATGACTGTGACGGTCATTATGTACAAACGTTTAGGCATATCAAATGCCGATATTGCTTTGTATACGAGCTGGTTGTATTTGCCATGGGTAATCAAGCCTTTTTGGAGTCCTTTTGTGGATATTATTAAAACTAAACGCTGGTGGATCCTTTCCATGCAATTGTTGATTGGTGCGGGGTTAGCTGGCGTTGCTTTCCTCATTCCTGTGCCTTTCTTTTTTCAAGCCACTTTGGCTGTTTTATGGCTTATTGCTTTCAGTTCTGCCACACACGACATTGCAGCCGATGGCTTTTATATGCTGGCACTGGATAGTTCTCAGCAATCTTTTTTTGTAGGAATACGAAGCACTTTCTATCGTTTTGCCATGATTACGGGGCAAGGGTTGCTTATCATTCTGGCTGGTGCATTGGAAAGTCATACAGGAACAAAACCTGTTTTGCTTTCTGTTGCTTCTACTAATTCCTCACAAATTGAAACGGTAAAAATTTCAGAAAAGATACTTCCTGCTGATACAGCAGAAGTGTCGTTTGTAGCTTATCCTTCCCAATTGGTGCTTAGTACACAACCTATCAGCAGAGATTCTTTAAATAAAATATTAAATTTTGCAATAGAGCAGAACCAAAAAAATAATTTTGTTGAATTAGAGCAAAAAATTGAAACGGGAAAAGTAGAAAAAAATTCCTGGTGGAAACGAAATATTTCTGATCCATTGGCAAATTATATCCGCACACATTTTGGAGAAAAAAGAGAAATTAAAACTGATTTAACTGAAAGAGTAGGTAATGCTGGTCTCGTTCAGATACGATTGACAAAAAAACCAGAAAAAGGAAAATCGTTAATATTCAATATAACGCATATAAAAGGTGATAAAAGCATTTCACTGGTTACGGGAGAAAGATTGGTATTTAATGAATCAAATTGGGATAAGCCTGCTTATGTGGTATTTCAACTGGATCCTAAATTAAAAGACGAAGTAAAAAGCGAATTTAAAGGCATTTCAGGAAATGTAAAATTGGCATGGAGTATCACCTTCTTTATCATTGCGGGTTTTTTTATTCTAATTTATTTTTATCATCGTTTTATTTTGCCTTATCCTGCTTCAGACCATCCCACTTTAACGCATACTGCTAAAGATATTTTGCGCGAATTTGGACAAACATTTGTTTCTTTTTTCCAGAAAGAGGGAATTGGTCTGGCCATTGCCTTCATGCTTCTTTACCGTTTAGGCGAAGCAATGTTGGTAAAAATGGCTTCACCTTTTTTGCTAGATCCGCGCGAAGTGGGAGGATTGGGTTTAACTACCGGACAAGTTGGACTGGTTTATGGGACGGTTGGCGTTATTGCTTTGACAATTGGTGGCATTATTGGCGGTATCGTTGCTTCACAAAAAGGATTGAAATTCTGGATTTGGCCTATGGCTTTGTGTATCACGCTACCTCATCTGGTGTATTTATATCTTTCCTCAGTTCGACCAGAAAGTATGCTGTTAATCAATCTGGCAGTTGCTGTTGAACAATTTGGCTATGGTTTTGGCTTTACTGCTTATATGTTGTACTTGATTTATTTCTCGGAAGGAGAGCACAAAACGCCTCATTATGCCATTTGTACAGGATTTATGGCACTGGGGATGATGTTGCCAGGAATGATTGCTGGATGGCTACAGGAATTGTTGGGTTATTACCATTTCTTTATTTTTGTTGTGCTTTGTGCTATCCCAACGCTGGTTGTCATTCCATTTATGAAAATCGATAAAGAATTTGGAAAGAAAAAGACGACAACTTAATTTCAATAATTTTTTATCAAGAAACTAATTTTCTTCGCTGGTCGATTTCTCTTTTTAATATTATTTCTACTTTTGCAGAAAATATAATTTTAGTTTAGAAAATGAAAATTTTAATACTTGGTGCCGGTAAAATGGGCACTTTTTTTACGGATTTATTATGTCTCCACCATGAAGTGGCTATATTCGATATTGATCCTAAAAAACTTCGGTTTGTTTTCAATACTTATCGACTGACTGATTATGAGCAAATCAGGGAATTTCAGCCTGAACTGGTGCTGAATTGTGTTACGTTGAAATTCACCATTGAAGCTTTTCAAAATGTGATGCCTTACCTGCCGGAAAATTGTATGCTGTCTGATATTGCTTCGGTAAAAACAGGGCTAAAGGAATTTTACGAAAGTACAGGCAAGCGTTTTGTATCGACACATCCCATGTTTGGACCCACTTTTGCAACACTGGATAATTTGAGCTCACAAAACGCTATCATTATTTCAGAGTCTGATTTTTTGGGGAAAACATTTTTTAAAGATTTGTATCATTCTCTCCATTTGAAAATTTTTGAATATTCTTTTGAAGAACATGATAAAACTACGGCTTATTCACTTGCCATTCCTTTTGCTTCTACATTAGTTTTCGCTGCTGTGATGAAACATCAGGAAGCACCCGGAACTACTTTTAAACGACATATGGAAATTGCAGAAGGTTTGCTTTCGGAAGATGATTATTTGTTAACCGAAATATTATTCAATCCTTATACACCGGAACAAATAAAAAAAATTCAAGTAGAATTGGCTACTTTGCTGGATATTATTGAAAAGAAAGATGCAGAAAGAATGCAAGCTTTTCTGGCAAAAGTAAGGAAAAATATACAATAAGTGCATGTTATTTTGATGAACAAAAAACAATTTGCCATCATCTTGTGTTTATTAAAAAACTAAAAGATAAAGTTATGGATGCAAAAGTGTTAGTATTGGAAGCCATGAAAAAGGCTGGTGAACCAGTTAACGTAAATAAAATTGTAGAATTGACTGGTCTGGATAAAAAAGAAGTGGACAAAGCCATGAAACAATTAAAAGATGAAGGTGCGATTGAATCACCTAAAAGATGTTATTGGCAAGCAAAGTGAAAGTAAGGAGAAATTTTTTAAAAAAGAGACTGTGCATTTTTTGTGATGTATAGTCTCTTTTATTTTTGTGGGCCCAGCTGGACTTGAACCAGCGACCCCCTGATTATGAGTCAGGTGCTACTAACCGACTGAGCTATGGGCCCAATATTCCTTTAAAAAATGTATCTTTGCAAAAGCAATTACAAAAATAATAAAAATTGCCATTTTACAAAAATTCCAAGTTCATTTTGAAAAAATGAAAGCATTTAAAAATATAAAAGCCATTATTTTTGATCTGGGTGGCGTCGTGCTGGATTTAGACCGAGACAGGTGCATCGAAAATTTTCATTCATTGGGTGTGAATGGAATTGAAAGTTTTCTGAATGATTATCTTCCAGCAGGTTTTTTGCTTCAACTGGAAAAAGGGAAAATTTCACCTGAAGAATTCAGGAATGAGATACGAAAATTTACACCTAAAAATTTAACTGACAAACAAATTGATGAAGCTTTTTGCTCTTTTTTGGTTGATATTCCTGTTGAAAGACTTCAACTATTGCTGGAATTACGAAAAAAGTTTAAATTGTATCTTCTGAGCAATACCAACGTCATTCACATGGACTTTTGTAAAAAAAATTTCTTTCAATGGAACGGTTACCAACTGAAAGATTTTTTTGACAAGTGCTATTTTTCTTATGAAATGGGACTAGCAAAACCTGACCCACTGATTTTTACCACTTTGCTTGAAGATGCAAAATTACAGCCGCAAGAATGTTTGTTTTTGGATGATGGCATAAAAAATATTGAAGAAGCAAGTAAATTAGGCATACAAACTCATTTAGTAAAAGAAGGGGAAGATTTGAACTTTTTGCTTCATCCGACTACTTTTATATTTGAACAATCATAACTTAAAACGAAATATTGAATGATTATGCAAATCATCTCTTCTCCTTTCCCAACTTCTTTTCCTGCATGTGTGGCTACTGTGGGCTTTTTTGATGGCGTACATGTGGGTCATCGCTTTCTGATTGAAAAATTAAAATCCATTGCACAGGAAGAACACTTGCCCAGTGTGGTCATTACCTTTGATACTCATCCACGAAAAGTTTTACATTCTGATTTTCAACCAAAACTACTAACTACTTTTGAAGAAAAATTGGAACAACTTTCTACAACAGGTGTAGATATTTGTGTAGTATTGGATTTTACGAAAGAAATGTCGGAACTTTCAGCTTATGAATTTTTAAAAAATGTTCTTCGTGATTTGTTTCATGTTCAGACTTTATTGGTTGGATATGATCATCATTTTGGACATAATCGAGCAGAAGGATTTGAAGAATATAAAAAATATGGAGAGGAATTGGATATTAAAGTTGTGCGAGCAGAAAGATATTCTACTCCTGAATTAGTTCATATTAGTTCTTCAACCATTAGGAAAGCTCTCGAAAGAGGTGATATTGAACTTGCCAATCGTTTGTTAACTTATCCTTATTCGTTTCTCGGAAAAGTGAAGGATGGTTTCAAAGTTGGTCGCACACTGGGTTTTCCAACTGCTAATGTGGAGCCCATCGATAATGACAAACTGTTGCCTGCCATTGGCGTGTATGCCGTTCGGGTGAAATATAATGAAACATTTTATAAAGGAATGCTGGATATTGGTTATCGTCCTACTTTTGGGGATAGTCATCAACTTTTCATTGAAGTGCACATTATTGATTTTGACAAAAATATTTATCAGGAAATATTGAAAATTGAATTTATCCAACGATTAAGAGACGAAATAAAATTTAATAATGTAGAAGAATTAATTGAACAGATGAAAAAAGATAAAGCACAAGTTTTGTCTATGAATTTTTAATTTTTTTTATTTTTGCAAATATTTATTGTTTTAATGATATATTTCCTCTATAAATCTTATAATTTTTTCTAAAGAGCTTATAACATACAATTATAGAGAAAAATAGGACAAAGTGTCTTCTGGTGGAAGATATAACACTTTCGTATTACAAATATTAATTTCCTCTTCGAAGTCAATGGTTCATCTGAACATTCAATATGGGAAAAGCCTTGGGATAAAGTTTGCGACATTTCCGAATCATTGAATCCATGCATTTTTGCTTTTGAAGTTGATACAAATCCGACATTTGTGTGTATTGCAAGAGCAAATCC
>DAOOVG010000008.1:0-36048 GCA_035369865.1 Paludibacteraceae bacterium | reverse complement strand
TTTTAAACGCTCCATCTCTTCTCCAGGCAATTGCTCTAGTCTCTCAATTTCGTACTAGGTAGTGGCACAACTAATGGTTTTCACTACTTTATACCTACCTCGAAACTTCTGGATCACTTGTACAGATTAACTTCCGGATCGATTTTTTACTCTTCGAATAAACCTAATAAAAATTTTGCAACACCCAAAATTACAAAAGTATTATTGATATTCAAATACTTATAAGGGTGTTGCAAAAAAGTGCGGAAAACAGGAATAATTTTCCTCTACCTTTTATTTCCCCTGAAAAAATTGCATTAATTACTTGAATTTACGAAATAAAAAGGGTTTCTTTGATAATTTCACTTACCGTAGGATGAGGAAAAACAATTTCTTGCATCTCTTTCACCGTCATTTCCTGTTCGATAGCCATGCAGGCTCCATAAATCATTTCGCTGCTAGGATTTCCCAGCATATGCACGCCGATGATTTCTCCGCGTTTTTCGCCAGTCAGTATTTTGCAAAGCCCATTTCCTCCTTCATTTTCGGCTACGAAACGGCCTGCATAAGTCATGGGGAGTTTGGATACGCGGTACGCAATGCCGTTGGCTTTGGCCGATTCTTCCGTTTCACCCACTCCTGCAACTTCAGGATTGGTATAAACCACACCCGGAATGGCTTGGTAACGCATCACATCGTTACGACCGGTCAGGTTGTTTACCACCACTTCGCCTTCTCGCATGGCCGTATGTGCCAGCAATGAAAATCCGGTTACATCACCGGCAGCAAAAACACCGGGCACATTGGTGCGCATTTTTTCGTCGACCTTGATGCCGTTTCCTTTCAACTCCACATTCAGTTTTTCCAGTCCGAACCCTTTGGTAACGGGCCTACGACCAACGCTCAACAATATTTTTTCACCTTCAATGGTTTGTGTGTTTCCGTCTTTTTCGAAAACGACTTTTTTGCCATCTACCTGAATAACTTTGGCATCCAAATAAAATTCAATTCCTTTCTTGGCATAAATATCGCGCAACATGGCAGAAATTTCCCCATCCAATCCGCCGAGTATTTCGGGAAGCATTTCCACAACCGTCACTTTTGTTCCCAAACTGTTGAAAAAGGAAGCAAATTCCATCCCGATTACACCACCTCCAATAATGACAAGTGATTCCGGTTGCTCTTTCAAATCCAGAATTTCGCGGTTGGTAACCACAATATCACCTGCTTCGGCCAATCCCGGAATAAGTGGAACGGATGCTTCCGATCCTGTGCAGATCAATAAATTGGTCCCATGATAGCTTTCACCGTTGCAGCCAACCTCGATGCCGCCAGCACCTCTCCCGAGAATCCGGGCTTCGCCTTTAACCACGGTAACTTGGCTTGCCTTCATTTTACCTTCCACACCCAGCACCAACTTGCGGACTACTTTGTTTTTCCGACTGACAATTTTGCCGTAATCGAAACGAACATTGTCCACAAACACACCATATTTATCGCCGTGCAACGCATTTTCGTAGGTTTTGGCGCTGTAGAGCATGGTTTTTGTGGGAATGCAACCTTCGTTTAAACAAACACCCCCCATCGCTTTCTTTTCGAACAAAAGCACCTCAAGACCCTTATGTCCTGCGCGTTCGGCAGCCACATAGCCTGCCGGTCCTCCTCCTATAATCAATAAATCGAACATAGCATTTTATTTAATTACATTTACGATTTTACTGTTTTCTTCAAAAAATATCCAATTTGAGGGTTTCTATTTCCACCGCGATCTGTTTCAGAAAACGGGTAGCTTCTCCACCATCCAGTGCCCGATGATCATAAGTCAGACTCAATCCGATATAAGGAACAAAAGCATATACACCGTCGCCCAAATCTTTCGGTCGGGGAACATCGGTCGGTTTTCAACCACAGCTTTCACATCATTCTCAATAATTCTTCCATGGGGTCCTGTACCGCTTATGGACGAAACATTCACCACTTCTTTTTCTGCTAATTTTTCTGCTAATTTTTTAGCTCGAGGAGAAATAGACACTGATTCCTGATCGATTTGAGGCTGTGTTGCGCCAATTGCTGCTTCGGGTAAATCTACTTCGACCTCAACCTTTTTTATCTCCTCATGATTACCTGCCATCAATTGACTTTCAGCCAACAATGCCGAATAATCTTCCCCGGGTTGTCCGATAATCATCATATTTTCCAATACCGGAACCTCGTCCCCTTCTTTGTAGAAACATTCCAGCACTACGCCGTCTACCGGCGACTCCTCCTCAAAAGATGCTTTGTCTGTTTCATAAGAAAACAGGATATCTCCTTTTTTCACGGCATCCCCCTTTTTCTTTTTTATTTCGGTAACAATGCAACTTTCCACCGATTGCCCTTGTTTGGGCATAATTACCACAACTGCCATAACTTTACAAATTGAATATGAATATTATGTGCAAGTATACTTATTTTATGTCTTTTTGAAAATGCAATATTTGATTTTTTTTCGAATCACCTCTTTCAAAAAGGCAAACAATATTGTTTTTAACCTATTTTTTCTTAGTCTTATTTTTCACAAATTTTTTTATCTTTGAGGCTCACCCAAAAAATCATTCAAAGGTAATCTATTTTTTATTGTCATAAAAAAAGGTAAAAGTACTCGAAAAAGTTCTTTGAAAAATTTGCATATATTATTATATTTCAATATTTTAACGAACGAGATAAAAATGAAATAAAATGTTTAAAAAGTCAGAAACCGAAGAGTGATCAGATTTATTTTCTTCTCTTAGTGAATTTATACAAAAAATGTTACTACGAATTATTACCCCCCCAAAAAAAACAAAGAATGACAAATATACTCTCTATAAATTTGATAATGTGTGAATTTCTCTTTTTAGAAAAAAACTATGAAACATTGCTATGGGAAACTTGCTAAGTATACCAATTGTGGTCTTGCTCACCTGGCAGGGATAAACTTCGTTTAGAGGATAAATATATGCTGTACACTGGTCAAATAACATTTAATACTTTACAGAAAGCTAATTTTTAGCAAAAACTTTTAGATTGCAAAAATCGTAGGATATCAAAACAACAAAAAAAATCAATAATTTTTTCAAAAAATCTCTTTTTCTTTGGTTTGTCAAATGCGCAGACCTCGAATCAAAAAGTAACGATAGAACTTAAAAATGTTACGTTGAAAGATTTTGTCAGACCAATTGAATCGCAAACGAATTATGCTATAGTATATCAAGATATATTGGTTGATAATAAAAAAGATGTTACGATTAAAGAAAAATTTAACTCAATTTTTAAGTTTAGCAGGTTTAACTGTTGAGTATTTTGAGAAATTATTATCCTATTTTTCAGAAGATTGGGATAATTATAGTTGGTATTATATTATTAATGGAACTCCTCGAATTCGTATAGCACAGATTCATGTTTGCAAGTAACTACCTACTACAGCAGATAAATTAATGTTTATTTTGATTTATCTGAAAACGAACCCTTTACAGGAGCATCATGCAGTATTTTTTGGCATGACCCAACCTAAAACAAACAAATTCATTCATTTGTTATCAGAAATTCCGTTAATCACTTTGAAGCGTCTTGGTGAATTACCTAAAAGAAATGAATTTGACTATGTCCAAAGAAAATCGCAAGCAATTTATTGACGGGTTTTTTAAGGCATAAAGAGACGTCACTGGTATTTTAAAAAAAGAATGTCGCCGAAGACATTTCTGAACATATTAGACGCTCCCAAATCTATCCCTAGCTAAGTTGCTCCACAGCAGAGCATCGTTCGTCCGTTTCAATTTACAAAAACAGAAATAATAAACAAAACTGATACAAGTAAACAAAATTAGCAGACTACTTTTTGACCTGTACGCCTATATTTCTAATGACAATTCTCGGATGAAGTTATCTGTTGATAAGTTGTGAATAAACAGAAAAAATATCCCCCACTTAATTTTCCTTTTACGAAATAAAATTTTAACCACTTGATAATAAATATTTTAAATCAAATATTTCTAATCGAATTATAATTAATAAACTGTTTATAAAGTTCTTAAAAGCATTTTTTTCTGTTAATTAGTTGTTGAAAAATATTTTGTGGGGAAATGTGGGGGATTTAAATATATTTTTTACTTTTACAGTGTAAAGTAAAAATCTCAATTAATGTCAACATTTATTGGAAAATATGAAGCTAAAGTAGATGCCAAAGGAAGAATTTTTGTTCCTGCGGTTTATCGAAAACTTTTAGGAGATATTGAAAAAGACCGCATTGTAATGCGTAAAGAAGAAGAAAACAATTGTTTAATATTTTATCCCGAAGCGGTTTGGAATCAAAAAATTGAATACTTGAAATCAAAGCTGGACGAATGGAATTCTATTGATGAGCTTTTATTAATGCAGTTTGTAGCAGATGCTGAATGGCTCGATATAGACACGCAGGGACGGATTTTGGTCTCGAAAAAAAATCTTCAAACGTTAGGAATAGAAAATGGAGAAGTAGTTTTTTTGGGAATGATTGACCGTTTTGCCCTTTGGAGTAAAGCTCGCTATGAAAAAGCTCGTCTCTCGTCTGATGAATTTACCAATTTGTTGAAAGAAAAATTAAGGAAATCAGAATAAAAAAATTCCCAATGAACGATGGAGCGTATCATATTCCTGTTTTGCTGTACGAGGCAGTCAATGGACTGAATATTCAGCCTGATGGAATTTATGTGGACACTACTTTTGGTGGTGGTGGTCATGCTCGTGAAATATTAAGCAAACTGAATGAAAAAGGGCGATTGATTGTATTTGATCAGGATGAAGAGGCTGCCAAAAATGCTTTTGATGACCCGCGTTTTACGTTTGTGCATAGTAATTTTTGCTATTTGAAAAATTTTTTACGTTATCTTGAAATAGAAAAAGTAAATGGCGTTTTAGCAGATTTGGGTGTGTCGTCGCATCATTTTGATGCTTCAGAACGAGGTTTTTCTTTTCGTTTTGAAGGGAAACTGGATATGCGTATGAACAAACAATCTGAGTTAACTGCTGCAGATGTGCTGAACACCTATTCTGAAGAAAAATTGGCTGATATTTTTTTTAATTATGGAGAATTGAGAAATGCTAGAAAAATTGCTAAAATAATTGTTGAAAATCGTGATAGACAACCTTTAACACAAATTTCTTCTTTTGTAGAATTAATAAAACCGTTGTTTCCAAAAGAAAGAGAAAAAAAAGATATGGCGCGTGTTTTCCAGGCTTTGCGTATGGAAGTAAACCATGAATTGGAAGCGTTACAAGCTTTTTTACAACAATCATTACAAGTGCTTCAACCGCAAGGTCGTCTGGTCATCATTACTTATCATTCATTGGAAGACAGAATGGTAAAAAATTTTCTAAAAAGTGGTAATTTTGCAGGAAAAATTGAAAAAGATTTTTATGGTCATCCTTTTTTACCTTTTCAGTTGATTAACAATAAAGTAATTGTTCCTGATAATAATGAAATTGAACAAAATCCAAGAGCTCGTAGTGCAAAATTAAGAATAGCCGAACGAAAATCTCTGATTTAAAAATGGTTTTTGCAACTTTTTAAATTCTCCAAAATGTCTGTTTTTACAAATTTTTTTAAAAGTATTATTCGTGAAGAAGATTGGGTAGAAATTAAGTCCAGTTCTTTTCGGGATATTTTAAACGGCAATATTTTTAAAAAACGTTTTTTTACAAGGCAACTCGGCTTAATTGCTATGATTGTAGTTCTACTGATTATTTACATTGGGAATCGATATAGTTATGAAAAACAGTTGGTTTATCAAAATAAATTAAAAAAAGAAATTCAAGATAAAAAATATGAATCGTTGACTATTTCTGCTCAACTAATGCAAATTAGCCGTCAATCGAATGTGCTGAAAATGTTGAATGAAAAAGGAATAGACCTTCATGAACTAAATGAACCATTGATTATATTAAATGACTCAGTCAACTAAAAATGGCTAACAATCGTAAAAATATTATCCTTCGTTTTGCTCTGATATATTTTTTAATAGTGGTTGCTTTTTTATTGGTGATATATAAAATTATTGTAATTCAGTTTGTTGAACGTGATCATTGGCTGGCATTAGCAGCTAAAAACGTAAAAACCAATATTGTTATAAAACCAAACAGAGGAAACATTTATGCTTGCAATGGAAGTTTAATGGCAAGTTCTATTCCTACTTATTACGTTTATATGGATTTGCGAGTTCCAGCTTTACATGAAAATGACGGAGCACTTTTTAAGGAAAATATTGATTCTGTTGCTATCTGTTTGTCTAATTTTTTTGGCGATAAATCTGTTGCTCAATACAAGAATGATATAACAAAAGCTTATTTTGAAGAAAACGGCGAATATCGTTTGTATCCCAAGCGCATTTCTTATGCTCAATTGAAAGTATTGAAAACTTTTCCTCTTTTTAGATTAGGGAAAAATAAAAGTGGTTTAGTTACAAAGGAATTATTTGAGCGAGTGAAACCTTTTGGTTCTCTGGCTTCACGAACCATAGGAGATATTTATGCTGATGAATCAAAAGGTGGAAAAAATGGAATTGAATTGGCTTTTGATTCTGTGTTAAGAGGGACGCCAGGTGTGGGCGTGAGACAAAAAATTGCAAATTCTTGGCAGGAAACTGTTCAAGTAGAACCTGTTGATGGAAGGGACGTTATTACCACTATTAATATTGATTTTCAAGATATTGCAGAAAAAGTTTTAGTAGATAGTTTAAAAGCTTTTGATGCGGAAGCCGGTTATGTTGTTTTGATGGAAGTTCAATCAGGAGAAGTAAAAGCCATTGTAAATATGCAAAAAAATGCTGATGGTACTTATTCAGAAAATAAAAATGGTGTAGTATCGGATTTGGTAGAACCGGGTTCTACTTTTAAGGTAGTATCTTTAGTAGCAGCTTTGGACGATGGAAAAGTTAAAATTACAGATACCATTGATACTGATAATGGTATTTACCAATATGCCAATTCTTTTATGAAGGATCACAATTATAATCGAGGTGGATTTCATAAAATAACCATTGCAGAAGCCATCCAAGCCTCGTCCAATGTTGGAGTTTCCAGAATGATTGTCAATGCTTATGGTGACAATCCTGCAGCTTATGTAAATAAATTGTATCAGATGAAATTGAATGTGCCGATGCAATTGGAAATCCCTGGTGCAGCGGCACCACAAATTAGGCATCCACTGGACAAGACAAGATATTGGTCAAAAACTACTTTACCGTGGATGTCCATTGGCTATGAAGTTCAAATTCCACCTATTTATACATTGGCTTTTTATAATGCTATTGCTAATAATGGAAAGTTAATTCGTCCGTTTTTTGTAAAGGCAATCAGTAAAAATGGACAGATAGTTAAAACTTTTCAAACCGAAACCATTAATCACTCCATATGTAAACCTGAAGTACTCAAAGTTGTTCAAGAAACTTTATTGGGCGTAATAGAAGGTAAATTAGGAACCGCAAAAAATGTGAGATCAAAATATTTTCGTATTGCAGGAAAAACAGGTACAGCTCAAATTTCTAAAGGAGCATTAGGATATAAATCAGGTGGAAAAGCTCATCAAGTCTCGTTTTGCGGTTATTTTCCTGCTGAACATCCTCAGTATAGTTGTATTGTTGTGATTCGTGAACCTCACATTGGTTATCCATCTGGTGGAAAAATGAGTGGTTCGGTTTTTAAAAATATTGCAGAACGTGTGATGTTTTTAAAATCGAATGCAAAGCCTGAAAATTTGAAAGTTGATACTTTGTCACATAAGCCAAAGTTACCTTATTGTTTTTCAGGAAGATTTTGCGACTTACAAACAGTTGCTTCTCAAATGCAGCTTTCAGTGATTGGTTTGCCAAGTGATTATGTAAGAGTAAATACTGAAACCCAGTTAAGGATTGAGCCTATTAATATTATGCATAATATAATGCCCGATTTAACCAATATGGGAGCTAAAGATGCTGTCTATCTTGCTGAAAAATTAGGCTTGAAAGTACAAATCAACGGGTATGGAAAATTGATTTCCCAGAGCATTTCAGCCGGCTCGCCGATTCAAAAAGGGCAATCAGTTTTATTGAGTTTTCAAGAATAATGATTTTAATAAATTAGATGTTATGACTTTAAATAATCTTTTACAGGGAATTCCTCTTTTAGAAGTGATAGGCGATATGAATATCAATATTTCGTCTATTCAGTTTGATTCACGTAAAATTCAAACGGGGAATGTTTTTGTTGCTATACATGGTACAAGTGTTGATGGGCATCAATTTATTCCTTCAGCCATTGAAAATGGTGCAGTGGCAATTGTTTGCGAAGAATTTCCTGTAAAATTTAATCCGAACGTGACGTATGTAAAAGTCGAAAACAGCGCTGAAGCTTTGGGAAAAATGGCTTGTGCCTGGTTTGACTTTCCTTCTTCGAAATTAACATTGGTAGGAGTGACTGGAACTAATGGAAAAACTACTGTTGCTACTCTTTTATATCAAACCTTCCGTAAATTGGGATATAAAGCAGGGTTATTATCCACTGTCCGAAATTATATTGATGAAATACCAATGGAAGTAACCCACACAACCCCTGATCCACTGGAATTGAATGAATATCTGGCAAAAATGGTTGAAGCAGGTTGCGAATATGCTTTTATGGAAGTAAGTTCACATGCTATTGATCAGCGGCGTATTGCTGGGCTGGAATTTAAAGGAGGCATTTTTACCAATCTCACACGTGATCACATTGATTATCATTTGACTTTTGAAAATTATTTAAAAGCAAAAAAACGATTTTTTGACGATTTACCCTCTACTGCTTTTGCTCTTACTAATTTAGACGATAAAAATGGACTGGTAATGGTTCAAAATACGAAAGCTTCGATTCACACTTATTCACTTTATCATTTGGCTGATTTTAAAACTAAAATTATCGAGCAAAGTTGGGAAGGGATGTTGCTTGAAATGAATGGCAAGCAAGTACATGTAAATTTTGTGGGTAAATTCAATGCCAGCAATCTCACAGCAATTTATGGAACAGCAGTATTATTAGGAGCCGATGAAATGGAAGTTTTAAGAATAATTAGTACACTTCATCCTGTCTCAGGTCGTTTTGAGACCTTACCTTCTCCAACAGGATTTACAGTTATTGTAGATTACGCTCACACGCCCGATGCTTTAAAAAACGTGATAGAAACCATTCATGATATTTTGCAAGGTAAAGGCAGATTAATAACAGTAGTTGGTTGTGGTGGCAATCGTGACAAAGGGAAACGTCCTCTCATGGCTCAAGAAGTGGTAAAAGGCAGTTGGAAAGCGATTCTCACTTCTGATAATCCTCGTTTTGAAGATCCAATGGAAATTTTAAATGATATGCTGGCTGGATTGACTTCAGAAGAAAAGTCACAGTGTTTAACCATTGTTGATCGAAGGGAAGCAATTAAAATGGCTTGTGCTCTTGCTCAACCAGGCGATGTGGTTTTGATTGCAGGGAAAGGTCACGAAGATTATCAGATTGTTCAAGGTAAAAAACAACATTTTGATGACAAAGAAGAGGTTGAAAAATATTTTAAAATAGCTTGATTTCTTTTCTATTTTTAAAGATAAAAATATGGGGTCTCAAACACAAATGCTTAATTTAAAAACAATATAGGATGTTGTACCATTTATTTCAATATTTAGATAAAACATTTAATGTGCCAGGTGCAGGAATGTTTAATTATCTTTCGTTTAAATCTGCCCTTGCTTTCATTCTGTCTCTTTTTATTTCTGCTTATTTTGGGAAACGAATTATTGCTTTTTTGCAAAAAAAACAAATTGGTGAACCTATTCGGGATTTAGGATTAGCAGGACAAATGGATAAAAAAGGTACTCCTACGATGGGTGGAATTATTATTATTATTTCTATTGTGGTGCCAACTTTACTCTTTGCTAATTTGACTAATATCTATATTATTTTGATGTTAATTACTACCTTGTGGATTGGAATCATAGGCTTTTTAGATGATTATATAAAGGTTTTTCTGAAAAATAAAAAAGGTTTAAGTGGAAAATTTAAAATTGTTGGGCAGGTAGGTTTAGGATTGATAGTTGGTTTAATTATGTATTTGAGTCCCGATATTGTAATTCGTGAAAATACTGAAATTAAAGGAGAATTAAGGGTTGAAAACGTTATATATTCAAAAAAGGATATTAAATCAACCAAAACAACTATTCCTTTTGTAAAAAATAATGATCTCGATTATGCTGATGCTTTTAAAAAAGCAGGAGAAAATGCTCAAAAATACGGTTGGATGTTATTTGTTTTAGTTGCTATTTTTGTTGTAGCTGCTGTATCAAATAGTGCCAATTTAACAGATGGGCTGGATGGTTTAAGTGCAGGTTCTTCAGCGATTATGGGGGTTACATTGGGAATCTTAGCTTATCTCTCAGGTAATATTAATTATGCTGGTTATTTGAATATTATGTATATTCCTGGGGTAGGGGAATTGTTGGTTTTTGCTGCAGCTTTTATCGGAGCAACTATTGGTTTTTTGTGGTACAACTCTTATCCGGCACAAGTTTTTATGGGCGACACTGGAAGTTTAACATTGGGTGGAATTATAGCTGTTTTTGCTTTGGCAATCCGTAAAGAATTATTGATCCCTATTTTGTGCGGGATATTTTTCGCTGAAAGTTTATCGGTCATTTTTCAGGTAGGTTATTTTAAATATACAAAAAAACGTTTTGGAGAAGGCAGAAGAATTTTTAAGATGACACCCTTGCATCATCATTTTCAAATAGGCAGTGATGCAGGCATTAAAGCTCTCATTCAGAAACCTTATCAACCGCTTCACGAATCAAAAATTGTAGTTCGTTTCTGGATTGTGGGAACTATTTTGGCGGCATTTACCATAATTACATTAAAAATAAGATAAATCATTTTTTATGAAACGAATGGTTATATTGGGTGGTGGTGAAAGTGGAACAGGAGCTGCTATACTGGCAAAAAAACAAAATTTTGATGTTTTTCTTTCAGATAATTCTGAAATAAAAGAAAATTATAAACAATTACTTAATCAATATGATATTTTATGGGAAGAAAAACATCATACAGAAGAGTTGATACTTACTGCCGATGAAGTGGTAAAAAGTCCAGGAATTCCAGATAGAGCCCCTATCATAAAAAAGGTAATGGGGAAAAACATTCCCATCATTTCTGAAATAGAATTTGCAAGTCGTTATACGACTGCCAAAATAATTGGTATTACAGGGAGTAATGGAAAAACTACTACTACCATGTTAACTTATTATATTTTAAAAAATGTAGGTTATAATGTAGGACTGGCTGGAAATGTGGGACAAAGTTTGGCTTTTCAGGTGGCAACTTCCTATCATGATTATTATGTAGTGGAATTAAGCAGCTTTCAATTGGAGAATACTTATCATTTTAAACCTGATGTAGCTGTTTTATTAAATATTACACCCGATCATTTAGACCGTTACGATTACAATTTCCAAAATTATGTGAATGCCAAATTTAAAATTGTTCAGAATCAAACCGACAAAGATGCTTTTATTTTTTGGGAAGATGATCCTGTAATTCAAAAAGAATTAAAAAAACGTAATATCAAATCACAATTATATCCTTTTGCTTTAAATAAAAAGGAGAATACAATGGCTTATATCGAAGATAATCAGCTTATTATAAAAACTCATAATTCTTTTTTTAGTATGAATGCAAACGAATTATCATTAAAAGGAATTCATAACAAGTATAACGTAATGGCAGCAGGACTCACGGCTTCTATTATGAATGTACGAAAAGAAAATATCCGTCAATCTTTACAGGATTTTCAAGGTGTGGAACATCGATTGGAATACGTAGCCACTGTTCATAACATTACTTTTATCAACGATTCTAAAGCTACTAATGTGAATTCATGTTGGTATGCGTTGGAAAGTATGCGTACACCTGTGGTGCTGATTCTTGGAGGCACAGATAAGGGAAATGATTATTCAGAAATTGAGAAACTGGTCAAGGAAAAAGTAAAAGGTTTAGTTTTTTTGGGTGTTGACAACAGTCGTCTTCATAAATTTTTTGATGGGAAAGTGGCTCAGATTGCTGATGCTCATTCTATGGAAGAAGCTGTAAGAAAAGCTTATGAAATGGCTACAGATGGCGATACGGTTTTACTTTCACCTTGTTGTGCAAGTTTTGATCTATTTCAAAATTATGAAGACCGAGGCAAACAGTTTAAAATTTATGTCAGGAATCTTTAATTCATTTTTAAGGAAAAATCCAGCATAAACATTTATAAGAACTTTCCAAAATTGCATTAATAAGCTAAGACATGAAAGAATTACTTAAAAAATATTTACGAGGCGACACAACTTTGTGGTTAGTGTTTCTCTTTTTATGCATTATTTCAGTAATTGAAATGTATAGTGCTTCCAGTACGCTGGCTTACAAAGCTGCCAGTACGACTGTTCCCATTTTGCGACATATTGGTTTTTTGTTTGGGGGAGCTTTGCTTGTTTTTTTTGTTCATATGATTCCTTATAAATATATCCGCCTTTTAGCATATCTTGGCGTTATTTTGTCTATTGTTTTGTTAATATTTGTTTTGCTGAAAGGCAAAAGTGAAAATGATGCTACCCGATGGATAGAAATTTTCGGTATACAATTTCAGCCATCGGAATTAGCTAAACTTTGTGTGATTATTGTAACTGCGGATTTGATTTCGAGAATTAAAGATAAAACTACTGAAAAAAAATATTTTCTAAATATTCTTTTAATGTTAGCTATTATTTGTCCTTTGATTTTATTCGAAAATTTTTCAACTGCTCTTTTACTTTTTGCAGTGGTGTTTATTATGATGTTTATCGGACAAATCTCATTGAAAAGATTAGGAATTTTATTGGGGAGTTTGTTTATCATTTTAGTTCTGGCATATTTTACTATTAAAATCGTTCCTGAAACTTCTATGCCGAAAGTATTTGATAGAGCTTACACATGGAGAGCACGCATTGATAGATATGTTTCTGAAAAAGATAAGGAAACAGATAAATACGTGATTACAGACGAGAACAGGCAAGTTCAACACGGGCGAATAGCCATTGCACGAGGAGGAGTAGCAGGTGTTTTTCCTGGCAATAGTGTGGAACGTGATTATTTGCCTCAAGCTTATTCCGATTTTATTTATGCTATTATTGTTGAAGAAATGGGATTAATTGGAGGTATCGGCGTTATTTTACTTTATTTGATTCTTCTGTTTCGAGCTGGAATGATTGCCTTAAAGAGCCCAACGGTTTTTCCTGCACTACTGGTAATGGGACTTTCGCTGATGATTGTTTTGCAGGCATTTGTAAGTATGGCAGTAGCCACCAGTCTGGGACCTGTGACAGGGCAACCGCTTCCTTTGATTAGTCGAGGTGGAACTTCCATATTGATTACTTGTATCTATTTTGGAATTATTTTGGGCGTCACTCGGCAACTAAAGGAAGAAAAAACCGTTTCAAATTCTGATGCTGAAAATGAAAGTGAAGATCTTCCTGTTGTAAAACTTGAAGAATTAAATTAAATTTGTATAATATTTTGCATCAAAATACCATTTATAAATTATTCAAATTTAATAAATTATAAAAAAATGAGTTTTTTAGGAAGAATGAAAAGTTTTATTATTTCTTGAAAAGTTTATATAATCAGTGGAATAGAGTAAATAATAGAATGAGCAAATTTATTATTAGTGGTGGTGGTACAGGAGGACATATTTTCCCAGCAATTAGTATAGCAAATGCCTTAAAAAGGTTGCAACCAGAGGCTGATATTTTGTTTGTGGGAGCACAAGGGCGTATGGAAATGGAACGTGTTCCTGCTGCGGGTTATCCTATTAAAGGACTTCCGATAAGTGGTATAAATAGGAAAAATATATTTAAAAATATAAAAGTTTCAATCGATCTTTTTCGGAGCATGGGTTTGGCTCTTAAAATTGTTCGTCAATTTCATCCTGAGGTGGTTGTAGGAGTGGGTGGTTATGCCAGTGCTCCTATTCTAATGGCTGCCAATATTTTAGGTATTCCTACTGTTATTCAGGAACAAAATTCTTATGCGGGAATTACCAATAAATTTTTAGCCAAAAAAGCCAGTTGTATTTGTGTCGCTTATGAAGGCATGGAGCGATTTTTCCCGAAAGATAAAATTGTTTTAACTGGTAATCCAGTACGTCAGGAATTACTTTTTATTGAACCTAAAACGAAAGAAGCCTATCAGTTTTTTGGATTTCAACCTGATAAAAAAACGCTCTTAGTTCTTGGTGGAAGTTTGGGTGCAAGAACCATTAATGAAAGTGTCATTTCTCATTTGGAAGAATTAGCACAAAGTGACATTCAAATTATTTGGCAAACAGGCAAGTATTATCTAAATGAAGCATTAAAAGCAGCAGAAAAATTTTTATCACCTACTTTTATTATCACAGATTTTATTTCACGAATGGATTTTGCTTATGCTGTGGCTGATTTAGTCGTTTCTCGAGCTGGAGCTAGCTCTATCTCAGAATTAAGTCTTTTGAGTAAAGCAGCCATTTTGGTACCATCGCCTAATGTTGCTGAAGATCATCAAACAAAAAATGCTTTAGCTCTGGTAAAAAAGGAAGCGGCTATTATGATCAAAGATGCTGAAGCAAAAAATACCTTGATACCAAAAGCTTTAGAAATAATAAATGATGAAAATCAATTAAAAAAATTAAGTCAGAATATTAAACAATTTGCTCATAAAGATGCTGATGAACTTATTGCAAAAGAAATAATTAGTTTAATAAAAACATAAACGAGTTCTTTGAAAGTTGATTGATTTAAAAACTATTTATCATTTCTATTATAAAAAAAGATGCTCATATATTATTTAAAGCATCAATTATCGAAACTCTATTGTATTGTAAAATATTTCATATGGAATTTACTAAATATTATTTTTTAGGGATTGGAGGAATTGGAATGAGTGCACTGGCACGCTATTTTAACTCAAAAGGATACCAAGTAGCTGGTTATGATCGAAACGAAAGTAATTTGACAACTACTTTACAGTTTGAAGGCATACAAATTTGTTATGAACCAGAAAGCAACCTTATTCCTTTATCTTTTAGAGATGCAAAAAATACATTGATTGTAATTACTCCTGCCATACCAACCAACCACCCTCAACTTATCTATTTTCAGGAAAATGGTTTTACTATCAAAAAGCGAGCTGAAGTTTTAGGTGAAATTACCCGGCAGGGAAAAGCAATTTGTATTGCTGGTACGCATGGGAAAACTACTACTTCTACTATTGCGGCTCACTTGTTGTATCAGTCGCAAGTATCGTGTAATGCCTTTTTGGGAGGAGTATCCAATAATTATAATACTAATTTATTACTTTCAAAAGACAGCAACTTATTTGTGGTAGAAGCGGATGAATATGATCGTTCTTTCCATCAACTTTCACCTTATATGGCTGTAATTACTTCTGTCGATGCTGATCATCTGGATGTTTATCAAACGCCGGAAGCTTTTCGTAAAAGTTTTGAATTTTTTACTTCTTTAATTCGTCCCAATGGAGTATTACTTTTACGGAAAGATTTAAACATTCAGCCACAATTGCAAAAAGGTGTAAAATTATACACTTATTCTCTTGATGACGGCGGTGATTTTTATGCTGAAAATATTAAAAAAATTAATAATAAGTTTCATTTTGATTTTGTTACACCCACCGAACGAATTGCAGATGTTTGTTTGAAAATTCCTATTCGGATAAATATTGAAAATAGCGTTGCTGCGATGGCTATTGCGTGGCTAAATGGCGTAAGTAACGAAGAAATAAGAACAGGAATTGCTTCATATTCAGGTATCTATCGTAGATTTAATATCGTATATAAATCTGATAAGGTGGTATTTATGGATGATTATGCCCATCATCCAAAGGAATTGAAAGCCAGTATTTCTTCTATTAAAGAATTATTTCCTGGGAGGAAAATAACAGGAATTTTTCAACCTCATCTTTATAGTCGAACACGCGATTTTGCTTCTGATTTTGCAGAAGCATTATCAGGTCTTGATGAATTAATATTACTGGATATTTATCCTGCACGTGAATTGCCTATTGAAGGAGTAACTTCTGAAAAGATTTTTCAAGAAGTAAAACTGAAAAACAAAATTTTATGTACCAAAGCAGATTTATTGCCCTTATTGAAAGAAAAAAATATAGATGTACTGGTTACTTTTGGTGCTGGAGATATTGACAAGCTGGTGCCTGAAATCAAAAAACAATTGAAAGAAAGCAATCGTTAATAACTATAGAAGGTTCAAACCATGAAACCTGTCTTTAAGTATATATTACTCACACTTGGTGTTTTATGCATCCTGGCTTATTTGATAATGGCTGTTTGGATTTTTTCTGGTTTAAGATACAAGGAAGTTTGTCATAAATTCGAAATAAAATTTTATAATAACAATTCACCAGTTCAATTGATAACAAAAGAAGATATAGCTAAACTAATTGATCAGAAGGGTTTAACCCCTTATGGAAAAACCTTGAAAAATATATATACAGATTCTATTGAAAATGTTTTAAGGAAAAATCCGATGATCAAACAAGTTGAATGTTTTAAAACGCCCGATGGAAGTGTTTATCTTTTAGTAGAACAAAAAAAACCAAAATTCAGATTAATCGGATACGAAAGTTTTTATGTGGATGAAGATAGAAATATAATTCCTACCTCTGTGAGTGATGCAGCTTATCTTCCTGTGGTGTCAGGAAGAGTCACAAAATCAATGGCAAAAGGAGAATTATTTGATTTTATTACTTTTTTAGAAAAAGATACTTTCTGGAATGCTCAAATAGAACAAATTTATGTAACCAATGAGGGAAAAATTAAATTGGTACCAAGAGTGGGAACAGGGATTATTATACTCGGAGATTTGGATGATTATGAAAATAAGCTTCAGAAATTAAAAAAATTATATGTAGATGGTTTCAATAAAATAGGGTGGAATCATTATAAAATAATAAATTTGCAATATAAAAATCAAATTGTTTGCACGCGCGAAAATCAGTCTGATAAATTATTCTTAGATATTAGTGAGGCAATTGAATGATTATTTTTAGAAAATTATGAATGAAAGAACTTATATAGCATTGGATTTAGGTAGTTCACGGATTTCGGCATTAGTAGCAGAAGTTTTGGACAATGGTGCAGTAAGAATTCTGGGAAGTGAGTCTAAAATTTCTGACGATGTGAAACATGGTATCATTGAACATCCTTCTGGATGTGCTTTTAAGGTTAATGAATTACTAAAATTATTGCAAAACAGTTCAAGAATTCATGATATACAGCAAGTTTGTGTTGGTATCAATGCCAGAAGTATGAAAGTTATTTCTGGTCTTGTAACTCGTTTCGTTGGTCAGAATAAGATGGTAACAGATATGTTGATTAATGAGATGAAGGATGAATGTGCAAGAAAATATTCTCAAAATGATTTGATTGCTTTTCAAATAATACCTGTTAAATATCAATTAGATGAAGAATATCTAACCAATCCTGTAGGGAAAAAGGGAGTACAAATTACAGGTTATTATAATGTAGTGATTGGGAATAAATTGATAAAAGAACGTTTTGATGGTTGTTTCGATCGAACTGGCATCACGGTTGAATATTCACCTTTAGCAATAGAATCATTGGCTACTGTTTTAGTGGAAGAAGACGAACGCAAAAATGGGTGTGCTTTGATTGATTTTGGAGCAACTACTACCACTTTGGGAGTTTATAAAAATGATATTTTACAACAATTGTTGGTAATACCTCTTGGAGGAGAAAATATTACTTCCGATATTGAAGAATTGGGTATAAAAAAGTCGTATGCAGAACGCCTAAAATGTTTGAAAGGTGTAGCGATGGTAAAATTTGTAGAAAACCCTATTTATGTCGAGATGCCTTCTGAAAATGCGGAGGAAAATTTGCGAATTTCAACCTCTTTTTTAGCAAACATTATCAATGCTCGGCTGGAAGAAATTACTCAACCAATTTTTAAATTTATCAATCAATTGCCTTTCCCTCTGGAAGGAGGAATTATCATTACTGGAGGAGCATCAAAATTAAATTATCTTAAGGAATTTATTGAAGAAAATACAGAATTGCCTGTTCGTTTTGGGAATCATTCTGAATGGTTAGATGATAAAACACCAGACAAATTCTTTAATGATACTTATTCTCAATTGATCGGAACAATCGTATTAACTGATGAATATCGAAAATTGAATCCAACGAATGTACAATCAAAAAAAGAACCAAAAATCAAGCGAAATTTTAAGGATAAACTTACAGAACATATTATAAGTCTTTTTGATGACGACAATGAAATGAAATAAACAAAGTTTTTCTTGATTTTTTAAAATATATAAATAAATGGAAGAACTTATCGAAATGTTACCTTTAGAATTGCCTTTGGTGGATAATTCTATTATAAAAGTAATTGGTGTCGGTGGAGGCGGTGGAAATGCAGTAAACCACATGTACCGTCAAGGCATTACCGATGTATCATTTGTAATTTGCAACACAGATAATCAAGTCCTCATAAAATCACCTGTACCTATAAAAATACAATTAGGAGTTAATACTACGGCTGGGCTTGGAGCAGGAGGAAATCCTGAAGTTGCTCGTCAAGCAGCAGAAGAATCTATTGATAAAATCAAAGAAGTTTTGCAAGATAATACCAAAATGGTATTTATTACAGCAGGCATGGGTGGGGGTACGGGCACTGGAGCTTCGCCTGTCATTGCCAAAGTGGCGCATGATATGGGAATTCTTACAGTAGGAATTGTTACCATTCCTTTTGCTTTTGAAGGAAATTTAAAAATTAAACAGGCATTAGAAGGTGTTGCAGCTTTGAGTGAACATGTAGATGCTATTCTGGTAATTAACAATGAAAAATTAAAAGATATTTATCCTGATCTTGAATTATCAAATGCTTTTGCTAAAGCCGATGATGTGCTGACCAATGCAGCTAAAAGTATCGCTGAAATTATTACTGTACCGGGCTATATTAACACTGATTTTGCTGATGTTTATAGTATTATGAAAGATGGTAAAGTAGCCATTATGAATACCGGGTATGCTTCAGGTGAAAACCGAATCACGAAAGCCATAGAGAATGCTTTAAATTCACCCTTGCTTAATACAAATGATGTAAATGGTGCTTCCAAAGTTTTGTTGAGTCTTTATTGCTCAACTACTAATCAGATTAAGATGGAAGAAGTGCAACAAATTCATGATTTTATGAAAAAAGTAGGGAAAAACGTACAGGTAATTTGGGGTGCTACTTTCGATGATACTTTGGGCGATAACGTTAAAATTACGCTTATTGCTACAGGTTATGATGTTAGCGATATTCCAGGTATGCCTGCTTCAATCGTAAATAAACATAAAAACAGTCAATTTGCTGAAAAAAAATATTCAACTATTGATGAAAAAAAATCGCCTATTGTTCGTTCTACTGAAGAAGAGAAAGAATTACAGATTCAAAAAGCAATGGATGAATATTATGGTGATGATGTTTCTCAAAATACTTCTGAAAAAGAATTAAAAGTGGGAATAGAAGATAATATACCTGTAATTAATTTTAAAGACCTCGAAGATTTAGAGAATGACGAAATTTTGAAAAAAGTAGAAAAAATTCCTGCATGGAAAAGAAAACAGAAAAAAAAATGATTAACTTCTTATTTTGTTTTTACTAAAAATTATACGTATGGAAACTTTATTTGATAAAATTTCAGAAGATATTAAACAAGCAATGTTTGCTCGTGATAAAGTAACCTTGGAAGCTTTACGTGGTATTAAGAAAGAATTTCTCGAGGCAAAGGTAGCAAAAGGAAGCGATGGGACATTGTCAGATGAGGCAGCAGTAAAAATTCTTCAGAAAATGATCAAACAACGGAAAGAAAGTGCTCAAATTTATGCCGAACAGAACCGGCCCGAATTAGCTGAAGCTGAATTGGCAGAAGTAGCTGTTATCGAAAAATATTTACCACCTCAAATGAATGAAGAACAGTTAAAAACTGAAATTAAAAAAATTATTGATGAGGTGGGTGCCAAAAGCATGCAAGAGATGGGGAAAATTATAGGAATTGCGGTCAAAAAACTGGCTGGGAAAGCCGATAGCCAAATGATAGCTAACACTGTAAAAAGTTTGCTGGGAAAGTAAAGTTTGAAAATAAAAAAGGAATTATTCCTGACTTTCAAAGAGTAATTCCTTTATTACCGATAATGATTTTTTTACAATCCTTTCACTATTTCATAAGTATCAGAAGCTATCATAAATTCTTCATCTGTTGGAATGACGGCAACCTTTATGCTGGAATCGGGTGTACTTATCAAGGCTTCTTTCCCTTTCGTGGCTATGTTTATTTTTTCGTCGATTTTAACTCCTAAATAATTAAGATTATTGCACACATTTGTACGTGTACTGGCTTGATTTTCACCAACACCACCCGTAAATACCAGTAAATCAACTCCATTCAAAGCAGCCGCATAAGCACCAATATATTTTATGATGCGGTATTCATACATTTCCAGGGCTAAGCGGGCTCTTTCATTTCCTTTTTCAATAGCAGCTTTAATATCACGCATGTCGGATGAAATTCCTGAAACGCCTAACATTCCACTATGTTTGTTAAATAAAGTAGAAAGTACTGAAGGTCCAATCATTTCTTTTTCCATCAAAAAAGTGGCGATTCCCAAATCAACATCTCCTGAACGAGTTCCCATCATTAAACCTTCAAGTGGAGTAAGTCCCATTGAGGTATCAATAGATTTTCCATTTTTAACGGCAGTGGCTGAAGCTCCATTCCCTAAATGCACAGTTATTATTTTTGTTTGTTGATAATCAAGTCCTAAAAAATCGCAAGCTCTTTTGGAAACATATCGATGACTTGTTCCGTGAAAACCATAACGTCGGATACCATATTTTGTATACAGTGAATAAGGAATAGCATACATATAGGCGTGTTCAGGCATTGTTTGATGAAAAGCGGTATCAAAAACTGCAACTTGTGGAACAGAAGGCAATAATTCTTCTATAGCGTGAATGCCGGACAAATTAGGTGGATTATGTAAAGGTGCTATGTCGATGCATTCTTCAATTTTTCGAATTACTTCATCCGTTATCAGTACGCTTTTGTTAAATTTTTCACCGCCATGAACAACCCGATGACCAACAGCATCGATTTCCTCTAAGGATTTGAGTGCTCCATGACGTTTACTGGTGAGTACTCCCAAAATATATTCAATAGCGGTTTGATGCTCCAAAACTTCACCTTCTAAAAGAATTTTTTGACCATCAGCACGCATATGCTTCAAGCATGAACCTTTCATTCCAATTTTTTCTACAATTCCAGAACCTAAAATTTCATTGGTTTCTAAATTGAATAATTTATATTTTACTGAGGAACTACCACAATTTAATACTAATATTTTCATGCTTTTTCTCCTCCTTGTTTGATAATATTTCCTTCTTTATCATATTCATAAAATCCTTTTCCTCGCTTTACTCCAAAATGTTTCGCCCTATATAAACGTAATAAAATAGGTGAAGGTTTATATTTAGAATTTCCATACTCGTTAAATAAATTTTCCATTAAATTGACAATTTTTTCAATTCCCATTTGGTCAGCCATACGAAAAACTCCCAATCGGTGACCAAATCCTACTGTTAAAACACGATCAATGTCTTCCACCGTTGAAATTCCTTCCATTAATATTTCACAGGCTTCATTTAATTCAATAAGGAATAATCTGATACTTACTAAACCTGCTGATTCAGCAACTGCCACATATTGATGGTTGATTAAACGGGCAAATTGACAAACTTTGTTATAAGTTTCATCTGAAGTATAAAGTCCACGTACAATTTCTATAATGTTTGATTCTGGAATGTTGGATAAAAAATGTAATCCTACACATCTTTCTTTATAACGTAATTCAGATGCCAATTCTGTAATAATGACAGTAGATACATTAGAAGCAATAATAGCTTGAGGTGATAACACTTTTTCCAATTGCAAAAACACTTCTTTTCTTTCCTTTACATGTCTTTCACCAGTTTGGTCATCATATCGAACAGCTTCAATTACAAAATCACAATCACTAAAATCTTTGTAATTTTTTGTACCTTGTACACGACTTAAGACTATTTTTTTCTCATTTTCTGTTAATCCCCAATTCTCAATTTTTTTATCTAATTTTTGTTCAATTCGGCTGAAAGCGTTGGCATTTTTTTCATCTGTGGGTTCTAAGAATACCACTTCAATACCATTAAGAATAGCTATGGTAGCAATAGCGCTGCCTTCGTAACCACAACCAACTATTCCTATTTTTGAAAAAAGAGTGCGTCGGCGACTTCTCTTACTTAATCCATATTTTTCAATGGGTTCGACAATTATTTCGTGCATAATATTTTAAAAAATTAAAAGGTCAAAATCCAATTTGATAATCCCACTCATTTTTTTACCAGATTCGAGGTTATAATAATCATTTGTACAATATCATTTACTGAACATCCTCGAGATAAATCGTTTACAGGTGCAGCTATTCCTTGCAGAATAGGACCAATAGCTTGTGCTCCTGAAAGACGTTCTACTAATTTGTAACCAATGTTACTGGCTTGTAAATCAGGGAATATTAAGACATTGGCTCGCCCAGCCACTGGACTATTGGGAGCTTTCTTCTCAGCCACAGATGGAACAATAGCTGCATCAACTTGTAATTCTCCATCGATAAGTAAATTAGGATTCATTTCTTTTGCTATTTTCGTTGCTTTTATTACTTTGTCAACTAACTCATGTTGAGCACTTCCTTTCGTCGAAAAACTAAGCATGGCAACACGTGGCTCAATTTCTGCCAGGTTGTGAGCGGTTTCCGCTGTACATATTGCTATTTGTGCTAATTCTTCGGCTGTTGGGCATGGATTTACTGCACAATCTGCAAATATTAATAAACCATTTTCACCATATTGAGTAGGGGTAAACATTAAAAATAAACCTGATACAACATTTATGCCAGGAACAGTTTTTATAATTTGAAATGCAGGGCGTAATACATCGCTTGTAAAATGGCGTGCTCCTGCTAATTCGCCATCAGCATCTCCATTTTTTATCATCAAACAACCAAAATATAAAGGATCTTTTGCAAGTCGTGTGGCTTCTTCATAAGTTATCCCTTTATTTTTTCTAATTTTATAAAGGAGATTGATATATTCATTCAATTTTGGATAATTTTCAGGATCAATTATTTTTGCCTCGGTAATGCTTTTTAAATGATTTTCTTCGGCTAATTTTCTTATTTTTTCTTCTTTCCCAAGTAAAATTAGTTGAGCTATTTTTTCTTTTAATACAATATCAGCTGCTTGCAACGTGCGAATTTCATCACCTTCGGGCAAAACAATTTTTCGTAAATTTGTTTTGGCTCGCTCCGTCAATTTATTCAATAAATCCATTTTCATTTTATATTGAAGTAGGTTTTTCTAATGTTGAAGAACTCTTACAAAAATACTAAAAAAAATGAAATTGCAATGTCGAGATGACAATTTTTAATAAAATTTTTCCTGAAGAACAAAAATTATAATTCAACAATCATTTTAGCCATTTATTCAGCCATTCAAAAAAGGTTCGTTGCCATAGGATACCATTTTGCGGTTGCAATACCCAATGGTTTTCATCGGGAAAAATCAACATTTCAGCCGGAATATCTCTTAATATTGCTGCATTAAAAGCAGCCATAGCTTGTGAAGCAAGGATTCTGTAATCTTTTTCTCCATGAATGATTAAAATAGGTGTATCCCATTTGTCTACAAAAAGATGTGGTGAATTAGCATAAGTTCGCTGGGCAACAGAATTATTTTTATCCCAGTAAGGACCACCAAAATCCCAGTTCACAAACCACATTTCATCTGTTTCAAGGTATTGTTGTTCCAAGTTAAACATTCCGTCGTGAGCAATAAAAGCTTTAAATCGTTTGTTGTGATGACCTGCCAGCCAGTAAACGGAAAATCCGCCATAACTGGCTCCCACGCAACCCAGCTTGTCTTTGTTGACAAAAGATTCTTTTGCTAAAGCATCGATGGCTGAAAGATAATCTTGCATGTTTTGTCCGCCATAATCACCGCTGATTTGTTCCAGCCATTCTTTTCCAAAACCTGGAACACCTCTTCGATTAGGAGCTACAATAATATAGTCATTGGCAGCCATTATTTGAAAATTCCATCGATATGACCAAAACTGACTGACCGGAGATTGTGGACCACCTTCACAGTAGAGCAATGTTGGATATTTTTTGTTTGGATCGAAATCAGGTGGATAAATAACCCATGTATGCATTTGCTTGTTGTCCGTCGTTGTAATCCATCGCTCCTCAACCTTTCCCATTTTTAATTGATCTAGTATTTCTTTATTTTCAAAAGAAAGTTCCGTTTCTTTTCCTGTTTTTGGATCAATGCTATAAATTTCATTTGGTTTACTCATGGAATGTTTTATGCCAATAAGAACGTTTTTAGCTTCGATAACAAATTCATAATCGTGAACTCCTTGAGTAAGAGGTGTAATTTGTTTATTGTGAATATTTGCTTTGTAAATTTGAGTTAAAGCATGCCAGCAACTTACAAAATAGATATTTTGACTATCGGAACTCCAAGATAAATTATTGCAATTTTGATCGAAATCACTGGAAATATCTTTCTTTTCTCCTGTCTGTAAATTCATTACAAACAAACGACTTTTATCTGACTCGTAACCTTCACGTTCCATGCTTTCCCAAGCTATCCATTTTCCGTCGGGAGAAAATTTAGGATTCATATCATATCCCATCATTCCTTCCGTTTTATTTTCAGTTTTTCTATTTTCAACATAATAGAAATAAATATCAGAATTGGTAGAAAGCGTATATTCTTTACCTGTTTTTTTTCGACAAGTATAGGCAATGATTTTACTATCCGGACTCCAATCAAGTTGCTCAATCCCGCCAAAAGGTTTCATGGGACATTCATAAGGTTCTCCTTCCAGAATATCTTTCTCGTTTTCGATTTTATTGTTTTTGAAATCAGCAATAAAAGGGTGCGGAATGGTTTGCACCCATTCGTCCCAATGTTTATACATTAAATCTTTTACAATAATGCCTGTGGCTTTCGGCAAATCAGGGTATTTGTCGCTGGCACGTTCACCAAATTTTATCTCGGCAATAAAAAGAATTTTTGATTCATCAGGTGAAAAAATAAAATCATTTATACCACCTTCTCGTTGAGTAATTTGTTGACGATCAGTACCATCGGCATCCATCATCCACAACTGTGAACTTCCACTTTCTGAAGAAATAAAAGCTATATGTTTCCCATCTTTCATCCATTTAGCACTATTTTCACGAACAGAAGTTTGGGTAATTTGTATTTTATTTGTTCCATCGACATTCATAGTAAAAATCTCAGTGTTGCTTTTGTTTTCAGGAATGCTAAAATAAGTAACATGATAAAGAATTTTTGTCTTATCAGGAGAAAGTTGAACGCCCGATATTCTTCCAAACGACCAAAGAACTTCAGGAGTCATTTTCCCATTTTCAATTTTGATGGTAGATTTGCCGATCAATTGATTTTTTTCAGAAGCAAGACAAATGGTTGATAAAGTGACCATTGTTAAAATAAATAATTTAAATATTTGATGCATATTTTGTTGCAATATAAACTTCAGTTATATTTATAAGAATAACAAAAGTAAGATTTTAGACTGTTATATACAAGAATTATCATTTTATTAGACTGATAAAAATGAATACAAATATTGATATTCAGAGAAATTAGTACTCGTCATCAATTTAGAAAATGATACTTTTTGTTGAAAATCGAAGATAGAAATAAGATTTAATTTTTTGAAGAGATAATTATTTTTTAAAAATGATGTATCTTTGTGACGTTTTTTAATAAATAAAAACAAAATAATATGAGTTTATTAAGTAAAAGAATGGGGGAATATAAAGCCCCTCAGGAAGTGCAAGCCTTAGGAGTATATCCTTATTTTCGTCCTATTGAATCTGAACAGGATACTGTAGTCAAAATTAATGGAAAACCTGTTTTAATGTTTGGATCGAATAGTTACTTAGGTTTAACTAATCATCCTAAATTAAAGGAAGCAGCTATCAAAGCCATTGAAAAATATGGGACAGGTTGTGCAGGTTCTCGTTTTCTGAATGGCACACTGGATATTCATATCGAATTAGAAGAAAGGCTGGCAAGGTTTGTAAATAAAGATGCGGCTCTGGTTTATTCTACAGGATTTTCCGTGAATGCCGGTGTCATTCCTTGCTTAACAGGCAGAAATGATTATCTGATTTTTGATGAAAGAGATCATGCTTCCATTATTGAAGGGAAAAGGTTATCTTTTTCAAAACAGTTTAAGTATCGTCACAATGATATGGAGTCGCTTGAAGATATTCTAAAACGTTGTGATTATGACAGAATCAAGGTGATTGTTTTGGATGGTGTTTTCAGTATGGAAGGAGATATAGCCAAATTGCCTCAAATTGTTGAATTATCAAAAAAATACAATGCCTCTGTTTATGTGGACGAAGCCCATACGTTAGGCGTTTTTGGTAAAACAGGTGCGGGAATCTGTGAACATTTCGGCTTAACTAATGATGTAGATTTAATTATGGGTACTTTTAGTAAATCATTAGGTACAATAGGCGGTTTTATTGCATCCGATAATAATATCATCAATTATTTAAAACATAATTCCCGTACTTTGATTTTTAGTGCATCCATTACGCCTGCTTCAACTGCATGCGTACTGGCAGCTCTTGATGTTATTGCAGAGGAGCCATGGAGAAAGGAAGCTTTGTGGGCAAATACCTTGCGTGCTAAGGAAGGGTTTTTAAAAGCTGGATTTGAAATTGGTCATACTGAATCTCCCATTATTCCTCTTTATGTACGTGATAACATAAAAACTTTCAAGCTGACGCAAATGTTACAAGATGAAGGCATTTTTGTCAATCCCGTTGTTTCTCCAGCCGTGCCTTCTGAAGATACGCTGATTCGTTATTCATTGATGGCTACACATACTTTTGAGCAAATTGATGAATCTATTGAAAAAATCACCAAAGTTGCCCGTCAACTTGGAATAATAGAATAAACCTGTTGTTGATATAAATGTAAAAAGTAGAGCAAGAGAATTTGTTCTACTTTTTTGATTATAATATCTGAATTTTTTAAAAATATTCCTGATTTTGAGGATAATATTAAAAAGGATTTTTCTATAACCATTTCTTCTTTTTAAAGTAAAGCAATATTATAAGGGAAACTAAAATCATTAATAACAATGAAAATGGATAACCATATTTCCAGTTAAATTCTGGGATATATTTAAAGTTCATTCCATAAATACTTGCAATAAGTGTGGGAGGCAAAAATATAACAGATACAACAGTAAATATTTTAATAATTTTGTTCTGCTGAATATTTGCTAATCCAAGAAAAGTATCCTGTAAATAATCCAATCGGTCAAAATCGAATCGCGTATATTCAAATAAAGAATTAATATCTTTAATGATCATATTCAAACGGGATAAGAGATCACGAGGAAAGAAATTACATTTTAACATATTAGAAATAACCCGTTGTTTATCTACAATATTCTGTCGGATAAGCATCACTTTTTCCTGTAAATCCTTGATAAGAATTAAAATATTTTGATCCAGGACATTTTCACTATTTAAAGTTTTACTCAAGTTGGTAATTTGGTCGGTTACTTCTTCAATCATGTCTGCATCGTATTCGATACGGGTTTCAAAAATCGAAACTAAAACGTGATAACCTGAAGGAAAATTACTCGTATTTACAAAAAGTTTTTTTACAGTTTCATTGAATGATTTTAATTCTGCACTACGTACCGAAACCAAAATTCCATTTTTTATAATAAATGAAACAGGCTCCATTACATAATTATCTTGCAAAAAATTTGAGTTTGCCACAATACTGTCATCCGTTTGGATGTATCGGGAACTCATTTCAATTTCTTCAATTTCTTCATCTTCTTGAATGTAAATTTTTAGAAATTGTTCTAATTCGGATTCTACATTTTCTGGAACATCATTCAAATCTATCCAGATTAAATTATTAAGATCTACTTTTTTGAGGATATCAAGATTTTTTGAAATTTTTAGTTTACCATCTTCATGATAAAATATTCTTAATTCTGACATGATTTGCCTCCTTCCTATTTTTTATTACTGAGGATTATTAAATTATCCAGCAGCAAGTAGTGTAACAATAAAATGAAAAATAATAGTTATTGTTTCATTGCTTTTTCTATTTGATTGGTAAGCTGAATAAATGCAGCTACATCCAATTGTTCAGGACGTTTATCAAAAAAAGAGTTTTTATATATTTCATGATTTTTTTCTACCAAAGGTCTCAATGAATTTCGCAATGTTTTCCGTCGTTGGTTAAAAGCTGTTTTTACAACTGTTTTAAAAAGTTTTTCGTTGCAATCGATGTTCAAATTTTCATTTCGAGTAAGTTGAATAACAGCCGATTTCACTTTTGGCGGAGGTTGGAAGACATTTTCATCAACAGTAAATAAATATTCTACTTTATAATATGCTTGAAGCAACACACTCAAAATACCGTAAATTTTGCTGCCTGATAAAGCAGCCAACCGTTCAGCCACTTCTTTTTGCACCATTCCCGTCAAGGATGGAATAATATCCTTATTTTCAAGAAGTTTAAAAAATATTTGGCTTGAAATGTTGTAGGGGAAATTGCCAATAATATAAAATTCACCAGCAAAAATCTTTTGTAAGTCTAATTGAAGAAAATCGCCTTCAATAACTTTTAAATCGGGAAAATGTTTATGGAGATAAATTACAGATTCGTGATCAATTTCAATAGCGACAAGATCAACAAGGGGCTGATTGATAAGAAATTGAGTTAATACACCCATCCCAGGCCCAATTTCCAGTACTGAAGTTTTCTCCTGGATGGGTAAACTTTCGACAATTCGGCGAGCTACATTTTTGTCCTCCAAAAAATGTTGCCCTAAGTATTTTTTTGCTTTTACTTTTGCCATTACTGTGATAATCGTCGGACATGATAACAACCCAATAAAAATTACTTAAAAAAATGAAAAAACTAAGATTAACAAACAAAATTGTATCTTTGTAACCTCAAAATTTTCTACTACAAAAGTAATTAAAATTGTTAGAAAATTCTTCTTTTTTAAAAAATTATTAATACGATTATGGATTTTTATATCCTGTAATGAATGAGGAAAATTTTTCAAAGGATTGGTTTTTTAATAGGTGAAGTAATTGACTTTTTTTATCCACCTTTTCGTAAATACATGACTTTGCAATTTTTCAGATATGGAGTCACAGGTGCTGCAAACATGGTTTTTGACTGGGTTTTATATTTTGTTGTGTATAATTTTGTTTTACAACACAGAATGCTTCATCTGGGTTTTGTAACCATGAGTGCTCACATTGGGGCATTGGCAATAACTTTCCCAATTTCTTTTTTTACTGGTTTTTTACTACAAAAATATGTTACTTTTACAACTTCTTATTTACGAGGGCGAGTACAACTGTTTAGATATTTATTAGTGGTAATGGTTAATTTGGGTTTAAATTATGTAGGCTTAAAATTTTTCGTCGAAGTAGTTCATTTTTATCCAACTCCTTCAAAAATGTTAATAACTATTATCACAACTATTTTTAGCTATTTTGCTCAGAAAAAGTTTACATTTAAAACACTCGAAATTTCTTAATGCAAATTTTTTTTATATCAAGATTAAAAATATTGTCGCACAAATGTTTTAGTGTTTTTCACATTACCGTCCGATTAAAAAAATGTTTTATATAGATTCTAATTTGCAATACATAAACTTTTTTTGAAAGGGATAAAACCTTTTGAAATATTATGACATTTCCTAATCTTTTTCAAGAAAAGATAACCATTTGTGTAACCAATTTTTAAACTTTATATAAATGATCTTTGGCTTTAAGTCGCTTTACATAATAATCTGCTTTATGTTTTCGACTATTTTGTTCGATAATATTGTTGTCTATCAAAAAAATCACCTATCCGAAAACTGATTGTACAAAAAATGTGTATTTTTGTCGATAGTAGTGTTATGTAATAGTATTTATTTAATTTTATGGGAGCTACAAATCTACAAAAGACTTTACTGAGGGCAAACTTAAAAATTACCTTCTCATTTTTATTTTTTATCAGACAATAGTGTTTTTTCATAATGATAAGTTTATATAAAAAGTGGCGAATAAAAAGACAGAAATTTTTTCTGATAATAATGTTTTTGTCTTTTTTACTGGTAAGTTGCGATAATAGCTACGATTCTTCAATTCCAGATTTTCCAGTATATTTAGAACTAGATTTCAGAGTATCGCCTTATACCACATTGAAAAATTCAGTAAATCAATTTTTGATCATTGACGAAAAAAGCAATCTCAAGGCAACAGATCGTATTGGTTTTAGTGGCGTTTTGGTTTATACAGATTTTGAGGGTAAATATTGTGCTTTCGATTTGTGTTGTCCTTACGAAGTTCAGCGGGATATAAAAATTACGCCTAATGAGAATGGGGAAGCTATTTGCCAAAAATGTGGCAGTGTATTTTCAATTGCTTATGGAATTGGTAATCCTGTTTTAGGTCCTGCCAAACAACCGTTAAAACGTTACAGAACTTTTGTTCAAGGAGATGTGCTTTATATTATCAATTGAGCAATTTTGTAATTTTCACCACTTTTTTTGTTTGAAAACGATTCCTGCTAATCCAACCAACACTACATAAAATGGATAAAATAACGAAAGAAAAAAAGCATCCAGCCACACATTTTCAAGGGAAAAAAAATTGCTAACCGTAGCTAAAAAACCAGCATCCAGCAAATATTTAAAAATAAAAACCATAACAAAAATTTTCCAAAAAATGGGTTGCATAATTGAAACTATCAGCAAAACTAAAATATTAAAGCACATTAAAAATACTAGCAACGCAATAAAAACAGTAAATTTATCCCGATAGGTTTTCGCTTTGGAAGCCCAACGTTTTCTTTGCTTAAAAAATTCGACAATCGTTTTACACGGTTGTGTTTCAACAAAAGCTTCCGTAGATTTTAGAAATTGAATTTTTCCTTTTCGTTTTTTTATGCTTTGCAATAAAAAAATATCATCACCTGACAATTCTTCTTCGTGTAAATCATTTTTACTTTCCAGAAATGATTTTTTTAAGAAAGCGAAATTAGCTCCATTACAAAGAATCGGTTTTCCTGAAGCTGCAGTAGCTGCTCCTGTGGCAATTAAGGAAACAAATTCAAGGGTTTGCAGTCGTTGAAAGAAGGAAGAATCATTTTTCATTTTTACAGGTCCAATAATTAAGTCACAGCTTTGTTGAGAATAAAAATCTATGATGGTTTCTATCCACTTATTTGATGGAGTACAATCGGCATCAGTAGTAATAATTAATTCTCCTTTGGCTAATTCAATGGCTTCTTGTAAGGCTTTTTTTTTACCTTTTTCTTTTGAAGAAAAATAAACAGCATTCTTAAAAATTGGAAGATGATTTTTTATAATACTTTCTGTAGCATCAGTAGAATGGTCATTGATCAACAATAATTCAAAATCTTGATAAGTCTGAACGGATAAGGCTTCAAATAAAGAAGGCAAGTTTTTTTCTTCGTTATGGCAGGGAATGACGACAGAAACCGAAAGGATATTTTTATTGCTCTTACCAGGAATGAAATCAGGCAATTTTTTCCACCCTTTTATAAAAAAAATGATCAGCAGGAAATATAAAATACTTGTAATCAAAAGATAAACGAGAAGCACCATACTCAATTGATAAAAATATAATTCTTTTTTACAAATTTATTTTATTGTTCTATCTTGCAAAAAACATAGTAATAAATTTAATCTTTTGTTTTTTTAAATATGACAACAAGTATCAAATACTAAGAATTTTATTTTTTGAAAAATAAAGTAATCCTCGTAATCATTAAAATAATTAAACAACAAAAAAGGTTATGTTTACTAAAAAACCATAACCTTTTTTATTTAATTACAAAATACTTAATTAAATTTCAACAAGTTTCTTTAAAGTATTATTAGTTTCATGTACCGAAGCCGCACTTTTCCTAAATAATTCTCTTTCTTCATAATTTAATGGATATTGGAGAATTTTTTCAATACCATTTTTCCCAATTAATACAGGTGTGCCCAGACAAATATCATTTTGTCCGTACTCACCCTCTAAATATACCGAACATGGAATTATTTTTCTTTCGTCGTGAATGATTGCTTCTACTAAGAATGCTGCAGCAGCTCCTGGTGCGTACCAGGCAGAAGTGCCCAGTAAATTGGTAATTGTAGAACCGCCTAACATAGTGTCAGAAACTACTTTATTCAATGTGTCTTTATCTAAAAGTTCAGTTACAGGTCTACATTTATAAGAAGCATAACGAACCAAAGGAATCATCGAAGTATCGCCATGAGCTCCAATTACCAATGCTTCAATTTCATTTGGATTTGCATCGAGAGCAACGCTTAAATAATGTTTAAAACGTGCAGTATCAAGAGTTCCACCCATTCCAATAACTCTATTTCTTGGTAAGTCTGTAGCTTTGTAAGTTAAATAAGTCATTGTATCCATAGGATTACTTACTACTACAAGAATAGCATTAGGTGAAAATTTTAAAATGTTTTCAGCTACTTCTTTTACTATTCCAGCATTTACCTCTACGAGTTCTTCTCGAGTCATTCCAGGTTTACGAGGTACCCCTGAAGTAATCACTACTACATCTGAATTGGCAGTTTGTGCATAATCGTTTGTACAGCCTGTAATTCTCGTATTAAAATGAAGCAAAGTGGCAGTTTGAATCATATCCAGTGCTTTACCTTCTGCTATGCCATTTTTTACATCTAACATTACTACTTCATCTACTATCTGGTTATAAGCAAGCACATTAACACAAGTGGCACCTACATTACCAGCACCAACAACAGTTACTTTTGACATATTATTTTATTAAAATTAATTCAATTTTTTATAGTGACTGCAAAGGTAATAATTAAATAAGTTAAAGAAAAATCTTTGCTTGTTTTTCATTTTTTTTGTAGCACCCGTATAAACCTTTGAATATCAATACTAATTTTGTATTTTGGAGATTATAAAAAAAGCGTAAAAAAACAAGAGTAGAAAACAATTTCTCCCTTTTTACATAAGAATAATAGGAACAACTACTTTTATTCATATTTATACTATCAGGATACTTGCACTACTACTTTCTTACCCCTTGTGATAAATTTCCTTATATCGCCTTATGTTCTTTTACTGTTGCATCTTTTTTAATATAGCCATTGTATTTCATTGATTTTTTCATAAACCATCATGTTTTTTCAATTGAATCTAAATATAGCGAATAAGGGGACAAATAAATGATTCAAAATTTTTTGTTATTCTCTAAAAAATCTTTTAATTGTTTAGTATAGTGATATTTACATTGTCAAAAATCAAAATGATTTTTGTACCTTGAGATATTTTTCAAACTTACAAAAATAACATTTGTGTTTTCAACGTCGGATAGTAAGTCGCTAAAGTCATTATAACTTTGATTTTTATTTTCGTACACTTGGAAATACTTCGATTTTCATGTAATTTTGCACCATTAAATTAATACTTAATGGCAAAATTTTTAAAATGATTAAAATAACTTTCCCTGACGGTTCAGTAAAAGAATTTCCTGAAGGTATTACTGGGCAAGAAATTGCAGAAAATATTAGTCCAAAATTAGCTCAAGAAGCATTGGCTATTGGTGTAAATGGTGAAATATGGGATTTAACTCGACCTATTGAAAATGATGCAACGGTAAAAATATTTACCTGGGACGATGAAGAAGGTAAACACGCTTTCTGGCATTCTTCTGCTCATTTAATGGCTGAAGCTCTTGAAGAACTGTATCCAGGTATCAAATTTGGCATTGGTCCAGCCATTGAAAATGGTTTTTATTATGATGTGGATGCCGGCAACACGATTATTAAGGAAACCGATCTTCCACAAATTGAAGAAAAAATGAAGGAACTTGCTGCTCGTAAGGAACCTATCATTCGAAAAAATATTAGTAAAGCAGATGCCTTAAAAATATTTGAAGAAAAAGGCGACGAATATAAAATAGAATTAATACAGGATCTGACCGATGGAACTATTACTTTATATTCACAAGGAAATTTTACTGATCTTTGTCGAGGTCCCCATTTACCTGATATAGGAAAAATTAAAGCCATAAAATTATTGAGTGTAGCTGGGGCTTATTGGCGAGGCGACGAAAAACGAAAACAACTTACACGAATTTATGGAATTACTTTTCCAACAAAGAAAATGTTGGATGAATATCTGGTACTTCTTGAAGAAGCGAAAAAAAGAGATCATCGAAAAATAGGAAAGGAACTTGAACTATTTATGTTTTCTGATATGGTAGGGAAAGGATTGCCTATCTGGTTGCCTCGTGGAACAGACTTACGTCTTCGACTGGAAGAAATTTTGAAGAAAATTCAGCGACGTTTTGACTATCAGCAAGTGATTACTCCGCATATTGGAAACAAACAATTATATATTACTTCTGGACATTATGCCAAATATGGAAAAGATTCATTTCAACCTATCCATACTCCTGAAGAAGGCGAAGAATATTTGCTAAAACCCATGAACTGTCCTCATCATTGCGAAATTTATAAATTCAAACCTCGTTCTTATAAAGATTTACCTTTACGAATTGCCGAATTTGGAACAGTTTACCGTTATGAACAAAGTGGTGAACTTCATGGACTTACACGCGTAAGAAGTTTTACTCAGGATGATGCTCACATATTTTGTCGTCCCGAGCAAGTGAAAGATGAATTTTTGAAAGTAATGGATATTATTTTCATTATTTTTAAAGCTTTGGATTTTAATAACTTTGAAGCTCAAATTTCTTTACGCGATCCAAATAATAAAGAAAAATATATTGGTACCGATGAAAATTGGGATAAAGCAGAAAAAGCAATTGTAGAAGCATGTGAAGAAAAAGGATTGAAAGCAAGCGTTGTGTTGGGAGAAGCTGCTTTTTATGGGCCGAAACTTGATTTTATGGTAAAAGATGCTATTGGTAGACGCTGGCAATTGGGAACTATTCAAGTGGATTATAATCTTCCAGAACGATTTGAGTTGGAATATACAGGTGAAGATAACCAAAAACATCGCCCTGTTATGATCCATCGGGCACCTTTTGGTTCAATGGAACGCTTTGTTGCTTTATTGATTGAGCATACTGCAGGGAAATTTCCCTTATGGCTGGCGCCTGATCAAGTAGTAATATTACCCATTAGTGAAAAACATAATCAATACGCCTTCGAAGTAGAAAAAATTCTAAAGGAAAAATCTATACGAGCTATAGTAGATGATCGTAACGAAAAAATTGGACGAAAAATTCGGGATAATGAACTAAAACGAATCCCTTATCTGTTAATCGTTGGAGAGAAGGAACTTACTGGAAGAGAAGTTTCGGTTCGTCGTCAAGGTGAAGGAGATAAAGGAACTATGAAAATTGAGGATTTTGCTCAATTAATTCTTAATGAAATCAATATCTTATTAAAACAGTTTGATTAATTTCATTCTGTTTTAAAAAAACAACAAAATATTTGAATCAGCTTTAGTTTTTTAGACTTTTGCTGAATTTATTAGACATTATATCATTTAGATTGCTATGGTGTTACTGATCATAGAAATTCTGAAATTATATAGACCACATGCAAGTAGCATGACTTTATCTTCAAAGAATTGTTTGTAATATCTGAATTTGGGCTTAATAATTCGGGCTCGTTTTGTATCTCCAATGGCATGTTCAATAGTAACCCCTCTGAGAAGATATTTCTTTGTTCAGTTTTTTTCTGCTCTTTGGTCAAAGGTTTACCTTTTGGTTTTTTTAAAGGCATTATACCGGATTTTCCTTTCAAAAATGGTATATTTTATATATAACAAATTGATTATTACTT